>NZ_LR130778.1:2273806-2585075 GCF_900538275.1 Petrocella atlantisensis | reverse complement strand
ATCCGGTTGTGTGACTTTGCCAATCTGCTTTAGTGTATAGTTGTATGGATTGGTTTTTAAGTGTTTTACCAGATCTGACAGCCGTGGATCGGTTATATCCACATCGATACTTTTATCTGATAAATCAACAATCAAATCATGATAACCCACTATATCTGATTCCACTACTTCTTGATTGGGCCTTGTCGATTCCGGTTGCTCATCTTTTCCGGTGTCATCTGCTGTTTCCTCTGTTGTTTCCTCCAGAACACCTTCGAAATCTAAATATTCTGTTTCGTCTTCATAATCAACTTCCATACCGCCTTCATTCACTTCTACTGTAGCAGTGGTCTGATCGTCAACCGGCGGTTTTAGAGTTATTTTCGTACCACATCCTGTCATAATAATTAGCAGGACTAGACTTATAAGCCATTTTTTATTCATAATGCCTCCATGTTGCTTTATTCTATATCATAGGTTTCAAACGTGCAGTAAAATGTCTTAGTACCTTGGGCTCATATTCAAATGACAACCCAGCTAACCCATCGGCCTTTTGATACGTTGCTATAACCGCATCCGCTACCACATCCATATGCCTATTGGTGTAGGTGCGTCTTGGTATGGTCAAACGCATAAACTCAAAAGGTGACTCAAGTTGCTCCTCTGTGTCCGGGTCTCTACCCAAAAGAAAAGATCCAATTTCTACTGCCCTAATACCTGCAATGAGATAAACCTCATTACAGACCGCTTGGGCCGGGAAAGCGTGGTAGGGTATATGGGGACATATTTTTTTGCAATCAACAAAGACCGCATGTCCACCTGTCGGATGCTGAATCGGTACACCTGCGGCTCTTAATTGATCACCCAAATAGGCAACCTGTGTTATACGATAATCCAGATATTCATAATTCGTACCCTCTTCAAGACCAACAGCTAGAGCTTCCATATCTCTACCGGATAAACCGCCATAGGTAGGAAAACCTTCAAGAGGCACACATAAAGACCTTGCATTTGTATAAAGTACTTCATCTTCACGAATACCTATGAGACCACCCATGTTGACAAGGCCGTCTTTCTTGGCACTCATCATAAAGCCATCTGATAGCGCAAACATCTCTTTACATATTTCTTTTATGGTCTTATCCTGATAGCCTGCTTCTCTCATCTTAATAAAATAAGCATTTTCTGCGTATCTTGCTGCATCTAACATGACTTTGATACCATATTCATCTGCTATTTTTTTGACCGCTTTAATATTTGCCATTGATACCGGTTGGCCACCGGCAGAATTACAAGTTACTGTAACAATGATTAGTGCCACTTGGTTCGCACCTTTTTCCTCTATCGTTGCCTTTAGCAAAGCTATATCAAAATTCCCTTTGAAATCATCATATATATCCGTATCAAATGCTTTAGCATCTATAACATTAATGGCTCTAGCACCTGCAAGTTCCACATGTGCCTTCGTCGTGTCAAAATGCATGTTGCTAATGACATAATCACCCGGATTCTTAACGAAGATTGGTAACATGATCTGTTCAGCGCCTCTACCTTGATGGGTGGGTATAATGTACTTACATCCTGTAATCTCTTTTGCCACAGATTCTAACCGATAAAAACTTCGACTACCGGCATAGGATTCATCCCCCATCATCATAGCTGACCACTGATGGTCACTCATAGCGCCTGTTCCGCTATCTGTTAGCAAATCAATATATACATCCTCTGCTCTTAGTGAAAATGGGTTATAACCTGCTTCTTTCAATCTAAGGTTTCTATCTGCCTCAGATATGAGGTGTATTGGTTCCACCATCTTAATCTTAAAAGGTTCTGCTGTTCTGATTTTCATTTTTGTATCCTCCTTAGTTTATGAGATTGCTCTCTTTAGAAAATAAGAAAGGATTTTTTTAAAACATGCTCTCGGATTGTCTCTCCCATGTTTTGCAAATCGCAATTGCCGTCACTTTAGCTGTCATCTTGATGTCTGATACTAATGGGATGTTATCATTTTGCCCAAAAAAAGTCAAACCCTAAATAGGCATATCACACTGATATGTCTATTTAGAGTTTGAACTTTTTCCAACTTTATCTACTCAATTATTTGCTTCACCCATATATTCATTGATTCTATGTTCCCTGCTATCTGAGTGTTGTTCCATAATGTACCGCCATAATGATAACCCAAACTGCTAAAGGTCATATTCATCGGCAGGGATTGACTTCTTGCTATTGTATAATGGGTTGATATACCTTGCTCAATCATCGCTTTTTCCATGATTATAAGTAAGGCTTTCGCTAACTTATGGCCTCGGTAAGTAGGTAACACCGCAAAGTCGGTCATTTCGACATTTTTCTCTTTGTGGTTAATCTCACATGTGCTAAGGCCAATTAAGCTTTCTTGATCAAATACACCAAAATATTGACAATCTTCCGTCATGGTTTTCTTAATGTAATTTGGGTCATATATTGGGAAAGGATAAGACTGAAAGACTTCTTCATAAACCTTAATCATTTGCTTTATATCCTCTTCTCCTAAAGATCTGAAGGTATAGTTTGGCCACTTAAAATCATCTAGATTCGTCTTTTTTTCTTTTGCTTTATCAATACCATCTAGAATTTTTGCCTTTTTACGAACCCCTCTTCGATCCGGTTTTAAGTATTTAACCATGAAGAGACAGGGGTCTGTGCCCTTATAATAGCCCTCTATCTCACCTTCTTTTGTAAAACCCGCATCTAGAAGTAGAACACGATCTGTTTCCCGCGCCTTAATAATAATCTTACCGTACGCCTTATCTTCACCCAATTTCCGAACATAATCCAACATCTTCTTTGTTTCTGATGGGTTATAGGACATGACATAGATTCGATCACTATATGTGCCGTGATGGATGGTGAATCCATCTTTCTTTTCAATAGTATCTTTCTTTTCAATAGTATCTTTCATATTCTATGCCTCCTATGCCTTGATTTCTTCCGGCGTCAAAGTCATGACGTCTGTGTAGTCCGATAGAAGTTGTTCGATGCCCGTAGCTTCATAAGGATCATCCAAGCTGGTTTTCATGTGCAAGTCACATGCCGCGCAGTCTAAATCACAGTCCCTATGACCGTAAGCTCTTGGTTCTGTATAAGTGGTGATGACACCTTCATAATTTCTTAGGATAATCTTGTTGGTTGACCATGAAATTAGATAGTTCGGCATAACAGGTATTTTACCACCGCCGCCTGGTGCATCGATGACATAAGTTGGAATAGCAAAACCACTTGTATGGCCTCGTAAGCTTTCCATAATCTCAATCCCTCTACCTACACTGGTTCGAAAATGTTCAAGTCCTTCTGATAAATCACATTGATATAAATAATAAGGTCGGATTCTATTGGCTACCAGTTTACGAACCAAAGCTTTCATAACTTGAGGGCAATCGTTAATATCTGAAAGCAATACGGATTGGTTCCCCATAGGTATTCCTGCTTCAACCAATTTGTCTATGGCTCTTATAGAGTCTTTTGTCAATTCTTTTGGATGGTTATAATGGGTGTTGATCCATAAGTTTTTATGTTTTTTAAGTATATCTACCAATGCTTCTGTAATTCTAAAAGGTAATACAACCGGTGTTCGGGTTCCTATTCGAATGACTTCAACATGCTTAATATTTGCCAATCTATCCAGTAAGCTTCCTATTAATTCATCTGGTAATAAGAAGGGATCGCCTCCTGAGAGTAGTACATCTCTGACTTCTACATGTTCTTCTATATAAGCGATCGCGCTTTCATAATCTTTAAGAGATGGACAGTAATCTGTATCACCGACTTTTCTTTTACGGGTACAATGACGGCAATACATAGCACATCGATTACTTACGTGAAACAAAACACGATCAGGATAACGATGGGTTAATCCTTCTACAGGGCTGTCTTTATCCTCTCCTAATGGATCTTCAATATCGGATGTGCATATATCCAGTTCCCGAACATCCGGGAAAGCCTGTCTAAATACCGGGTCATTAATAAAGTCTTTCTGGTCAATGAGTGAAAAATAATAGGGTGTAATAGAAAGTGGAAAAATATCGACGGTTTTTTCTAACTTATCCCTGAAGTCTTCTCCAAACTCTTTGCTAAAATCCGTTTTCAACAGCTTTTCAACTTCTTCTATGGATGTAATGGCGTGTTTGAGTTGCCATTTCCAATCATACCAGTTTTCTCTTGAACTTTGGTTTTTTAGTGCCTTCATATGTTTCCTCCTTGGTTTCATACCTTTTTACAAAAAAAATTAAAGATGACTGATGGTGTTGATCAAGCAGACAACTTAATTCTCAGGTTCTAGTTCTATATTGATAAAATAAAAAGTACTCTAACTCTGTGATAGAGTTAGAGTACTTAAACTTCGCTTACGCTCGTTTTATACCATATATTATAGTATAGGTCATGACCTTTTGATCCTAACCAAGTCCCAGTTCTAATTATAATTTTTCAAGCACGCTTTCACTTAGCAACACATTTACTTCAACCCACATATGGTAGATACATCATATACGTAAAAAAGCTCATGCATTCAATACTCACGACCCTACTTCATTCCATAACTATCATTAGTATAACAAATATTGATGCTACAGTCAAATCAGACCGGCCAATAATAATCAATTAATCTTACTTATTTATGATTCATAGTTATATTTTATGATAAAACCGAATAATATAGTATCTATATTTTAACTATCAGAATCGCCATAATGATGATCTCTTTGGTTTTGTCAGCTTTTATTATCTGCTATTGGTCAAGCTCTGCATTCGTTATGATACAAGGAAATGTCAATGTTGCTTTAAATAAATCACCATCAATACCAATATCAAGACTTGCGCCCATGGCTTCTGACAAACTTTTTGCAATGGATAAGCCAAGGCCATTGCCTTCCGTATGTCTGGATCTGTCTCCTCTAATAAACCGCTCTGTTAATAATTCAGGTGCCATATTAAGGGCTTCTTTAGAAATATTCTTAATTTCGATGGCCACATGAGATTCGTTTTTTTCTTTTTCTATGAAACTAATATAGACCCGAGTGTTTTCGAGGGCGTATTTGGCCACATTCGCCATAAGATTATCCATAACACGATGTAACAACCGTCCGTCACCTTCTATCATAAAAGGCGGCATGGGCTCATCCATTACCATGATTAAACCTTTATCTGCAAATGCTTCTTCATATTCCCCAATCACCTGTTGTAGCAAAACATAGGCATCTAAGGATTCAAGATCTATCTCAACATTGCCACTTGAGGCTTTCGAAGCCTCCACCAATTGTTCTATCAAACTCTTTAAGCGTAAGGATTTTTCTTCTAGAATTTGCAGATAATTTTTTGCATCATCGCTATCGATTTCTTCATTTTTCAATAGGTCTACGTAATTAATAATTGATGTTAATGGATTTTTCAAATCATGGGTCACATTCGTAATCAATTCTGTCTTCATTCTCTCACCCTTCATTGCTTCTTCAAGGGCTTTCTCCATACCGATCTGTTGTTGATTGAGTTCTTCTCCCCACTCTCGAAATTCTCTCGTCAAAGACTTTGTCTCAAGGGGATAATTAATGTGTCCATTCACCCGTTCCTTGGTCGCATGCATCATTTTATTCAGCGTGCGGATTCTCTCATTTACAAATAGGAGTACGATTATATTAAAAGCAATAAACATAGGTAGAGATAACAAAAATGTTATACCAATATTAAACCCTACTAAGAATAGAAGAATAAAAAACATATTCATGCCGCCATAGGCCACTAAGAGTAGCAATAGCCATGGCTTTAGCCTCCCCTGCTTCCTATCATAGGTCATAGCTTCAATGATCTTTATCAGGACTTGACTGATTAGTAGTTCCTTGAAAAATGCGCCCCTTTTGATTCTTCGTACAGTCGATAAATAGCAGAAAAACCAAAACAGCAAACTTGTAACTAGAGCAACAAGGATAGGTATCAGATCCATAAACTGATTGATAGTATGCATCTGCTCACCGATGGCAACCACCGGTATTGTCGAAACAAACGCAAGAATCACTTGTATCTCAAAAGGAATATAATCATAGAATTGCTTGCGACCATTCTCATTCCCTGTAAACACCGTTAAATATACCGTACCAAATAGTATTAGAAATAAACCAATGATTATCCCAATAAAATACTCATTTTGGTGCTGCTTAAAATTGGTAAAAGTGTTATAAGGCTCACCGAAATATAGTGATGCTGGGTCAAGCTCCGGTTTTATTGCTACGATTAATTCATGTTGGCTCAAACCTAATAGCCTTTGAATATCCTCATTGATACCATTTGAAAAATAGTTTTGTCCAAAATTCGGATTAAAACTTGTTTCAACCGATGCATAATCCCATCTCACATATATAGAACGATCAAGAATAGAAGTTTGTTGTGACTTTGATATATTACTGATGACCCGTTTCGTCATCTTTGATACCAGCATATAGTCTAAATCCTTTGCCTGCTTCAAGTTATGTTCGATAATGCGTAAGCGTCTAACCTTTTCACTTTTTTCTTCCTCTGGTATCTCAAGAGCAAGAATACTCGCCTCATCTGTTAAAACCAGCTCTTTTTCAACAATGTTATGTGCCAAACGTGCCAAATCTTCTTCAAATTGTTGTGTTTCATAAAAATTTTCACTTTGGTAAGCATCTTCCATGATAGCTATGTTATAAAAACCCCAAGCTCCAATGAAAACACCACCAACCATCATCAATAAAACTAACGCTTTTGTTATCATGTGTCTAAATAATTTTTTCAACTTTATAGCCAATGCCCCATACCACCTTTACGTATTTTGGATTTTTGGGGTCAATTTCTATTTTCTCACGGATTCGGCGAATATGGACAGCAACTGTATTTTCAGCAGCGATTGCTTCCTCTTCCCATACATGCTCATAAATCTCCGTGATCGAATAGACCCGACCCATATGACGCATCAACAGTTGTAGAATTCCCAGTTCTGTGGGTGTTAAATTCACTTGTTCACCATCTACAAAGAGCACTTTGCATTCCATATCAAGCTCAAGTCCTCCTGTTTTTAGGATGTTTTGATGATGAGGAACACTGCCTAGATGGTTATAACGTCTGAGTTGTGACTTCACTCTAGCAATCAACTCTAAAGGATTAAATGGCTTTGTCATATAATCATCCGCACCAAAATTGAGTCCGATAATCTTGTCTGTATCCTCGGACTTAGCCGACAAAAGAATAATTGGACAATTCATCGTTTCACGTATTTTGAGTGTTGCCTTTAGACCATCTAACTTGGGCATCATAATATCCATAATAATAAGCTGAATTGCCTTTTCTCTCATAGCAGCAAGTGCTTCATAGCCATCATAAGCTTTTACAATCTCAAAGCCTTCATGTTCCAAATAAATAGCAATTGCATCCACTATGTCCTTATCATCATCACAAACAAGTATCTTTATCTTCTCCACACGTTTACCTCTTCTTTCCTGTTGACACATTCATAGTCTATCCTACAAATCGGTCAAAGTACTTGCTATAATTCTTACAATATTCTTAATCTTTAATCAAATATTTATGGTGCTTTATTCTAACGTTACTTCCTCTAAAGGTTCATTCAATCCAAGTACCTCCCTAACAAGTTCTGCATTGGCTGTAATGATGCCATCAATATCAAATTGTAGTGTTTTTTTAATCTCTGATTCACGATTAACCGTCCACACCCATATACCACGTTCCATTTGATGTGCTTTCCTCACAAATTCTTGACTCAGCATATCTTTTTGTACAGTGTAGAAATCTACATCTAATAAATCCAGATTGCCAACTGCATAGTACATAATCTGGCCAATTCTCAAATCTGAATTTAATGATCTAATCTCACTCAAAACTTTGTAATTAAAGGATTGAACATAGCTCGTCTCTATTGCATTCGCCTCTTCTAAGATATCAACAATGATTTTTGCCATTTCTGCTTCATATCCATAAGCCTTTATATCAATTAACATAGATGCGCGACCATCAATCATGGTGATTGCATCTTCAAGTTTCGGTATGGTTTCATTCCTATATTCTGTGGATATATCACTACCAATATCTAATTCTAACAATTCATTATAGGTCATTTCAGAGACTCTTTTTGGTATTTTTGCCATTCTCATTAGATTTAAGTCATGATGTAACACGACAACCTGATCCTGTGTTAATTGAACATCCATTTCTATTACATCAACACCCGAATCAAGTGCCAAAGCAATGGCTGACAGGGAATTCTCAGGTGTATTTCCTGTTTTCCCTCTATGGGCCGCCACCTCAATACCTCTACCTTTATATAATAAATCTTGGTTTAATGTGTGACTCATATAAAAAGATAAGAAAAGGCTGATCATCACCATGAAAGCTGATAAAAAACGACGTGGTTTTAATAGATCTCTCAAATAGCACTCTAATCTAGATATCAGTGTCCATCTTGAAGTTCTTAGAAAATCTTTGTATATAACACCGTTCTTGCTTTTTACTTCGTAGTATAGCCTCGTTAGGAACAAGATATTGATTGGCATGATTAAAAGCGTATACGTCCATAACAAAAAGCCCGAAATACTCGTTAAAAATTGGTTGAGTTGATAATTCACATCCGTATCAAACCCCGAAAAAAGAAAAGACAGGATGGTCAAAATACCTGTCAAAGCACCAAATAGCATTAAATTCATCATAACCATCTTGAATAAAATGGATTGATGTAAGTCTCTTGTAAGAGCTAAACTAGACCGAATCGCCTGCCATGTACTTTTTCCTACTAACAAAATCTCATGAAATACAAAGATACATCTTAATAAAAAATAAGCGAGCAGGATGACAACACTCCAATATATAACTTTTATGACACCATACACCATGATATTTTCTATAAAATAAGTTGGTACCTTGATTTGATTTAAGATCACCGGTTTGACCGGAAAATTAACGAGAGGTATGGCCACCATAAATTGAAACATGAGTAAAAGAAAGCCAAAACCTATTAAACGATGCAACACTTGAAAAGTAGTTGCCATTGCCTCAGTAATCAAAACCGGTCTATTATAGTATTTTTTATGAGCAAGGACCGTTAATGTACCGAGTTCAATCAGAACAAATATAACAGCTATAACCATTAATACTAATATACCAAATGCACTTTTATAATTTAATAGTATTTTGAAGATATCTCTATTAAGAAGTACACCCGTTTTAGAAACGATTAATAGACGATTAAAAAGATAAGCCAGTCCCGGAACAAATAAATAACTTGTTATTAAAAGGTAACCCAAACCAAGAGCGACATATTTCCTCCATGAGCGTCGAAAATCCATTAAGCTGTTCATGATCATCAAAAACATATACGTCACCTTCCAATACATTCATTAAATGCTATGGTTAAGTTATGTATTAACCGATAAGGAAGCCTGCAACAATCACGATCACCACCATAAATGGTGCCGGAATTCTTTTCGTTATAAGTATCAAGACCGTCAGTAACGTAACCACGATATTTTCAAGATTCAAACCACTTTGTTGCATTAAAATGATGGCAGCAACACCTATCATTCCACCTGCAACGGCATTGATACCTTTTAAGGAGACTTTTATACCTTTAATCTTTTTTAGATTCTCCCATACAGGATACACAAAGTATATAAGCAGTAATCCAGGTAAAAATATCCCGATGCCTCCAGCAACAGCTCCTAGAATCTGAATAATAGGACCGCCTGATCTGGCAGCCATACCACCTGCATAAGCACTAAAACTGAACATCGGTCCCGGCAAACCTTGAACTAAACCATATCCTGTTAAGAATTCCTGATTGGTCATATATTGATTCACTTGCACTAACTCACTGTGCATGACCGGCACAACCACTTGTCCACCGCCAAAAACCAAATAGCCATAACGGTAAAAGCTTTCAAAAAGGTGGATAAGAATATGATCCCACGTTAAGGTTAGCACAATACTAGCCACAGCTATAAAAGAAAAAACAAGTATGTAGACCCAAGGTGGGTGTAATTTTACACGGCGCCATAGATTTTTCTCCTTACTTGCTACAACACTAACGATACCACCTGTAATGAGTACTAAGGGGAAAATCCATGGTGCTCTAATTAAATAAGTAACGATAGCACCAAATAAAAATATGGCAAAAGTCATTTTGTCTGTCACAACTTTTTTATTAATTCGGTAAGCCGCCATGACAATAAAACCTACTGCCATGGGACCTATAAAACGAAGGCTGTTTTTGTCTAAATTCATATGTTCAAAAAACTGATACAAGAATGAGAGAAGCGTCATAAGTATCAGTACCGGAAGTGCCCAGACCAACATGGTGAGTAGTGCTAAAAATGGGCCTCCTGTTTTATAGCCAATTGAAACAATAGTCTGAGTACTGGTAGGTCCCGGTAAGATACTACATAAGGCTATAAGCTCAATCAATTCTTCTTCACTCAGATAATGCTTTTTAACCACCATCTGATCAATAAACACGCCCATGTGGGCTTCTGGTCCTCCATATGCTCCTAAGGAACATATAAGCACATCTTGTAAAAAAGCTCTGCGACTTATGGGTTGTCCATCTGTATATTTTTTCAAATACGTCATATGTGTCCTTTCCTTAATCATCACCAAGACATTATGTCCGAAAACTTATGCACTACTCTCGTCACTTATTGGTGATGAATAAACTTCAACATCGTGTGAAAGTCTATGGGTTTACTGATATAATCGTCCATACCTGCTTCCATACACTTTTTTTGGTCGCTTTCCAAAGTATTGGCTGTCATGGCTATAATTTTCGTACGACGTCTCCCATCTTCTATCTGTCGAATTTTTTTGGTAGCTTCATACCCATCCATAACCGGCATTTGGCAATCCATAAAAATGATATCATAGGTTTTGTGAATAAAGGCTTCAACTGCTTCTTTGCCATGACATACCAAATCACATACAAGGTCCTTTGATGCCAACATCTTAACAATTAACTTCTGGTTGATGGTATTATCTTCTACCACGAGAATACTCGGTTGCTCTGTAAAAGTGTAACTGTTTTCATTTGATTCTAAGGAATCATCCAAATGCTCTTGAACTTCGTGTTCAAAACTATGATTATCCGTTTGTAGTGTTATATCGAAGAAAAAGACAGTACCTTTTCCATATTGACTGTCCACATGTATATCCCCACCCATGATGGTAGCCAATTCTCTAGAGATTGTAAGTCCCAGTCCTGTACCACCGAATTTTCTTGTTGTCGATACATCACTTTGACTAAAAGACTCAAATAATAACGCCAAACTATCCGGAGTAATGCCAATCCCTGTGTCCTCAACTTCAAAGGTTAAAAATACTTGATTCTCATCTTTTATAATACCTTTTAACCGAAGTTCAACTTTACCTTTATGGGTAAACTTAATAGCATTGCTCAGCAAGTTATATAAAATCTGTCTAAGTCGCATAGGATCTCCAACAACATAGTGGGGTAGCCCGCTTTGGAAATGCGTTATAAGATCAATCCCCTTCTCCATTGCACTTGGTTTAAAAATGGACACCGATTCTTCAACCATTTGCTTAAGATTAAAGGCTATCTGTTCCAACTGTAATTTACCAGCTTCAATTTTAGAAAAATCAAGTATATCATTAACGACATGAAGCAACATTTTTGAAGATACTTTTGCACCATCTATTAATTCTTCTTGTTCTTCACTCATTGGATATGCTTGTAACAATTGCAAAAAACCCAACATACCATTAATAGGCGTTCTAATCTCATGAGACATATTGGCAAGAAACCTACTTTTAGCTAAATTTGCTTCATCTGCTCTTTTCTTTGCTTTATCCAGCTTATAGATGAGTATTGAAAGTATAACTACAAAGATAAAAAACATAACAATGGTCAGTCTATAATAGAGTTGTTTGGCTTCTTCGTTATGAATTTCCTCTGTCACATCTCTAATTCTTGAAACCAGGACATCTTCACCGTCCAACATCATGGCATAAGAATTAACATGTACGTCTCTAATCTCACCATTAGCTAACTTATGACGAAAATGGAAAAAATTTCGTTTTTCCAAATAAGCATGCTCCATTTCCGCATCGACTTCTTCCGCAGACAAGATGTTAATTGATTTAATATTCATGCCACTCATATGTTCATAGCCATAAAATGTCCTAGCACCTTGACTACCAGCTATAATATCACCACTATCCGGATTGATGATCAGCATAATGGTCTCATATTCATTTAAGGATTCTAATGTAAAATATATGGCCTCACCATAAGAGGTCTGATTGGTAAAAAACAGACCACAAAGAATCAGTACTAAGCCAATTCCTAATTTATATTTTATAAACTTTTCTGTTATTGTATCCCATCTTAATGGTCTCATTACCCTCATGCTTGGTATCCTCTTTATCTGGTTTTGTAATATGGTTAAGGTGTTAAACGATTTTAAACCATAATATACTTATAGAAATTATACACTATAACAACCCTATGCTCAACTACCAAACTTTTTCACTATTCATTATGTACTAAATAACGTAAATCCACAAATACCAGACATTTGACACTGCGTCGGCTCTTATAGTCATTACCCGACATTATGTCGAAAACTTACCTCTAGCAAAATTGAACAAAAAACTTGACAACTGTCACTAATTAGTGATATATTAAACCTATGAAAAATACATTCTCTTATGGCGACGAAAATGATATCCATTTAAAATCAGTAGTAGCATTATCTAGGACTTACTTAAGCTTCACACGAAGGCTACAGGTTTTCTTAAACAACTATGGTTTAACTGTTCCTCAGTTTGGTGTTTTGGAGTCCCTCTACCACCTTGGTCCTTTAAAAATCTGCGATCTGATACACAAGAATCTTGCAACAAGCGGTAATATGACTGTTGTAATTAGAAATCTAGAAAAAGAAGGTTGGATTAAAAAAAGTCCAGATGCTGAAGATAGGCGTTCATACAAAGTCTCCCTCACAGATGAAGGCACCCAGATTATTGAAGATGCTTTTTTGACACACCTTCACTATCTCAAAGATTTTTTCTATCGCCTAAACATGGATGAAAAGCAACAGTTACTTCAATTACTCAAGAAACTTAATGGCCTCTAATAGGCCATTATCATACAACATATATCACTAATTAGTGATTTATGCTTATAAGGAGGAATTTAGATGTTAAAAATAGGAATTATTGTAGGAAGTACAAGACCAGGAAGAAATGCCAGTGCCGTTGCACAGTGGGTCAATGATATTGCCATAAAAAGAACGGATGTAGATTTTGAATTAGTAGACATAGCTGATTATGACTTACCACTACTCGATGAGCCTTATCCACCAGCTATGGCCCAATATACTAAGGACCATACTAAGATATGGGCTAAAAAAATCAACACTTTAGACGGTTTCGTGTTTGTGACACCCGAATACAACCATTCTGTATCCGCTGCTTTAAAAAATGCAATCGACTTTATCTATGCTGAGTGGAACAATAAGGCTGCCGGCTTTGTCAGTTACGGCTCCGCAAGCGGAACCAGAGCTGTTGAGCACTTAAGACAAATTATGGCTGAACTGCAAGTTGCCGATGTTCGTGCCCAGGTTATGTTATCTCTATTCACAGATTTTGAGAATTTCTCTGAATTCAAGCCGGATGCACGTCACGAGGAAAGTGTTAACGCTATGCTTGATCAAGTCATTGCTTGGAGCGGTGCATTAAAAACATTACGATAATATATTTTTTGAAATATCAAGAGGCTCCTACCCAGGAGCCTCTTTCTGTTGTCTGATACTTTGTAAAAGCTAAATGGTTTCGATTAGGTTTTCTATCTAAGTTCCCATCAAACCTTTTTCGTCGTTAAAGTCTGAATCGGGCAGATCATGCACCAGGTTCTTGGTAAATATAAAAAAGCCAAAACACTACCGATTATGGTTGATGTCAGCATCATGGAATAAACTCTATACCCTAAATGAATGACTGGACTCGGTACAGAATATGTCAACAACTGTGGCAATGCAATCGGTATCTCAAACAGGATTAGAAAACGAACATAGTCAATAGGGTCTATCCGTCCTAGACTAACCATGATGGTGGACATGGTTGCAAAAAAAAGATTAATACCAAAATAGTATAGGACGATTTGTTTTCCTTTTCCATTTTTAATCCAATTAGGTATTTTTTTCTTGAGACCTATTTTTCCGAAGATAACATTAAATAAACCGGCTCTAGGACAATAGTATTTACACCATACTCTGTCTTTATTCTTAAAATATTGGTAAAAAGGTAGTGTAAAGCAAACGAGTCCTAGTAACGCCAAACTAATATGTAAGGTGCCTAGGACAAAGAATAGGATTGTAACAAAAAATAATTGATTCTGGATATTTTTCTTCATTTGTCATGAAACCTTTCTAAGTGAGTATTGATTGATTGATATATTTATATATATTAATATATCAAATTTACGTTATTGAAATATACCATGAATCTCTTTTTTTTGTCAACCTATAATTTATTTTACTCTAATATCTCGACTGTAATTTCAAGTACACGTTTATTATCCGTTTTCGTCACAGTCACTTGAAGGTGCTCAAATACAAATTTATTACCTACATCCGGTATTCTTCCAAATTGATGTACAATCCAACCTCCTACCGTTACCGCATCATAATCATAACTTTTACTTTTAAGCTCGAATCGAGTGAATAACTCCTCAAGATTTGCATTACAATGTACTAGATATTTGTTATTTTCTATTTCACTAAAAAACTCAATAACTTCATCATGTTCATCCCATATCTCACCTACTAACTCCTCAAGAATATCCTCCAAAGTTACAATACCCATAGTTCCTCCATATTCATCCACCACCACTGATATGTGCGACTTAGAATGTTGTAAAAGTCTTAAGAGTTTAGATATTTTTGTTTGTGGTGCAACACAGACAATACTTTTAGTAATGGACTTTATATCGCTTTTTTCATCATATAAGACATTGTAAAAGTCTTTTTCATGGATGACCCCAATGATATTATCTACGGTTTTATTATAGACAGGTAACCTTGAAAAGCCATTCTTCATAAAGGTCCTTTTTATCTCATCAAGGGAAGCTGTTTCACTCACCGCGACAACCTTCACCCTTGGGGTCAATATTTCTTCAACATCAAGATCATTAAACTCAATCGCCGAACGTATAAGTTCTCCCTCATGAGAATCGAGTCCACCTTCACTTTCAGCTTCTTCTACAAGGGTGATTAATTCCTCTTGAGTTATTGTCTGCTTGTCTTTAAATTTGAAAACTTTTGATAATAATTTTTTCCATAATGAGAAAATATAATTAATCGGTTGTAATAAAAATGTTAAGATTCTAAGGATAGGCGTAGAAAACATGGCAAAAGCCTCCGGCGATTCTTTTGCAAGACTTTTTGGCGTGATTTCACCAAAAATCAAGACTAAGATGGTGGTCACAGCCGTCGAAATCGTAATACCTGCATTGCCGTAGTGTCTGGTAAAAAGGACCGTTGCAATAGCTGCTGAAGCAATATTAACAATATTATTTCCAATCAGTATTGTTGATAGAACCTTATCAAAATCCTCTGAAAGTTCTAAAGTATGTGACGCTTTTTTGTTGCCATTATTTGCAAGATGCTTCATCCTTATTCTATTAATACTTGAAAACGCAGTTTCTGTAGCCGAAAAAAATCCCGACATAACAAGCAAAATACCAAGAATAATAATTTGTGTACCCGTTTGACTATCCATATGAATCGTTCACTCCTATTTGATTTCTTTTTTTCAGTTTTACCAATTATAACCATAAAAAAACATACAAGCCCATTGACAGATGATAATACACCTATCTCTAAGTCGTACGTCAAATACACATCTGTAATTCTAATGGTTTACTGTTTGCCATTCTTTTTATCATTATATCACTGCCTATAGATATGGTCAATTTTCTTCTTTCATGTGAAGAAGAAATAGCAACCCTGGATTTACATCCAAGGTTGCCACAATCTTAGGTTCTGAACTAATGATCAGGATATGTCTTTTTAAGAAATATGATGGACTGCTTAATCAAATCTCTAAGTATGTCTATATTAACATCTTCAAGTTTATTGATATAAACACATGCTTTACCAGCAGTGTGCTTACCTAATTTTTGTAATAATGCTTCTCTTTCAGTGTCCCCGGTTGCAAAATATAGGCTCATTTTAGCTTTTCTAGGCGAGAAGCCTACTAACATAGCATCACCTTCATGTCCGGACGCATATTTGTAATGATAAGAACCAAATCCAATGATACTCGGTCCCCACATCTTAGCTTTTAAGCCGGTTGTCTCCGAAAAAATATCCAGAAGCTTATAGGCATCTTCCTGGCGCTTTGGGTTTTTTACACGTTCAATAAATTCTACAACATCACTGTCGTTTTCCTTCGTTTTGAGTTCATACATCAGAAGCTTTCACCACTGTCTAAATCAAACTGCCAGATGATCCCGAATTTATCTTCGACGCTGCCATAGCATTTGCTCCAAAAGGTCTCCCCAAGTTCCATATCAACGCGACCTTCTTCTTTTAACTGATCAAATGCATCGCGAATTTCTGCCTCATCATCCGTTATAATCGTCAAACTGATATTATTACCAACAACAAGGGGCATACCAGGGAAAACATCAGAGAACATAACTGTACTGCCACTTATATCTAGACTTGTATGTAACACCCAGTCTTTTGTCTCATCAGGGACAACAAAATCCGGATCCGGCGGCATTTCACTGTAGGTCATAATTTTCGGTTCTTTTGTCTTGAATACTTTTGCATAATACTCTACCGCTTCACGACAATTACCACTAAAATTAACATATACTTGTATTGACATATCTTCATCTCCTATCTTGCCATCATCATAGATGGTTATCTTATTAAATAGTGTAATTGATTATAGGTCTCATTATTAATTATAGGACAATTATGTTACAGTTGCAATACAAACCATATAATTTGAGAACCTATTTCTTTTTTCATCGTCGTATATTATGTATTAGGCCTAAATGGGAAAGTAGCGCTTTCCAAATAAATAATAATATAAAGGAGCATCTTATGAAAAAAATCAGTACACTATTATTACTTGTCACATGTATGAGTCTTGGTACCTTTACAAGTGCATATGCCGAGTCTCATCTTAACAATGAAACACCTATAACGGTAACTGCAAAAACACAGGCTATTGAGGGCATCACGATGATACCCCTAAGAAAAACCCTTGAGGCTTTTGGTTTTGAGTTCACTTGGCATGAAGCTAGCAAACGTGTGGAATTATCAAAAGGTCCCTTATGGACCTCCATTACAATTGGTGAAAATGCCTATTTTAGGCAAAAAATGGCACCTTGGGCTCTAAGTAGTTCACCTATTATTTTAGATGGACATACGTGGGTACCTATAGAGTTTCTATCTGAAATTACAAGTTTAGGCATTGAAATAGAAAATGAAACCCTAAAAGTGACCCAATCAGAGCCTACTTTTCATGAAGGTATCATACAGGAGATTACTTATGATGATCAAGGCAACTTAAGCTTTTTTATTGTCCAAGATCTTGAGGAGAAAGACTATGCCAATCGTATTGTCATTCACACCTCAGAGAAGACCACAATCTTCCAAGTCGACATTCAAGAAAACGATGCTGTTAAAGTCATCTCTCCAAATTTCTCCACTTTAAGTTTACCCCCTCAAACCCCTGGTTACATCATTTACTAAATCAATCTTATAGCATGGCTCAAGGGTTGAAACTACGTGTTCCTGATGCTCTCATATACATATATGAAAGCTTAGGCACGTAGTTTTTATACCCTAACCTATGATTATAAGGTCAAAACTAATTACTAAGAATATAATCTTTCAAACTTACCGCTTCCCACTCTGTTCCTACCGGGGCGTTGTTAGCATATAAAGTCATTACATCTTTTTCATCTATAACAATCTTAAGCTGAAAATTCATTTCTCTCGGTGCTAAATACTCATCGTACATCAACTGATAATTAGCATTACCTTGTTCTTTGGCTTCTTTGATATAACCTACTGTATCCGGGTCCTTATCGTAGTTTTTATGAATAAGTTTATAAAAGAATAGCACTTCAAGGTTGTCCCCTATTTTCTCTTCTTCATAGCCGGTAATCTCATGATTTAGTAGCTCATAATAAGGGGAAAAGGCTTCCACGCTTTCCTCCCACATATACCCACTTATTTGTTCATATATTGTCTCATCATCTATTTTCGTGATCTCTTCTTCTTCTACTTCTACTCGCTCATCTTCGTCTATTTCTATCATTTCATTAATCAGTGCATTTTCAATAGATTTAAGATAAGCCTTAGTGGTATAAGTCGCTCCAGAAATAGCATCAACCTCCAAAGATTGTTCCAATAATATCATGTTCCTTAAATCAGATATAAACTGTTCATTGCTATTTGGAACTGGCTTTATGACTTGGACATCTGTTATTTTTTGATCCTTTATCTCCACAATGAGTTCATTGGAGAATCTACCGTTTTTGTAATTCCCATGGTAATTTCCATTGTCAAGTTCCTCTAACTCAATTACCCCCAGTTCAACCGCTTTAATATCTGACAAATCTTTTGTGGCCCATATTACTGACATTAATACAACCGCACCTACCAATATAAAAAACCATTTAACGACACGCTTCATTATTAATCCTCCTACAATTCTTACTCTATAATTTCATGGTTAAAGGATCAAAACTAAGTTTTGACGCCTTTACCATTTTATGATTACACTAAAATTCCATTTCTTCTAACCAAATCGCTAACGCCTTATCCCTGTCTCCATCCATTTCAAATTCCTTTAGGGCTGCAATCTGGCCATCTATGACATACAATACTTTTTTCGCTCTAGCCGCAACATGTGGCTCATGGGTAACGGTCATGATGGTCATACCCTCCTGATTTAAATCTTCTAAAATATCCAACACCTGTTTGGTAGCACTTGAATTCAAGGCACCCGTTGGTTCATCGAGAAACAAAATATCAGGATGATTAATCATAGCACGACATATGGAAGCCCGTTGCAGCTGACCGCCTGAAACTTCTTGTACATCACGATCTTCAAGCCCTTCTATTCCCGTCTTCTTCATTAAAAGCTTAGCATGCTTCCTGATATTGGCTGCAGACTCTTTTTTTGCAACCAAGGCGGGTAGTATGATGTTATCATAGATCGATAGATTCTTTAGCATCTGTACATTCTGAAAAACAAAGCCCATTTTATTCAAACGTAAACCGGACAAGACGTTTTCTTTCATATTGGATATATTAACGCCATCAAAGTATATCTTGCCCATACTAATACTGTCCATGCCACTGATGCTATAAAGAAGGGTAGATTTACCGGATCCTGAAGGACCCATGATGGCAATAAAATCACCTTTCTGTATTCTAAAAGATATTTCATTCAAAACTTTTGTATCTTGAAAAGATTTACTTATTGCTTCAACCTGAATCATGACATTCTCCTTCTATTCTATAACTTGATTTCTTATATGATAGCTATTTACAGCCTTTGTTGCGCCAACCACTGTGACCAGTACAAGAGCAATCTGCACAGCCGGCCATAACAAATATGTGGACATTGGCTTCACCAACATCGTTATTTTAGAAGCTCCCATAAATGATAAAAGCCAACCAAAGATTTCTTCTCCTAGAGACTTAGCTAGGACAGTCCCAAGGACGATGCCTATAAATTGAACCAGTACAATCCGAATACCTAGTTGTATTCTTATGTCCTTATTACTAAAACCCATTGCCTTTTTGATGGCTATGGCACTATGCTCTCTTGCCATCATTAACTGTGAAAACATGACGGTTATGATCATCATCAAAAGCAGTGCGATCACGATGGCTGCGCTTTCTACCAATGCCATATTATCAGAAATACCACCAAGGGTTTGCCCGATAAATGCATGTATCGGTGTTATTTTACTGTCTTCTAATATACTGCGTAGTGTAACTGTCTTTTCATCGATATCAACGCCCGTATTAAGATCCAGAAACACATTATAAGCTTCTACATTATTCTCTTTGAAATCAAAGTTTGTCTTGGCGGTTTTTCCACCATAGGTAATATCTTGATATATACCACTGACCTTAAACAGAAGCACTTCACCTTGATATTTGATTTCCATATGGTCACCCACTTGCAGACCTAGTTCAGAAGCATTTAGGTAAGATAGGGCGATGGTTTGACCATCAAGTGGTGGGTTACCTTCAAGATAAGCCAGAGGAAAGACCGATGCATCGCCTTTTTCTACACGTATGTACGCCCATTCATCTTGGTCATTCTTCACTTCTATAAAATTGGTTCTATAAACGGCATACTTTTCAATATCCTCATCTGTTCTCAAGTAGGACACGATGTCATCTTTTTGTTGTTCCAGGTTCTCACTGTATTGAATATCCACACGAATATCGCACTCTCCAATACCCATATAGGTAATAAAGGAAGGATTTTCTATGGTATTTTTCATATTCATCGGTAATAAGATTAGAAAGGATGTCAATACAAACACGAAGAAAATCACAACATATGTTTTCCATTTACATTTTAGTTCACCAAGAGCAATCTCCATGTTGTGCCACCTCAAGCCCTTAACCGGTAATCTATAATGACCTTCCTTTTTCATGCTTCCATTTCCCCGCATCATTTCTACTGTAGTACTTTTTAGATTTTTATGAAGGATACGACGACAACGCCGCATGACCATTAGAATTAGAATTACTGTTCCTACCATAGGCAGTACCCATTCCATCCAAGTACCATGACCATATCCATTATATAAAATAACTGAGGATGATAAGAAATCTCCAAAAGGTATAGCACCAATATAACCAATAATACCGGCAACGATACTAAGTAGGAGGTATTTTGTCTGATACAACTGATGTATGGCTTTGCTTGGGAAACCTATGGCTCTCATTTCTCCTATGGTAGTGGTTTCATCCGCTAGTGTTGCCCGTATAATATAAGACAAGCATACCATGGCCATGGTAATCAGCAACATACTGATGGCTAATATAATCAAGGCCACGAGACCATGTGATACACCATTGATCATCGTCAGTAGGCTACCTGTTATCGCAACGCCATTAGCCGGCATACCTTCTTCCATATAATCCTTACCTAGTAATGAGGTAGATGCACCCTCTTCTAAAAGAAACTCAAACATATACTCCCATTCACCCATATACTGAGCTATTTCTTCCATGTCCACCTGATGAATCAAAAACCGTTTGGATGAGGCAAGGGCCGAGTTCATAGATGCATCACGGATGATGGCTGCTACGACAAATTCTTTATAATCATCATCCTTTTGTAGTTTTAGTATGTCCCCTTTTTGAATCCCTAGTGTTTCACTAAAGTAAACAGGTACACCAATCTCGCCAGGACCAATTACAGCCGGCTCATTCTTCATATTCAGAAGAAAGTCGAACTTCTCATTTTGAATAATAAACCCATTGTCCATCAAGGACGTTTCAAAGCTTTCTTCCTTATAAAAGAAGTCTGCATTGTTAACATTCAACATCTTGACGGTTTGTGCCTCTTTGATATAGGTATGTTTTTTTATAAACTCTGATATAGCTTCCTCATCATAAGTTCCCTTATGCATTTGTAGATAATGAGGTGGTAGGGCAATATCATTTAGACCGTTTAAGGAGGATACTAATGTGCCTGTAATACGTAATCCACCTGCCAACATGAGTGCAGATAAGATTAGGAATACGGTCAAGGATAAGGTCATGACTTTGTTTTTTTTAAAGTCCTTTCGGACAAGGTTCAATAATAATTTCATACTTCGCATTCTCAACTTTCAGTTCTTAATCCATCATTAACATCACTTTTGATATAATATTAACATGGCATCTTTAGAAGCAAATGTGCGAATGCTTAAATAATGATTAGATTTAGGTTATAGACCTTATTCATCGACATCCATGTACTTCTCATCAATTTTCTTTTGCTTTTTTTTATTTAATATATACAAGATTTCAAACCCTATAAAGGAGGTTAATGCCCCAACGATAAAAGTAATAAATGCCGTTATTACAATACCGCTTGTTCCTCCCATCTTTTCTATACCTTCATTAATTGTATTTAAAGTGGTTGAAATGGACGTGATGGTAAGACCACAGACAATCGCATTTATTATAACTATTTTTTGTCCCTTAAAGCTGTTGTTAAAAAGATCGTTGCCCACCATAATATTTCTAGCTACGACATAAATTGCTGCAACAAAAAAAAGGATGAATTCTGCTGCGTACTGTGAAAACGGAGCATCAAACATAAATTGCTGAAGTAGTATAGAGAAAATTAAACCGAAGTACATAATTCCAAATGCGTCACTACCTATTTTTCTTTTCTGTAAGACAATCCTTTCGTCTTGAATGTTTGTTTTTTTCATTGTTATTCCTCCCAAAATAAATCATTTAGTGTTTTACCCAACGCTTTGCAAATTGCGATACAAAGATTAAGTGTTGGATTGTAGTCCCCAGCTTCTATGAGTCCAATTGTTTGCCTTGTTACACCAACTTTTTTTGCCAAATCTTCTTGTTTCATATCCCATTCCATTCGAGCTATTTTCATACGTTTATTTTTCATAGTAAGCCTCCTTTACATTACATATTGTACTATATACATTTCATAATGTAAAGTATATATTGCATTTAATGGCAAAAATAATCTAATAATCGTTTTCATACTTAGGAGTACAGTTTGAGGTAAGTAAGATTAACCAACATGGTCATCACCCCTATAATAATTAATAATTGGTCGAATATTTTTTCTGTTTGTAAAGTCCAAAGGGTAATCAAAAGCAGCCAGCATACCTTTTTCGTCTGCGGTACGCTCATCTTCTTTCTTTTTCATAATACCTCTTTTCATCATAGACATAAGCAACTTATCCACTAGATTTAACCGATCGTAGTTAAACCCACCTCTCATGTAAAAAATCTTAACCATGGACCTTTCTTCTTCTCCTACATTTTTTTCTGTTAACATTTTTTCAAGACCAGCTACTGGCGGTGTCGCACCAACCGCAAAAACCAGAAGCTTTTTGGTTTTTGAAAAGTCCAATTTCTTTTTAATGTTTTTTAGTCCCAGTATTCCCGATGCGTGTAGACTACCCCCAAATATAATTGTATCAAATTGGGACAAGTCGAGTGACATTGCCGATTTGTAATCATAGGATTGACATCCAAGTTCCTCAGCAATCCAATCTGCGTATTTCTTTGTATAACCGGTTCTTGATTTGTAAATAACTATTGTACCCATAAAATCCTCCAATTCGCTCTAAACTACCAAACATGGTTAAAGGGTCAAAACTAAGATTCACTAAATTCATCTTAATGTTCTTGCAAACTGCAATCTACAACTTTTGGGTATAATACTAACACACCATTTTTAAAAGAAACAGTGTAAATACTTAAATCTTGATTAGAAAAAAATACACCTAAAAGCATGAACCGCTCTTAAGTGCATTTTGTCAAATGGCTTAGTTTATGATTATAATATTACACACATTCATCATGATGCTGATGTTCGTGACAAATGGAACCGGTTGACTTAAGTGCACCTTGTAAATAGGCTTCTGCAACCGCTCTGGCACTGCCTCTTGCACCGACTACAACTTCAATACCCTTTTCATTAAAAATATCCACAGCACCACCACCCATGCCGCCAGATATAATGACATTGACACCCAGATCATTTAAAAAATTGGGAAGAAAACCGGGTTTATGTCCAGGATTAGGTATGGATTCCGTCTTAACAATCTGATTGCCCTCCACATCAAAAATATTGAAATTAATACAATGTCCAAAATGTTCCGTTACCACGTCTTTTTCACTTGCAATCGCTATTTTAATCATTTTGTTCTCCTTTTATATTCTTATTTTTAGTTATCTTTCAGATTCAAAAAGTAGTGCCCTGGTCTTTTGATAAATAACCTTAACAGCCTTACCGGATTCACATTCAACATCCACAATGGTCTGCCCCATGTTAATCGCTTTTACTGCTTCCGAATCGTAAGGAATATTCCCAATAAAAGGTAGACCTGCTTTTTTGCAAAACTCTTGTATTTTCTCTGTATTTTCTAGGTTCGTATCATATTTATTGATACATACAGCTGTCTTTGTTCCAAATTTTTCAATGGTTTTTATGATGCGCTCCATATCGCTGATACCGGATATAGAAGGCTCTGTTACAATGAGTACCATATCCACACCACTAAGGGAAGCTATAACCGGACAACCAATTCCAGGGGAACCGTCAATGATAGCAAGATCTGTGTTCACGTCGATTGATTTCATTTGCTTTTTTACTTTTGTAACCAACATGCCCGAAGTCCCACTACCCATTTTTAGTTGTGCTGTAGAAAATACTCTACCCTCTTGAGTGTATAGCATTAAAGCACCTGCCACAGCCGGCTTCATGGTTATCGCCTCCGCCGGACACACCATCTCGCAAACGCTGCATCCTTCACAAGCAAAAGCATCCACATGGTAACTGTCCTCAACATAAATCCCATCGAAGCGACAGTTTTGCCTGCAACGATCACACTCAATACATAAGTCTTGATCGATCTCTGCTTTGGGTAACCCATAATAATCCGTTACAAGCGGATTATATCTTTGTCCGGTTATGAGGTGAAGGTTTGGTGCATCGACATCACAATCCGCGTAGGCTTTCGCCTCTGAAAGTCTAATGAATGCACTTGCTATAGTGGTCTTACCCGTTCCACCCTTACCGCTTAGAATGAGAAGCTCTTTCATAAGCCACCTCCTTGGTTACTGTATCTAATAACTTCCCAAATAGAGTCTTATACTTTTCATCCACATGAACAGCTATTTCCGCATTTGAATTGATGGTACCAAGTTCTGAATCATAAGGGATTTTCTCTAAGATTTTGATATTATTTTCTATACAAAAAACTTCAGCCGGGTTTTCACCTTCTAAGCATTTGTTAAGTACAACACCAAATGGCTTGTTAAAAATACCTACCAACTCATAAACCATATTAAGATTATGTACCCCAAACAAGGTGGGTTCAGCTACAAGAACACAATAATCCGCATCTTTTATACTTTCCATGACAATACAAGCGCTACCCGGTGGACAATCGATAAAGGTTTGAGGTGAAGCTTTTACTTTGGCGTCTTCAAGCAACGCTTTGATAATAGGAATGCCTGTGACCTCTCCAGTATTTAGTATACCGGTATGAATGATTGTATCGCCTGATCTACCGCTACGAATGCTGCCGATTACTTTTTCTTTCTCCGTTAGAGCTTGTTGTGGGCAAATCAACATACAACCGCCACAGGAATGACAGACTTCTTCAAATACAATCAGTTGATCTTTAATATAGGCCAACGCATTAAACTTACAAAAATCAACGCACTTTCGACACCCATCACATAAATTATGATCGACCTCCGGCATTTTAATGGTAATTTTTTCTTCCATAACCTCGACCGGTTTAAAAAATAGATGGCCATTGGGTTCTTCAACATCACAATCTATGTAAACCGATTGTTTGGCTACTGCTGCCAGATTGACAGATACCAATGTTTTGCCTGTACCGCCTTTGCCACTTAGTACGGCAATCTTCATACTAGTTTTCTCCATGTCCATGAAACCCTGCATGAATCTCATGAAGTTCTGACAGTTTTCCGGACAAATAAGCGTTTATATTTTCTAGGGCTGTACCACCTATTATTTTGTAGATTTTTGTATCTCCGGCTTTTAGGACCTCCGCAGCATTTTCACCACATCTCGGGGTCAACAATACATCGATTTTATGGTCTACAATGGTTTGTGCCGCTTTTATACCTGCCCCACCTCTGCTTTCAGCTGCCTCGTTTGTAAGAAATATGTCTTCTTTTGTTACAGTATCATGTATCCAGAAATAAGGTGTACGTCCAAAAGATATGCACACATCGGTTTCTCTATTATTCTCATCTACTGGTATGACAATTTTCATAGTGTCCTCCTCTTAATCTAATACTTGCTGCTACACAGAAATCACCAGAGCATTCTCCGGTGATTCTTTGAGACCGCTATAATTTCTCTAATGCTTTATCAATCGCTTCTAGTCTTTTTTGTAGTATTTCTTTTTCTTCATGAAGTCGATCCTTCTGATCTAAGTTTGTGTTTTGATCGATATTCATAGTATTTCTTCCGTAGCCACGTCCAAAACCACGTCGGCATGCCATCTTAAGTCCAAGACCTAATCCCATACCAAGTCCTGCACCATATCTGACCGCCCTAGATCCAGCACAAACACCTAAACCTCTTCCGGTTAACGGACCTAAGCCCATTGGTCCTGTTCCATCTCTTCTTGCCATTTGATTCACCATCCTTCAATTATTGACATATGTCATTTACAGTTCTTATTATACTCTATATTTGACATATGTCAATAACCAATCTCATAATGCTCATAGACTTTCCTAGAGAACAGAAAAAGCCAATTGAAGATTTGCTTCAATCGGCTTTTTCTGTAAGATATGCTATTTATTTATGCATTCTGAGGGGCTGGGGCTTTTAACACAATAAGTTCTAATACTTCTTCATCTAGATTCTTCACGTTCATTTTTGTTTTAAAAGGAATCTTCAATATGGAATAAGCTCCGTAACGGTGCACTTCCTGTTCATCCAGAGCTATGGATAAAGTACCTCGAAGTACCGTCATATACACATTGGAATTAGCAAAATGTTCCGGCAATCCCTCATCTTTGTTAAAGATCATGTGAATATAATGCACATTCTCATCTTGAATGACTTTTTCAATCATAGGATCGTTCCCGTTGGTCATGTTAAATACTTTTTCAATCATATTAATCACCTTTCATTTCATCATTTCTTTCAGTATAATATACTTAGGACATCTTATCCGTAACCTATGTTACCTCTTTACTAAAGTTATGATTTAATTAGATTTTTGTATAACGAATGGCTTTAGTTGGGCATATTAAGGTGCAAGATTGACACTGATGACATAATGCCGGATTAATCTTGGCCACCTTTTCTTTTTCATCCACTTTTACCGCCATAGAAGGACAAACTTTTTCACATTTTTTACACCCTATACACTGAGACGTATCTACTTTTGTAGAGAACTTTGCCCCTTTTCCCGTTAAGCTTAACAAGGCCCCATAAGGACATACATGATTATGGAACACATATTCTTCATATCTTAGTGTGATAATAATGGACAAAGCCATTAGCATCAATAATATGGGTAATTCTAGTTGCAAAACTCTTTTTGAAACAATCATCGTTGCAATCATCAGAACTAAGACAATCCAAGGAAGGCTCTTGCTTTTTAATACTTTTGGTACAGATTTCATCTGCCAATTTAAACGCTTGGCAAGTTTTGCTGTGACACCCATAGCTGTGTTCATGGGGCATATATAACCACAATAAAAACGTCCAAATACTGCTGCGCCCAGTAAACTCAGCAAAAAAATAACTAGCCACAAGACCATATTCCCATTGACTATGACAAATGAGAAAAAAATTAAGAAAATAATTTGAGTCATTATCCTTATATTTTTCATATTACAATGCACCACCTTATATTATCCATGAGAATCTCCTTTTCAATCTTTTATACTAAGCATATAATAGAATTAAAAAGAATGGCGTTACCAAGGTAACTAAACAAAGAGGCTACGCCTCGACAGGAAAGGTTTTATATGAAAAACTTACTTGATCATAAAAATAATTATACACTTCTAAAGGCTATTCCAGAAGAATACCTCCTAGAAAGCCTTCATCATCAAACAATGAAAATAGTGCCCTATAGCAAAGATCAAGTCATACATTTTGAAGGGGATCTTTGTGCTTGTGCAGAACTCATACTAAGTGGCCAGGTGGTTGTCGAACGCATTGATGAATCAGGTAACCTTATGACCATTGCAACACTCTTGCCGGATGATATACTTGGTGGCAATCTGGTTTTTTCTAAAAATCCTCATTACCCCATGACGGTTACCGCCAAAACCGAAACCACATTGTTGGTTCTAAAAAAAGAACTTTTATTTGACCTATGTTCCAGCAACACGACCTTTTTAAGGCTTTTTCTGGAATATATCTCCGATCATGCTATGCACCTTGGTGATCGAATCAAACATTATGTCAATCGCACAATACGTGAAAGCCTAATGGCTTATCTAAAAAACGAATATGTGCTTCAAGGTTCTAATAAGATCCTATTACGCACATCAAAAAAGGCGCTTGCTGAACGCATTGGCGTTCAACGCACCTCTTTATCTCGTGAACTTCAAAAGATGAAAAATGATGGTCTTATTGATTATGACGGAACCAGCATCACCCTACTCAATCATTTATAAAAAGTTTGCCCTGATTATCTCAAGGCAAACTTTTACTTTATAACTCATCCCAATTGGCGGGATATACAACATATAGAAACCGGGTATGACAGGGTGCACTGAATTTTATTGATGTGTTTTTAGGGATAAAGATGATGTCACCTTTTTCTCCTGTGATCTTACGGTCACCGACGATGATCTCTAATGTGCCTTCAATAATATAATCCACTTCATCATACTTCAAAGTCCAGTCAAAGGTGGATGTATCCATTTCCATAACACCGCAACCTAACCTAGGACTTTCCTTCACAGTCAAAACATCCTTTAGGTATACTTTGTCTCCGTCTTTGCCTGTGTCAAATTTACCTGGACGAACGGTTTCTGTCTTAATGACAGATACACCACTCTTATCGGTTTCTTTGATAAAATCTTGTTGTCCTTTGTTCATTTCTAGCAAAACATTTCTGACAATCTCTTCTATTATTTTGCTGTCCATATTACCCATATACTATGCCTCCACTTTTTGCGGCTCTTCATCACTTGTTTTCCCTGGTTTACCTAGAATTTTATTCGCAATAATCATCGCTACCATGACGGCAGTAATACCACCAACAAGTTTACCCACAACCATTGGGAATATCATTTCTCTAGCAACACCTGCCGTAAATCCAAGGTGATCTCCAAAAACAAACGCTGCACTAACTGCAAAAGCTACGTTGAGTATTTTTCCTCTGTCATCCATGTCTTTCATCAATCCAAACATAGGAATGTTATTGGCAAGAGTCGCCACCAATCCGGCTGCAGCAACATCATTCATGCCTAATATTTTACCCATTTTAAGTAAAGGTTTATTAAATACTTTTGTTATAACATAGACCATTGGAAAGGCTCCTGCAAGCATGATTGCAATCGCACCAATAACGGCAATACCATCTGAAATAGGTGCCATACCCGGAATAATAACAATACCAGTTAACGTCTCAACAATAATTGCAGCTGTACCTATCGTAATAACAATCGTTACACCTCTACCAAATACTGTAAAACCTTTAATCATTTTATTAGGGATTTTCCAAAGACCAATAGCAATCAATAAAGATACAATAATTATTGGAACCAAGTTGCTAAGAATCATGACAACATCAAAGCCTGCTACTAAACCACCAAAGAAGACGCCGATAGGTATGGTAATCATACCTGCCAAAATACCTGTTGCCAAAAACTTGTGATCTTCTTTTCGGATGATACCTAAAGCAACAGGGATTGAGAATACGATAGTAGGCCCCATCATCGCACCTAGAATAAGACCGGCAAGAAGTCCAGCTTCCTCCGTTAGTGCCATTTCCATCGCCAATGGGTATCCACCCATGTCATTGGCCAATAATGTGGTTGCAAACATCGCTGGGTCTGCACCCAACATGGTGTAAACCGGCGTTACAACCGGCGAAAGTATGGTTGCAAGTACGGGTGCCAAAGATATAACCCCAATCATAGCAATGGCCAAAGAACCCATTGCCATAAAACCTTCATCGAACTGCTCACCTAAACCAAACTTATTGCCAATAATCTTGTCTAATGCACCTAGAACCATAAAAATTACCATGATGTATACAATAATCTCATTAATACTCATTTTTTTCCTCCCTTATACATAAAAAATTAAGTTATAATTGTAGGTTGTTTAATTTAAGCTTGGTAACATTTGTTCTACTTCCTCATGAGGCCTTGGAATGACATGTACGGATACTAATTGACCCACTCTTTTTGCTGCTGCTGCACCGGCATCTGTGGCTGCCTTAACCGCGCCAACATCGCCTCTAACCATGACAGCAACCAACCCTCCTCCCACTTTTTCTTTACCTATTAGCGTAACATTTGCCGCCTTCACCATTGCATCTGACGCTTCAATGGCGCCAACCAATCCCTTTGTTTCAATCATACCCAATGCATAGCTCGCCATTTTCCTACACTCCTTTAATTTTTATTGATTTTTATTAAAATCAAATTACACACATCTTTTATTTGTGCTGCATCTGTCATACCATGCTGCTCTCTCAAGATTTTTATAACCGTTTTTGTGATTCCTTCCATCTCAGAGTTAGTCCCATCTTCTGTTTCTTCTTCCCTTGATTTGTCATAAATAATAGAAATACCTTTATTTCTAATCACATCCCTGGCACCTGAAGTCAGAATCATGTTTTTGTCCACATAAAGTTTTGACTGGTTATTAGATATATATGCATCAATATTGCTTTTTGTAAGTAATACTTTACCCATACCTCTTCCTCCTAATTATAAGAGTTTCTCAAACAGTTCTTTTCTAGGCGATGGAATGACCACTTTTGCAAGTAGCATCCCATTTTGCTTACCTATCGTCGAACCCGCTTCGATTGCCTCTTTAACTTCACTGACATCCCCACTGAACGTAACAAATGATTTACCCCCTATTGCAAAACCAAGCCTGATTTCAATGAGATTAATCGCTGCTGCTTTTGCTGCTGCATCCGCAGCCACAATACAAGTGGCAATACTAAAAAACTCCATCGCACCGATGGCATTCACTTCACCTACTTGTGTCGATCCATTAATGGCATTAATGATTTGTGCATGAATACTTGGCAATATAAGGTCATCTACAATGTATTGTTTCCCTACTTCCTTTCCTGCCTCTAGAGCAGCCTTCACTGCCCCAACATCCCCGGAAATGAGCACAATATACTTACCGGGACATATGGAATTCGCTAGAATCAAATCCACTTCAGCCGCCTTAATCATTGCATCCGCCGACTCAATGCCTTTGACTATGCTATTAAGCTCTATAAGCCCTATCGTCCGTATCATGAAACCACCCCATTACTTTTTATCGTTATTTTCTCAGTTACACCTGTAACAGTACCATCAATGCTTGCATGAACATTGGCACCCATTTCATTTCTCTCTACCTTACCAATCATCTGCCCCTTGGTTACCATGTCCCCAACCGCGACGATAGGTGTGGCCGGTTTTCCAATATGTTGCTTAAGAGGTATAGCAACTTCCTCTGCTATCAGATCTTTGTGTTCATCTATTGGTTGACCATAATACTGGAGCAAATCAAGTCTTGAAATAAGCCGATAACTTGGAATTTTTCTATAGGCCATCATATCTCTAACGTCCAGATCAAGACTTCCTTTTTCAGGTCGAATGCCTTTTTTATACAATTCTTTTTTAACATGTACGTTCACCAATCTAGGGGAAAGTCCCATAGGGCATGCATAGATCTCACATATACCACATTCACAACATAGCAAGGCTTCCTTCATGATGGCTTCATCATGGTCTGACATACCTATGTTTCTCATGATCTTATGAGGTCTTAGTTCATGACCCAATAGGTATCTATGACACATGTCTGTACAGTAGCGACATTGAATGCACGCTGTTTTGGTTTCATTGATGATTTTGTCTATGGGTTTTCTTTTTCGTTCTACCACGAAATGATCTTTAGGTAGGACGATTAAGGATCCATCCATTTTCTTAATATGAAATGCTTCGGCCTCATGGTCATCAATGATGGTTCCCATCATAGGCCCACCAATAATGATGGCATATTCCTTTAGAGTTGAACCACCTGCTGCTTCTATACAAGCTTTTACAGAAATACCGACTGGTACCCTAATCATGGTCGGGTTCTTTACATCTCCGGCCACAGTCAAAAACCTTTCTATAACCGGCTTGTCCATCATTGCATCGTAGATGTTCACTATAGAGCCTACATTGGATACAACAGCGCCTACATCTAAGGGAATCCCTGCCTCAGGAATCGGTTTACCTATAATCTCATATACCATCATCTGTTCATCACCTGCCGGATAATAATCCCCCATGGTAAACAAGGTGATTCTTGAACCCATTGTTTCAATGATCGCTTTTAGGTGTTTAATTTCTTTGGTATTTTTTTCCTTGATGGCAATGACCAAATGCTGTGCACCTACAAGTTTTCCAATTTCCTCCACCGCCATAATAATTTCTTCGCCATTGTTCAGCATAATATATTTATCCGTATGCATAAGAGGTTCACATTCTACCGCATTTATAATAAAATATTCCACCTTACAATTGAGCTTTATATGTGTTGGAAAACCGGCACCTCCAGCGCCTACAACGCCGGCATTATATATTTTATCTAACAACGCCATGGCCAAGCACCTCCTTTCCCTTGCCGTCTTCTAGACATCCACGGTATCAATGATGCCAACCACAATGGCATCCACAGGTATATCTTTTCTTCCTAGACCCATTCTGGCTGAGCTTCCATTTACAACCAGTACCGTTTCTCCAATCCCAGCACCAATGCTATCTGCAGCAACAAAAGTAGGAAGGTCTTTGTCCGAAGCATAATCCAAGGGTTTTATGACCAATAATTTCAGACCATTCAAATTCTCATCTTTTCTAGTTGCCCATACATTTCCGATTACTTTACCTACAATCATAAATGCCTTCCTCCGTTTTGAGTTTATGTGGTGATCATTTTTATTTTATGATCTCTTAGATAATCCTTTGCCAAAGGTGTTATTATGGTATTTTTGTTGATCAAAAGACGCTCATAGCCTTGTTTTTGATACTGTTTTGCTAGGGATTCAGTTATAATTCTCTCCCTGACATGCTCATTTTGGGACATGTGTGTTCCTTCTAACTTCTTCAACGCTTCTGCTTTTTCTAAGAGATTTATCCTGACATCCTGTAATCGACGTCCAATTTCATTTGCATTGATCCATTCTATTCCGAATGTTTCTACTTGTTCTTCATAGCCTTTAAGCATGTTGTAAAAGTTGGTATTTGCTGTATCTTCGTACTTGCTGTAGGTTATGCCTTCTTCTACAAAAAAGATTTTTTTGCCTGTTAATATGGCTTCAATGACCGTGGTTGTGACCTTACTGGTTGCAAATCCCATAGATATCTGCACAAGTTCTTGGTAACTGATGCTACCGAGTAGTATGACCTCATAGGGGCTTATATCTATAGATACTTTGGCGTCATCAAAATCATCTACATCATACTGATCATTAACTTCATATAAAACCTTATAATCTGACATGGCTATTGCAAGAATCTTATCTTTTTTAATAGGTCTTTCTAATTCACTTTTCATGATTCTTTCTTCTAGCTTCTTCATCACTTCTTTTGTTATGCTTTCGATTAGACTTTTTTCATCTAGGGATTCTAAGTTCAATATACTCACATCCTTTATACCTAGCAATTCATAGCAATGCCCAGAGGCGTAACTAAAAATGGATTCTTAGGCTTCATGGTTCTTATGCCTGTGACATTTTCGATTATTTTTTCTATTTTATCTAAACAGCAGGTACCGCCAACAAGATATATTTCCTTTACATCATGATTCTTAATATGGATCTTGATGATTGTCGCCATTTTCTCAATGACCGGTGTTACCAGTGGAAATATCTCATGCTGTCTACTTAGATCCGTTTTATACTTTTCCGCTTCTTCAAACTTAATCTTATAATTGCCTGCCACAACCAAAGTCAAATGGGTTCCGCCTGTTGCTTCATCCGCTACATAGACGACCTGATTTTCTTTTATGATGGACAGACCCGTTGTGCCCCCTCCAATATCAACAATGACACCATTTTCTATATTAAGAACTGAATTGGCCGCTGTCGGTTCATCAAGAATATTGGTCACCTCCATGCCCGCGCCCTCTACAACGTACTTATGGGTTTTGCTGTCACCTTCGCTTGTCCCTGGTGGTACAGCAATGGCTGCTTTTGTAAGTCTGGTGCCAATCTTTTGCTCAATCTTTTCTTTTAGATGCTTAACCACATGCATAGCACCAACATAGTCGATAACCAAACCGTCTTTTATGACTTGGGAAAACGCCATCTCACAGGCCACAGGCTTTTTGTCTTGATCTAGAACAACGATGACAATGTATGCCGTTCCAAGGTCAACACCTACGAGCAATTTGTCGCCCTCCGTCATGGTTCTGGGGTTGTGTATGGTTGCTTCTAATTGAGATATTAAATGCTCACAGTTTGTCATGTCTAACATCCTTAAACCTCTTCTTCCACAAGTATTTGACCTTTCATACCTTCGTAAAAGCCACAAGCATTGGCTTCGTCTAAATCAATATGCATGTGTAAACTATATTGATCATGAACCCTTACAACAACATCTTCAAATATAATTGGTCGATCACTAAATACTTTTACAGCAACGATTTGCTGATCTTTTAGGCCATAATTCAAAGCATTCTCCGGTGTCATATGAACATGTCGCTTGGCAACGATGGCTCCTTTTTCTGCCCGAATCATATTCTTACCGACTGATAAATAGATGGGTGCACTTTTTTCTATCTTACCTGATTCCATAACCGGAGCATCAATGCCCAAACTAAAGGCATCCGTTCTCGAGATCTCCGCCTGAGTCTCTGTTCTCTCCGGGCCTAGAATGGCAACGTTTTTGAACAAACCTTTTGGACCCAGTATGGTCACCCTTTCTTGACACAGAAATTGACCTGGTTGTGACAGATCTCTTGTCGGTGTAAGTCTATGGCCTTCTCCAAAAAGTCGCTCAACATCGTCCTTGGAAAGATGCACATGTCTTGCAGAAGCTTCTATAGGCACTGTCCGCCAATTCCTATCTCTTTGACCTATTTCCTCTATGACTTTTTTTACGATTTTCTTAATAGTTACTTCATCCATAAGGGCCTCCATTAATTATAGTATCCGGACAAATATCTGCACATCATCACATAGACAGCACTGCTTAACCTATTGAGTGATTTGGTAATATCTTTACGGTTCAATGGAATAGAACTAAGCTCTACTTCTCTAGCCCCACTACGAATTGTATTTAAGCCAATTAATATTTCTCCCATTTTGTAATCCGGTAGTATATGGGCCACACCTATGTGTTTTTTTGGGTTATGGGACATTTCTCTGATATCTTCTTCAAGCAGTCCAAACAAGCATATTTCTTCTGTTGCTTCTTTTATAACCTCTGCCTTTAATATGTTCCTAACATATTGGAGAACCTCTTGAAGTTCACAAACCAGTTTCTCACATTTATTCTTATCTGCCATGACTTGAATCTCCAGTATTTTTGATTGAAGACTATCCACCTTGCCTCTAAACAAAATACTGGGATGATTCTTTAACACCAGTTCATTGCCATATAACTGCGTCATTTCTTCTGGTTTCTTCTCAAAAAAACCACCTGTATCTTTAACAATGTATTTAGGTATAAACTTTTTCTCTTCGGTATCGTTGATTTCATTTTTCTCGTTATTTTTCTTGCTTATACCTAAAAGTCCCTGTTCATCTTTTGTATATACCAGCTTAATTTTCTGCTCGTTTAAATATTCCCTAGCTGAAGGGGTAATGATGGTATCCGGATTGACCAACCATTCCTTTACCTTGTCTTTTTTTAGAATCGACCGTACAACCGCTTCTGTTAAAACTTCCATCCCTATCACATCCTTTGTTATGATTGCCTCGCCATGGAAGGCGAGGCAAATAAACATGCATTCTTAGCCTTCGTATTTAGGTAAGATCAACTCTACATCACTGTGAGGTCTTGGTATAACGTGAACAGAAACCAGCTCTCCAATACGATCTGCTGCTGCAGCACCGGCATCTGTTGCTGCCTTAACCGCACCCACATCACCTCGAACCATAACTGTCACCAAACCACCACCAACGTGTACTTTACCAATAAGGGTAACATTTGCCGCTTTTACCATTGCATCCGCTGCTTCTATTGAACCTACCAAACCTTTTGTTTCAATCATTCCGAGTGCATTTGCATTTGCCATATTCATATCCTCCTAATTTTTGTGTTTTCAGATTTAAAGTTAGCTTCCTTCTTTTTACTTCGAAGGCTCATTTATAATTTTGTAATTCTTTCAAAACCATTTTTGTGATTGTTTCTACATCTAGCTCCATGTGTGATGATGCATGTCTACTGGATCCATCTTCATACTCTTGTTGAATGTCCTCTAGTTCTTTCGTTCCATAAGCCACACTTCTAATATTGATTAGATTAAGGGGACTTACATTGTCGGATGTTGAGCTACCACCAACCGCGCCACAACCAAGTGTTAAAGATGGTGCTAAGTTCGTTGTCGCCCCTATGGCGCCCTGAGCTGATGACGTATTAACCAGCAGTCTTGATACCGGTTTCTTTAGTGCAAAAGCTTTTATGACCTCTTCATCTTTTGAATGAATCACCAATGAATGACCAAGTCCATAATATGCCAAGAGCTCCATACATTTTTCACAGGCTTTTTCCCAGTTATCTTCTGCGTAGAATGCCAGAATCGGTGCTAATTTTTCTCTGGAAAACGGATACTGTATGCCTACATGTGTTTGTTCTGCAATCAGTACTCTCGTGTCACCAGGCACATACAGACCTGCCATCTGGGCAATCTCAATTGCTGACTTTCCAGCAATCTTAGCATTAAACCGTCCGCATGCATCTTGAATGGTTTTTCCGACCAAATCTGCTTCTTCACCTTCTAAAAAATATGCACCCGCCTTTATGAATTCTGTTTTCACTTGGTCTTTAATACAATTTTCAGTGACCACCGCTTGTTCCGAAGCACATATGGTGCCATTGTCAAAGGTCTTACTGTCCATGATTCTTTTTACCGATAGGGCTATGTCTGCACTTCTTTCAATAAATGCCGGGACATTCCCAGGTCCGACACCAAGGGCCGGCGTACCTGAACTATAAGCTGCTTTTACCATTGCCGAACCACCCGTAGCTAAGATTAAAGACACATCTTTGTGTTTCATTAAGGCATCCGTACCTTCTAAAGTAGGGATGGCCATACATCCTATGATGCCTTTTGGAGCGCCTGCTTCAACCGCTTTTGCTTCCATGACCCTTGCAACATCACTAATGCAATTGAGTGCCTTAGGATGAGGGCTAAAAATAATAGCATTTCCTGACTTCACGGCTATTAGAGCCTTATAAATCGCAGTGGAAGTCGGATTGGTGGAGGGTACGAGTCCGGCAATAACGCCTACTGGTGTGCCAATCTCAATGATCTTCTTATGCTTGTCTTCCTTAATGATGCCTACGGTCTTCATATCCTTGATGAACTCATAAACCGCTTTACTGGCAAATTTGTTTTTTATGATTTTATGTTCATAAACACCAAATCCCGTTTCTTCTACCGCCATCTTAGCCCATTGATCTGATTTCATATAAGCGACTTCATACATCGCTTTTACGATTGCATCAATCTCTTCTTGGCTTTTCATTTTAAGTTCATGCTGAGCTTCTTTTGCTTTTTCTACCAAGTCTCTAACATCTTGAATAGAGCTTAGATCTTTATCCTTGATCACCTTCACTTCACCCCCTTATAAAACTTCAAGATGGCTTCTATCAGTTCGTCTTTTCGTGTGTACTTGATTTGACTTCTTTCAATGGAGAATGCACCTTCAAATTGATCATCAATTTTTCTGGCCAAAGCTCTTAAATCAACTGCTTTTAGGGCATTTAAGGCTTCTCTACTTTTAGGTGATGCGACTAATTTTGAGGTGGTCATTTCATTATCATTTTCTACTTTTGGGATATCTGCCTTTTTACTATCTTCTTTTTCTATCACTTTTTTTGGTTGATTTCTTAAGGCTTCTTCCTCATGATTACGCTCTAAAACATCTAATAAGGGCATTGGCAATATTTTTTCCACATCGTCACTGGGTCTTGGAATGACATGGGTGGATAAAAGCTGACCTATTTTATGAACCGCTGCCTCTGCTGCATCAATCGACGCTTTTACAGCACCTACGTCTCCTCTAATATGTATGGTTACCAATCCGCCCTTAACAAATTCACAGCCTAGTAAGGTTACATTGGCTGCCTTCAAACATACATCGGCGGCTTCTATTGCCCCTACATATCCATATGTTTCTACCATTCCCAGGGCTATATTATTCATATTTTTCACCACATTTTCTTATTAGTATTTGGTCGGATCGTCTGCAACAAAGTTTACCGCTGCTGCAAAAGCATCACAGGCTGATTTACAAGCGGATTGACTACCTGTTAATAGGCCACCACCAAAGTTTGTCTCAGATGGTGGTCCATAGAATTGAACCATCTTAACATCCGATGATTTGAGGGCTGCATCCAGTGCATAAACCGCTTCAATTGGCGGTGCAATCAAATAAGCAAGGGCTTCACCTTCTTCTACACCCGCTACCTTAGATAGATATGAACCTGTTCTTGAAATACAATGGGCATAATAAGGAATGGTATCATCATCATTGGCACTGTAGAAACATGCATCGTTTGCTATAAAATCAACCACAACATCCAAACCACTCCTTACTTCTGCCGGATTTGCCCCAGCTAAAATACCGATAAACTCACCAGCTAATTTTGTAGAGGCATTACCAGCACCGGCATAAAAGGATTTTGCATAAACCACTTCGACTTCGGCTTTTTTTGTCGCTTCATCCAGTGCGGTATAAGAAACATCATCACAGTCGGATGTTACAAGTCCAATACATCTTTGTTCCGGCTTTAACTCCAGTGCTTTTGCTAGGTCTACATCCACATTCGGAATCAACTTAACACTCAGTACACTTGCACGAATTGCATCATTTTTCATATTCTTGTCCCTCCTTATTCTACAATTGTAATTCCAGACCACTTTTCTTTTGGTCCAGCATTTCTTTTAATATGTGTGCAATATGAGCACCGGCCTCAACCGCTGCGGTTCCGCCTTGATGGATATTCGATACCACTGTTCTTCTGGCTTCCGGCATACCCACAGTTCCTTTATAAGCGATGTAAGCGCTCATACTTTCCCCTGTTGCCAGTCCTGGTCTCTCACCAACAAATAAACATGTGATGTCAGCGCCTGTTACTTCAGATATGACATCCATAGAAGGTACGCGACCATATTTAATAAAGAAAGGTGTTCCAACCTTGATGCCATAGCCTTCTAGACCTTGAAATAGAACCGGCAAGATATCCCTTATATTGGCTTCTATGGCAGTTGAACTTAATCCGTCGGCCACAATTACTTGAACTTGTGGGTTCATTTTACATTTTTCTTTTACAAGCGCTATTTCTTCATCGTCAAATTTTCTACCAAGATCCGGCCTCGTTAGATATTCATCTTTGTCTTTACATTTTGTTTTTACTGTAAAAAGATTCATTTCTGCGATGATTTCTTCGGACACATCTGTGAAAACGGCGTCCATGGCCACCGCATGATCCGCTCTAAATCTAAGTAAAGTTTCAGTCTTATACCTTGGACCTGCTCGCCATACACCAACCCTTGCCGAAGTTTTTGCCTTCATCTGCAGATAATCTTCTCCATTCTCCGGATTTGGGACCAATAATTGTTTTCTCATGTCTACCATCGTAATATCTGACAATTCATTGTCATCTATCTGGTCGACTGTTTCGGTGTCTTTCTTTGACTCTGTAAAATCCTTGGTTTTCATCTCTGATAAAACTTGCTCAATAATTGCTTTTAATTCTTTCTCAGATACCATTTAATTCACCTCATCTTTTTAAGAATATTGAAGGGTCTCCACCTTTTGCTGTTAACCTGCCACTTTCATCCATGATGCCCATATCCATAAGCCATTTAAAAAACTCTTTGGTGGGTTTTCGGTTTAGCAACTCTCTTAAGGTTGCATCATCATGAAAACTGGTGTCTTGGTAACTTAACATGATGTCATCCCCTACCGGTACACCCATATAATAATTGGAACCAGCCATAGCCAGTAACATTGTCGCTATTTCCTGATCATTTTGGTCCATTTTAGTATGATTGGTATAACATGGTGCCATGCCCATTGGCAGACCAATAAGTTTACCCATGAAGTGATCCTCAAGATTCGCTCTGATCATTTGTCTGCCATCATACAAGGTCTCAGGACCAATAAATCCGGATACATTGTTGACCATAAAAGGATTGTATCTTTTTGCAAAACCATAGCTTCGTGCTTCAAGTGTCATCTCATCTACGCCATGGTCCGTATCCAGTGACATCTCTGAACCTTGACCTGTTTCAAAATACATAAGATTCGGTCCTGGTGCTATGCCTTGTTTTTTAATAAGTTCGTATGCTTCATCAATTAGAGCGGCATCAATACCGAAGGCCTTGTTTGCATCTTCTGTTCCAGCCACACTCTGAAAGAAAATCGATACAGGAGCCCCTTGTCTAACAGCTTCCATCTGTGTGGATATATGAGACAAGACACAAGTCTGGGTTGGTATTTCCCACTTCATCATAAAGTCATAAATGCAGTTCATGATATTCTTAGTATTACCTACAGTGTCTTCAACTGGATTGACACCAATAACCGCATCACCACATCCATAAGAAAGACCTTCCATCATAGATGCTACAATGCCATTTGGGTCGTCTGTCGGATGATTGGGTTGAAGTCTAAAAGATAGGGTTCCTGGCATACCGACGATGGTATTGGCTTTTGCCCAAGTTTGGATTTTACTGGCCCCATAAACCAAATCCATGTTGGACATAAGTTTGGCTACACCAGCTACCATTTCAGCTGTAAGACCTCTCCCAATTCGCTTAAGATCCTCATTGGTCGTCGAATGCAAGAGTACGTACTCTCTTAAATAGCCAACTGTCCAGTTTTTGATTTCGTTATAAATACTTTCATTCACCAGACCATCGATGACCCTAGTCACTTCATCTTCTTCCATAGGAATCACCGGATTGTTCCTTAAGTCTTCTAATGTTAGTTCACTTAGAACTCTTTTTGCTGCCACTCTTTCTTGGGCCGTTAGGGCGGCGATTTTTAAATATGTATCACCAGATTTTTCTTCATTGGCTTTTGCCAATACTTCTTTTACAGACGTAAACCCATACGAAACACCAAATAGTTTCGTCTTAAGCTTCATAAAGATTCCCCCTTGTTTTACTTAAGAAATATGGACGCGTCGCCTGCTCGATCTGTAAACTTCCCGTTTTTCCTAATGCCCATCTTCTCTAACCATAAATCAAATTGCTTAATAGGTTTCAAATTCAACAACTCTCTGAGTGTCTGTGCTTCATGATACCCAGTACATTGATAGTTCAACATAACATCATCGCCAACAGGGATACCCATAAAATAGTTACATCCTGCCGTTGTAAGAAGTACCGCTAAGTTTTCAATATCATTTTGATCGGCTTTCATATGGTTGGTATAACATGCATCCACACCCATTGGTATACCTGTTAGTTTACCCATGAAATGGTCTTCAAGCCCTGCTCTAATAACCTGATGGTTGTCATATAAAAATTCCGGTCCGATGAATCCAACAACTGTGTTGACCAAGAAAGGTTGATATCTTTTTGCATAACCATAACATCTTGCCTCAAGGGTTAATTGGTCCGCACCATGATGGGCGTCAGAGGACAACTCAGAGCCTTGTCCAGTTTCAAAATACATAACATTTGGGCCTGTGGATGTCCCTTCTTTCAGTACCAAAGCCCTTGCTTCATCTAACATCTCTGTTGTAATACCAAACGCTTCATTACCTTTTTGAGAACCAGCTATACTTTGGAAAATCAGGTCAGATGGGGCGCCTTCTCTAATGGCTTTCATCTGAGTAGTTACATGGCCTAGAACACAAGCTTGAGTAGGAATCTCCCACTTGTTCTTTAGGTCAGCAAAAATCTTCAAGACATTGCTTACACTGTTTACAGTGTCATCAACTGGATTAAGACCAATAACAGCGTCGCCAACACCATAAGAAAGTCCTTCCATAGTCGAAATCATAATACCATCCAAATCATCTGTAGGATGGTTGGGTTGCAAGCGGATGGATAAAGTACCGGGAAGCCCTATGGTTGTATTACAATGAGCTGTTATTCTAATCTTACTTGCACCATAAATGAGGTCCAGATTGGACATGATTTTTGTTACCGCTGCCACCATTTCACTGGTTAAGCCTCTGCTGATTCTTACTAAATCACTTTCCTTTGTGTTGGAATCTAAGATCCATTCTCTGAGTTCACTCACGGTCCAATTTTGAATCTCTCCATAGATTTTTTCATTGACTGCATCTTGAATCACCCTTGTAACTTCATCTATTTCATAAGGAATCACAGGGTTGTTTCTCAAATCCTTCAACATTAGATTACTCAGAACCTCTTTGGCAGCTACACGTTCTGTTACAGTATTTGCGGCGATGCCCGCCAGCTTATCTCCGGATTTTTCTTCGTTCGCTTTTGCTAAGACTTCTTTGACCGAACTAAATTGATATACGTCTCCAAATAACTTAGTTTTTAACCTCATTCCTATCACCTCTTCTTTTAATATTTATGGCAAAGACTCATAACTAGTATCCAAAAGCTAATGTTTTGATGACTATTGGTACGACCCTCCCATTTGCCAAGGGTCTTCCGATGTCAATAAAATCACCATTACTCACATTCACAGCATCGATACAAACAACATCCTTCTTATACGCCAAATATGTTTGTATGGTTTGTCCCAGTGCCTTTGCAATGTCATGTTCTACGATGACCACCAGCGGCACCTCCATACTTATAATCTCAGCCATCCCACTAATAATTGTTTGTGCCAGTAACTTTAGCTCACCAAAGCTTATACTCTTCACCCCCTTAATGGCCAAAGCCACCTGTTGTTTCTCATTATGCAAGCCAAACCAACTGACTTTTTCTTTGATGACTTGGCTCAGTGCTTCGTAACCTAGTTGCTCATCTTCTACCGAAAGTTTAAGAATCGGTATGTTTTTAAGTGGAAAAATATCTTTAGAGAACGTGATTGTACTTCCGCTTATATCTGTCGTATGACTCCCGGCGCCTACAACCGTTGCTCTAATCGTTTCCGTTGGCTCATATATGTTAAAAGTATTATTCAAATTCAGATTTTTTATACTTTTACCAAGAAATACACCAATATCACCGTAGATGAGATTTTTCTCTTCTAAATAGGTCCCATAGATACAGTCTGCAACACCACCAGAAAATGAGATGTAGTCTATGTCATAATTTCTTTTTAAGTCCTTTGTCGTTAGCATCAGCTTTAGATCCTCAGTTACTTTTCTAACACCCAGAACCTCTTCAATTAGGTCTGCCATTCGGTTCGTTATCTTTTTAATTTTATCTGCTGATATAACCTGGCCCACTTCTATCAAAATACCCATATGATCTGCTAACCTTTTAACTTTTTTTGAGATGTATTCAACTTTCATGCTATCTGGATGAAGCTTAATAAGCCGCCCTCCTAGATCAATGCAAGTGGTATCTATAATCTCACCATCTTTGAATACTGAGATATTGGTCGTTCCGCCTCCAATATCCAGATTAACCACGACACTTCTGTTAGACTTAGAATATATGTCTGCACCAGCACCCTTTCCAGCAATAATGGCTTCTAGATCCGGTCCTGCTGTGGCTACGACAAAGTCACCTGCTAAGCCACTCAGGTTTTCCAGTACAAGAGAAGCATTTGCTTTTCTTGCAGTTTCTCCGGTAATAATGACCGCACCTGTATCCACTTCTTTTGGATGGATGCCAGCTTTTTTGTAGTCATTTTCTATAATTTTTCTAACAGCTTCGCCGTCAATTTCGGTATCTGATATTAAAGGGGTAAAATAGATGCTGCTCTTGTAAATGACTTCTTTTTCTATAATGCTAATTTTGGGTATGGAAAAGGCCGATGCTGTATTTTCAATGGTCAGTCTGCTAAACACCAATTGAGTTGTTGAAGTACCGATATCAATGCCTACACTGATAATTTTCTCTTCCAAGATAGCTCCCCTCCCCAGACGCAAAAATTGGCCTAAAACGTATGCTTACATACGCCTTAGGCCAACATTGCCTTTTACAAAAACACTGCGTTGTGTTTTCTATTCATTTATAAAATCAAATATTATTTTCGTGCCGTTTTCACCGGAATACATATCCAGATGACCTTGTAACTTATCTTTTACAATACTGCTTACAATATTCAGCCCTAGACTATCTGCTTTTATGGATTTTACGTCAAATCCTTTGCCATTATCAATGACTGACATGCTTGAATATAGATTTCCTTTTTGAATCCAAATATTTATAGAACCGTCTGATTTTCCGTCGAAGGCATGCTCAATTGAGTTTTGTAATAGCTCATTGACCACTAAGGCTATGGAAGTTGCTTTGTCTGAGTTGACCGTTAAGCTGTCTCCCTCTATGGATATGGTGATATTATCTACCATCGACAAACCATATCTCAAGGTGCTTTCTTTTATTTTCGTTACAATTGTTTTTAAGTCAACGTCATCTACTCCGTTTTGTGCCAAAAGCTCATGTGTGACCGCTATGCCAAGAATCCTGTTGATGCTCACGTTAAAGGCCTCATTCACCAAGTCGTTATTAATCCTTCTGGACTGGAGACTTAAAAGGCTGGCAATCGTCTGCAAATTATTCTTAACTCTATGATGAATCTCTCGAATAGCTACAGATTTAAGAATGATTTCTTTTTCTTTTTCTCTTACTTCTGTTATATCTTTGATCAGCATGGTAAGCCCTGTAATAACATTGTGTCGTTTTAATGTTGCGTATTTTATTTGTAAAGTGAGTCTGCCAACAGTGACTTCTGATATTTTTAAGCTGGGTTCCTCGATTAACTTGTCAAAAACACACCCATCTAATACCAAGTTTTCAAAATGCATTCCAATGATGCTGTCTCTATAACCTAATTCCTCGTATAGCTTTTTTGCCCCGGGATTACCATAATTGCTAATGCCTTGTTGATCAAATATGATGATGGCATCGTTGATATGATAGGTTACGGTATATTCACTGTCTTTAACATTCAGCAAGGATTCTGTAAGTTGTCCTGTCGTTTCAGCCAGAAATTCCATCTTTTCATTTTGCTTCACGGATGTTGTGATGTCTTGTTCCATGATCAATACGCCAATTACATCACCCTTGTCATTTTGTATGGGTACGACATTTTGTCTTACGTTCTTGTTTTCTTGAGTTAATGCCTTCAAATCTCTAGTCGCCATACCAATATCCAATGTCCTAAGAGCAGCTGGTTCATTTTTTCTATAAGCCAACTCCCCTACTACAGAATACTCATACATTGATGTATTGGAAGTGGGTTTGGCTTCTGCCACAACAATTGCTGCATTGGGATCACTGGTCATGCAGTCAATAAATACATCTGCCTTCACGAGATCTGCTATAATTGGAAGTACCTTAGAGATGCTTTCTAGTTTTATGATATCATCATCATTAAGATCCGTATATTTATTACACAATTCTCTTAGCATCTCATCTGCTCCCAGCCTATTCTACATGATTCATAATGATTGCATTTGCAATGTTCTTCATAGAAGCGTGTTTTTCCATACTTAGCTTTCTAATGAGATTATATGCCTCATTATCTGATATTTTGTCTTTATCCATAAGAATGCCTTTTGCACGATCTATAGACTTTCTGGCTTCTAGCTGATCTTTAAGCTTTTCAGCGTCTTCTTTTATTTTTTTAATGAGTTTTCCTTTTGCTACTGCAATCTCAATAGTCGGGATAAGGTTCTGGCTGCTAACAGGTTTTACGATATAGCCCATAACACCCACTTCTTTGGCTTGCTCTAGAAACTCAATGCCACTATAGGCTGTTAACAACACAACGCTAAGTGCAAGCTCTTCCTTGATAATGACTCTAGATGCTTTAATGCCATCGAGTATGGGCATCTTAACATCCATAAGTACCAAGTCCGGTCTGAGTTTTCTGCACAATTCAACTGCATCGAATCCGTCAGAAGCTTGTCCTACTACATCGTAGCCTTCTTCCTTAAGAATCTCGCTGAGGTCCATCCTAGTAATAAGTTCATCGTCGGTTACTACTATTCTGCACTTCATTCTATTGTCCTCCTTAAAAATATTGAAAGAGTTGGTTAAGGCTTCAAAACCATATAGTTGAACCTTCACAGACAGGATAGTTATGAATGCATCAATATAATCTATTTCTGTTTGTGAATCTAGAGAAACTTGGTTTTTGCCTATAACCAACATTGGTTAAAGTGTCAATACAATTTAGTTGAATGTTCACTTACAGTATAATTATGAATATCATCATAACCTATAACTATACGTGAATCTAAAGAAACTTGGTTTAACTCTTAACCAAGGTTTATTCTAGGAAGTCTTCTAGTTCTTCTAGACCCAAACCTTTTGTTGCACTTATTTCAAATATTTTTTTTGCACCCGCCAAAGTAAGACAGTCTTTAGCATAATCTATATCTTTTATTTCTTCATCTATTTTTGTAACGATACCTATCACCGGTTTCATGAAAACCGACGCAAAATTTGGAGAAAATAGACAGTTTTTGCTACTTGCATCTTGAAATAATAGTACCATATGACAGTCACAAGATGCAACAATTAAGGCATTATTATATCTTCGACTTTCCAAGTACTCACCTGGTGTATCAATGATGGTATCATAGTATTCCATCGCTTGAGTTTTCTTATATTTTAGACTTGCTTTCATCATCGCTTGGACAAAAGTGGTTTTACCCGATCCCACAGCCCCAATTAACATCAGTTTTTTCATAGCTTTATGATTTGGTGACCGTTGTCGGGGTAAATGACAACACATTGGTCAATATATTTAGAATTTCATTCAAAGCAGATTCTATACTGGAAATATCACCTGTAATAACCAGCGAACCACTGAACCGATCAATAAAGCCAATATCTACACTCGCAGCCTTGGTTGCAACATCAGCAGCAATAATCACCGCTTCACTGGGCGTGATTGTAAGGATGCCGATAGCATCGCTATGCTCATCTGCCAGCCCCAATTTTATGTAGATGCTCTTTTGTGGTTTTGCGATGATATGGGCAAGTGTTACCTGTTTTCCCGGAACATACTCTTGTATAATTCTTTGTTTTTCAAAGTTTTCCATAGATTTTCATTCCTTTATGGGATTTTCTCCTAAAAATACAAAAAGCCGCTACAAAGCATAATTATATGCTTCATTGCAAGCTTCTCCGCTTTTTTTATTGCACTTCACCGTGCAACAATATTCGATTTTTCATAATTATAGCATCTTGAGCATCTAAAGTCAATGACGCTGTTTGTTGAGAATAACTAAAAAAGTATTATAAAAAAGATTCATATACTTGAAAGTAATATTGATTTTCCAAGGTACATGAATCTTTTTTGTAAGTTCAATTTTCTTTACTCTTATTTCAGATTTGTAAAATCTATAGCCTTTGCATCTGCAAAAAATTGATTTTCACCGGACATTGCCCATATGAAAGAATAATTTGTTGTACCAACACCACTATGAATGAACCAATAGGGTGAAGCAAAGAACTCTAATATACTAAGTGTTTTTATGCATCATCTAGTATATACCTCTATCCAGTTCGAATTTTGAAACCACCTTTTGCATCGACTCCGCCAACAAGGCTAATTCTTCACTGGCTTCAGCGATTTCTTGAATGGCCGCTGTTTGTTCTTCAACAGATGCTGACGTTTGTTCTGTACTGGCTGCATTTTCCTCGGAAATCGCCGACAGGCTTTCAATGATACTTACAATATCATCCTTCTTGATGGCCATCTCGTGACTGGCGTTATTTAATCCCTCCATAACTGTTCTCATGCCTTCTATCGCTAGAGATATACCTTCGAACTTTTCATTCGTACTATCAACACTTTTAGCTTGAGAGGATATTATACTTTCTACTTCTTTGATTGTAACAACTGACTGTTCTGTTTTTCCTGAAAGTTCTTGAATGATGGATACGATTTCATCTGTAAAGCTATTGGATTGCTCTGCCAGCTTTCTAATCTCATCGGCTACGACTGCAAAACCTCTTCCTGCTTCACCAGCTCGTGCTGCCTCGATCGCTGCATTAAGTGCTAGGAGATTGGTTTGACTTGCAATATTTTTGATCATCTGGCTAGCATTCTCAATTTTTAATGCACTTTGACTTGTCTCTAGAATAACTTCATGGATATCGCTTGTCGCTTTTCCACTTGCCTTCGTTTTATTGACAAGATCAAATAACACTTCCATGCCTTCTTCTTTAAGCACATTCACTTGGTTTGCTGCGCTATTTAGCTCTTTGATAAAGTGTAAATCCTGTGCAATTAAACCACTTAATTGATTCACACTTGTTGCTCCGTGTTCTGTTTCTTTTGCTTGATCTGTTGCGCCAACAGCCATCTCTTCAACCGCTCTTGCAACTTCATCCGCAGCAACAGCTACTTGCTGACTGGTTGATGTTAGTTCCTCAGAAGTCGCAGCAACTTGCCCTGAAGTATCCAGAATCTCTTTAACCAATTCGATAAAATTATCTCGCATCACTGTAAGAGATACAGCAATCACACCAATCTCATCACTTCTTTTTGCGTGTTTTTTAATACTTTGATCACCTTCATTTGTTAAATCGTAACGTGCTAGTCGATCCACATAACCAGATAAATATTTTATGGGTTTTGAAATGAAGCTACCAATAATCAAAGCGCTTGCTATACCTATAATGATTACAATACCAGAAATGATCACTATAATATTCCTAAGCTCTACCGTTCTACTTAGAAAATCTTCTTCGTAATTGCCTATTCCGAGTATCCAATTCGTATGGGGTATAGGCGCCATGGCTGTAATTCTTCTTGTTCCAGATAATTCATAGTTTGCTAACCCAGGATTCCCGATGCCCAGTTCATTCAATGCAAGACCAAAAGCCTTTAATTCGCCATCTGTTTCAATGTCTTTAAAAGCGCTTCGTTGTTCAAGTACATATTCTCTATTAGGATGAGCGTACATCGTACTGTCTGCGCCTACGATAAAAGCATACCCATTCTCACCAAAGCCTAATTGATCGGTTAATTCACTAAGTGAAGTCCCATCGCGTGTGCCTATTAAAATACCGATTACTTCTCCATCTACACGAATTGGAGCAGCATCAATAAATATGGGTTCTCCCGTTATCTTGCTAATCAACACATCCGAAACATTAGCCTCACCTTTGAGTGCTTTTTGTACATACTCTCTGTCATCTAATTGTACTGTTTCACCACTTAGTACAAATCTTGCAGTCCCATCTGTTAGCACCACACCCATGTCTTGATAACCTAATCTTTTAATATCTTTAATCAAGACCACTTTTTGAATTTCCCATTGCATGGTGTTGATACTTTCTTTCAAAGATAGTTCATTTAGAATAGCCAATCGAGTATCGATGAGACTTGATATATGTTCAGCTACTTCAGTTGAATACTCTAACATGGATTCTTCAGCCGTCTCAATGACGATGCTTGAACTAAATGACATTGCTGTCACGCCCAGTACCATTGAAATAATAATGACAAGACTTCCTACAAATATGGCAATACGTTTCGATAAATTTATTTTCATTATATAATTTATATATTGTGATTATTTCTGATACTTTTGTAATCAAACCCTAACACAATATACGCTCCTTCCAAAGTCATTCTATTACAAGTTCCATTTAAAAAATGTCTTATCTTAATCTAAAACAACAACTTAATCTCCTAATAATAGGATATAATGCTTAGTGCCCATAGTAAATAGGTCCACGGTCCCATTTACAATAATTATCAGTAAATAATTACTACTACTTGATTAATTTTAGCTGGTACATATGGTCAGTATTCTATAAAAATAAAAACCTAAATGACCTTTAAGCCAATTAAGTTTTCTAATATAGATAATATGAAGGGTTACTTGACTTTCTTAATCTTAACGTCCCTGCCCTTGACTTTAACCTTGCTTAGTCCTTCTTCCACCAATTGACCTTTATGATTAAAAATCTCCACATAGGTACAAGAGTCTTGAATGTCAATGATACCGATATCTTCAGATGTAAGCCCAGGTAGATTACTGATTGCGCCCAGTACATCACCGGCGCGCATCTTTTTCTTCTTTCCGGCATTGATACGTAGCCTAGTAATATCCTTATGAAGCTGATCTTTCTTTTCTCTTTTTGACTTTGGCTTAGTCGATGCTCCTGTTCTCTTTGAAATTGCCTTTTGTTGTAATATCTTCTCATCTTCTAATGGAACTTTATACCCAATAAAAGTTTGTATTTCATCCCACTTTCTTTGATCATGTGTAGAAACAAATGTAATGGCACGGCCTTCTTCACCAACACGTCCTGTTCGACCTATTCTATGAACATAATTTTCATTGTCCATGGGTACATTATAGTTTACCACTAGGTCAAGGCTATCCACGTGAATCCCTCTAGCTGCCAAATCCGTAGCTATCAAATATGTGACCTCTCCATCCTTAAAAGTTGAGATTGCTCTTAGTCGATCTTTTTGAGCCATACCACCATGAAGAGCCATACAATCATACTTACCTTTAATCAGCTTCTGGACCAATTGATCCGCTTTGATTCTTGTGTTACAAAAAATCAAACAACTCCTAGGCTTTAGTTCCTCCATCAACTTTGTCAAGAGCATGAATTTCCAATCATCTGATACCTCATACCAGACTTGTTTAATCTGATCAATGGGTGCTTGCGTCGATGCCATCTCAATACGCAAAGGATTCATCATATGTTCAGAGCATATGAACTCTATCTCAGGTGGCATAGTAGCAGAAAAAAGAAGCGTTGTGCGTTCCTTAGGTATTCTCTTAATAATCGCCTCTACATCTTCAAGAAAACCTCGTTTCAGCATTTCATCTGCTTCATCAATCACTAAATACTTAATTTGTTCCAACACAAGATGCTTTCTCTTAATCAAATCACCTAGGCGCCCTGGCGTTCCGACGACTACATGAACACGTTGTTTTAATTGTCTAAGTTGAATATGTATCGGTTGCTTACCATAGATTGGCAGGCATCGTATTTTCTTATATCTGCCAATACTTGCAATCTCTTCACACACTTGAACCGCAAGCTCTCTTGTAGGCGTGAGCACCAGTACCTGTGGTAGGTTCTCATCCATCTCCAACTTCTCTGCTATAGGAATACCAAAAGCCGCTGTCTTTCCACTTCCTGTCTGAGATTGTACAATTAGATCTTTTCCCTCAAGGATATGAGGCATAACCCTATCTTGAACGGCCAAAGGCTGATTATAACCAAGTACATCTAATGCCCTGCCAATATCATCGCCAATTCCATACATCTTACTGAATTCATTTTTTATGGTGTCTCTCATAATGTTATTTCCTTCCTTGGTGCATCGTGGCTTCATATGTTTTTTTAGAAAGTATGTTCTTGATTTTTATCTGGATGCGGTTGAATAATAACCTCAAATTGACTTCCACCCCTATAATACGTATAATTGATTAAAGTGTCAAAACTATTTAGAAAATAAGATGAATATTAATGACAATAATATTGTAGGTTACCTACCTTTCTGTTTGCTTTTGTTGCATCCATATCTTACAAAAAGGAGCATTGTAATGAAAAATAAACTAATCTTGCTATTCTTAATTTTAACCAGTTTAAGCCTAGCTGGCTGTAACACCAAAGAGAATATTGCCTCTACCATAGACCTATCTCGTGAATCAGCCGATTCCATGTCTCAAGAAAAAAGTGGATTGACCGTTGCTGCAGCTTCATCACTAACAGAGGCTTTTACTGAAATAGGCACAGCCTTTGAAACTTTAAACAACTGTCATATTACCTTTTCTTTTGCCTCAACCGCCACCTTAAGTGAACAAATTACCAATGGTGCACCTTTTGATGTCTTTGCCGCTGCAAATGAAAGTGCCATTACAGGCCTTGATGCAAAAGATCTGATTCTTTCAGAAACAAGACAGATTTGCGCCATAGGTCGTATCGGCATTGCAACCTATAAAGGCCGTGGGATTCAAGCAACAACTATGGATGATCTTAGGGATTCAAATATCAAAATTATAGCCATCGCAAGTCCTGAGCATGCACCCTATGGATTAGCAGCAAAACAAGCCATTGAAACCGCAGGATTATGGGAGACGCTCGAGCCCAAAATCGTTTTTGGTAAAAACATTGCAGAAACACTTTCCTACCTAACGACCGGCAATGCAGATGTCGCTATTATTGCACTCTCACAAAAGGATGAAGCGACACTTAATTATAGTATGATTGATTCCGATATGCATGCACCTTTAACCCAAGCCATGGCAGTATTAAGTGATACCGATAATGAAGAACTGGCAAGAGCCTTTGTAGCATTTGTGAATGGTCCCGAAGGCAAAGAAATAATGCAAAAATATGGTTTCGTAACACCTGGGGAGTAAGCTTATGAATAATATTAATCTTTTTCCACTATACTTGTCTTTTCGAGTCGCTTTTACTGCAACGATGATCAGCTTCTTATTCGGACTTCCTATTGCCTATTTTTTAAGTAAGGGTCATGGAAAAGCCGTAGATTTTGTGGATACGTTAACCAATCTACCCGTTGTATTGCCGCCTACAGTGCTTGGGTATTATTTACTCGTTCTACTCGGGAGGCAATCACCTCTTGGTGCTTTTTTAGAGGACCATTTTAACGCTAGGATTGTTTTTACACCAACCGGTGCCATCATCGCATCAACCGTTGTTGCAATTCCTTACTTTATCAAAGCCTCAAAAACAGCCTTTCTTGAGATTAACGAGGACTATCTGAATGCTGCCAGACTCCTTGGTCGAGGTGAATTGAATATCTTCATTACCGTTGTTATGCCCATCGCATGGCGTGGTATCGTGGCAGGTCTAACAATGTCTTTTGTCCGAGCACTCGGCGATTTTGGAACCACCTTAATGGTATCAGGTAGCATTCCTAATAAGACAATGACCATGCCCATCGCTATTTATGATGCCTTACAAGCCGGCAACAAAGAAATGGCCAACTTGCTTGTCCTTATTATGACCAGCATTGCCATTATTGTCTTGTTTACAATCAACCAACTTGAGAGAAAGATGAAGAAGGGGTGAGTGAACATGCTTGAAGTATCTTTAAAAAAGACCTTAGGAAAATTCACGCTCCAATCTTCCTTTACCGCCGATAAAGGCGTACTAGGTATACTTGGTGCATCCGGTTGTGGCAAAAGCATGACCTTAAAATGCATCTCCGGACTTCAAACACCAGATAGCGGCAGTATTCGACTTAACGGCACATTATTGTACGACTCCGAATCAAAAGTTAATATACCCTCACGTGAACGCAACATAGGTTATGTTTTTCAAAACTATGCCTTGTTCCCTCATCTGACAGTAAAGCAAAATATTGCCTATGGTATGAAGCACTTTGAAAAAAGTCTACGTGCTCAGAAAGTCACCCATATGATTGAAAAGATGCAGCTAAAGGGTCTTGAGCACCACTATCCCTCTCAACTATCCGGCGGACAACAACAAAGAACGGCTCTTGCAAGAACACTCATTACAGAACCGGATTTGCTATTCTTAGATGAGCCCTTTTCGGCTCTTGATAGTCATATTAAATACTTATTGGAAAAAGAATTGATGAAAATAATCAAAGAGAATTTCAATGGTATTGTATTGCTTGTCACTCATAACATTGAAGAAGCTTATCGCATCTGTGACCAGATCATGATCATGGATCAAGGTCAGAATCTTCAACTCGGTCCAAAAGAAGACATCATTAGCAAACCCATTAACTTGACCACAGCCAGAATAACCGGGTGCAAGAATATACTGGACGTGTCCATCTTAGAAGAGCATAAAGACTACCTTCTACTCAAGTCCAAAAACCTCATTTATAAAGCCACTAAGCATCAAATACCCTTATCTGACTCTATGCTTGCCGGTATCCGTGCCCACCACCTTAGGCTCTATTCTGACATTTCTCATAAGGAGAATGTATTTGATTGTGAGATTATGGATAAAATAGAAGGGGTATTCTCAACGACGATTATTGTTAATTGTGAGGGCAATGTGCTTCAACTGGATATAGCTAAAGCCTCATGCCCTCACATATCAGAATCCAACAACAAGATAAAACTGCACATACCTATGAAGCATGTTTTCTTGATGGAAAATGATGTATAAGATATAGTATTATAGCATAGACTTTCCTAGAGAAAAACAAGAATCAATTCTATAGAATTGATTCTTGTTGACGTTTACTATAATTTGAATTTCTAATTTAGCTACCAAAAATCTTTTCAATACCACCAAATATATTAGCGAAAAAATCACTAACGCCAGCAAAGAAATCTTCTAAGCCATTTAAAAAGGATGTAATACCTTTCCCGGCTTCTTTGGCATTATCCATCGTCTCTGCTAATTGGGATAATTTATCGCCCCACTCAGAAATATCCAGCTTTTCAAGTGTTCTGCTGAGATTTATAATTTGTTGGATATTTTCTTCGGTCAACTCAATATTTTGTGCATCTGCCAAACTAAGGATCACCGCTCTTAGTTCATCGTCTGTCATGTCCTTTGTCTCATCCAGTATTTTCTTCAACTCGTTCATAAGCATTGTCGCATCATCACTACCTATTGTTTCTGCAAGCTCGCTTGTGGTCACCAACTCTTCAGTAGCAACTTCTTTTGCCGTTTGATCCAGAGAAGTACCCGTGATATCCTCATAGGCTTTGTAGATACCGGTCAGCGCCGCAGTACCTGAAACCTTAAAAGGTGCAGATACCATCACACTTGCATTTTCTATACCTGCAGTCATAAGTGCGTTTCTATAAATGTCTTCTGTACACCAATTAATGTTATTTGTTGTAACATTAATTCCTGAATCTTCTTCGAGGGTTTTTATATAAATACTTGATATGGAAGATGAACCAATTCTTTCATCCGGCACAAGCCCAGAAAGGTATGCTCTTTCCTCCTCAATAGTGACACTTATTTCTGTTACTTCACCGCGCTCAACATCAAAATCCGTATACATTTGAGTGATTTGTTCTTCTGTCAGATTTGCACCCAAGGTAACCCGTTCTTCCCCTGGCTCAACCGCTAATGCGGGTACTTCAAGCAATACCATAAATAATGCAACTAATACTATAATGCCATATATCTTTCTTAACATATTCTACCTATTTCCTTATCACTTTTTCATCCGTTTTATATCAGTCATTATTCCATGTATTTTGTCATTCTCATTCCATAATAAGAGCTACAAAGAATATCAACAGTAACAAGGGTATTCTACCACTTGGAACTCTGTCTTACAATCACTTATATCTTACATTTGTGTGACCGATCTGTTAACATTTAATAACAACCCAAAAATCGGGGGCCTAGTTTAACTTTGGGTAAATATTGTAAGGAGTAGGTTAACACTTCATCCCTTGCATTGACATGGAAAGATAGGGTTGATATAGTGATTTTGTAAGGCGAAAGTACTAGAATCAATATGCAACTTTTGTTGTGAAGATGCATTTTTGACATAGGAAGATACTGCGATGCAGTGACTAATGGAGGTAGAAATGGGTCAACAGAAAGTAAAAAAAGTTTTTCTGCAGGATGTAAAAGTAGGGAAAAAAATCGGTGTAGGTTATGCCATCTTGACAACGGTCATATTGGTTGTAGCCCTTGGATCCATGATTAATATTAATAGAATCAGTCATCAGAGTCATTTATTAGAAACCGTTGCCTATGCACAGGAAAGTGTTCTTAGTGCACAGATTGAACAAGCGAATTATGAAAATGACGGACTAGAGGAAACCGCTGACAAGGTCAGAAACTTCCTGGATTTATCTCTTGAGATCGCAAGAACGCCTGCTTTGGCATCAGAGTACGCAAATAGTATGGCTGCTTATGAGGATCAGATTGGCAACTTAAGAAGCGAATTTGAAGGGTATGTTGAACTTGAGAAAGCAAAGAACAATCAGGAAATGATACGGATTGCAATAGAAAACGAAGTTGTATCGGACATCAAGCGCGCCATGGATGTGGCCCAGGTGAACGTCCTATACGGCAATGATCAAAATGCTGTCGTTGAATCTTTCAAGAATTACAACAGACTCCAAACTGCTCTAGATAGCTTCATGGAAGTTCAGCTGTCGGCAACCAAGTTTTCAAAAACGGAATCTGAGACTTATGCAGAGGTACTTAGAAATAATTTTGGTAAGACAAGGTATTTTCTAGAAGAATCATTAAAAGAATCCACATCAAAAGGTGTAACTGAGAGTCTTGAAGATGCAATGAAAAGTCTGGACAAATACGAGAAGGCTTTTGATAACTTCGACAAGTTGTTACTTAAACAACGTCAGCAGTTCATGAATATGAGTGCAGCATCAAAGGCTTCCATAGATCAAGTAAAAGTCATTGAGGAAACCGTTGAAAAAAGAATTATTCAAGTGGAACGTCACTCTGATATAATTGCTGTCATTTCATTGGTTCTTGGCGTATTGTTAAGTATCGGCATTGCACTTAAGCTGACTGTAGGCATTACAAGACCACTGAAAATTATTTTGGATCAAATGGAAGTTATTTCCGAATATGACCTATCTCAGTCTATGGATGCCTCTATCTTATCTAGGCAAGATGAGATGGGTGCATTGGCAAGACGAAGTGAGGGTACTAGGCTTGAACTCATGAAGATTATCAAAGAGATATCAAAAGCATCTGTTGGTGTATCTTTGGCTTCAGATGAATTATCCCAGAGCGGTGAGCATGCTGCAGCAACAGGCCAGGAGATTGCTGCGACCATTGAAGATATTGCAAATGGTGCTTCCGAACAAGCCAGCGCCATTTCAGAAGGTGTCCATGAAATCAACCGGCTTGCTAAGCTCATTGAAGAGGATCAACGTCAAGTGGATAGCCTCAATGAAGCAGCTGGGCATGTTGAACAGCTCAAAGAAGATGGTATGGATATCGTTCGAAGTCTTGTAACTGAGACCCAGATCAGTAACGATGCGACGGCCTCTGCACAAGACATTGTCAGGGCAACCAGTGACAGTGCCATGAAGATTCAAAAAGCCAGTTCCATGATTCGTGATATTGCCGATCAAACAAATCTCCTAGCCTTAAACGCTGCCATTGAAGCTGCCAGAGCAGGTGCTGCTGGTAAAGGATTTGCTGTTGTAGCCGATGAAATCAGAAAATTGGCTGAGCAATCTACAAGATTCACTAAGGAAATCGGTATGGATATCAAAGAACTTATAGATAAAGCTTCAAAAGCTGTAGAAACCATGGAGATGGCAAGAGAAGCTGTACGCAAACAAGAAGAAGATGTTAACCGAACCAATGCAAAATTCAATGGTATCGCAGAAGCTATTGGCATCATGAGGGATAATATTGGGCTCATCAATGACTCCGGTGTCGAGATGTCCGGTCAGATGGTAGCCATCAACAACCTTATACTGTCACTATCCGCTATCTCAGAACAAAATGCAGCCGGTGCCCAGCAGTCTTCCGCATCCATCGTGGAACAGACCAAGCTTCTTGACGCCATGTCAGCTTCGAGTTCGGATCTAGCAAAACTAGCGAACAAGATGGAGGCAAATGTCTCAGTCTTTAGGACCGAATCCGACGAAGCCATGCACCTTGAAGAAAGCCTTCTTGAAGATGCCGTTGTTGAAACCCATGACTCGGTCATGAACCATGTTCTTCATATCCAACAAGACATAGAAGCATCTAAGGAAGCTATCTATGAAGAAGGGTTGCCACCCATTGGGTAACCCACACAACCCTTTCGCTTTCTCCATTATTATTAAACTCCTTAAACATAATCTTCCAATAAATAATCAATAATATTAATCACATGTATTCCTTCAATGTCTTCAAAAGCAACTTTATCTTTTGTGATAATACATTTTGGATAGTTATCATTTATAGCTAGTAATGGTTTTAATTCTCTCTTTCTAGTTTTATCGTCACTTATTGTCAGTGAAACTTGAACATATATTTTTTCTGACGCCTTAGTAGCTATAAAATCTACTTCTAAATCTCCTATCTTACCTATTGAAACTTGATACTCACGTCTAATTAACTCTAGATAAACGATATTTTCAAGTACATAGCCTTCGTCTATAAACTTACTTCCCGCAAGCAAGTAACGTATACCCGTATCAACCAAATAATATTTCTCAAACGTTTTAAGATGCATTTTACCTTTCATATCATACCGATTAACTTTATATATAATAAAGCTACTTATAACCATGCTTATGTAATTATCTATTGTTTCGCTTGTTGTTTTACGACCAGCACTTGTTAGATAATCACTAATTTTTTTCGTTGAAACTATACTCCCAACATTAGCTGCAAGAAATCTTATTAAACTGTCTAATAATGCTGGATCTCTCACACTGTTTTTTTGAATGATATCCTTCATTACAACGGTATTATAAATACCGATTAGTAATTCATTCGTAAGGTTTTCATCATCATCAAACAAGGTTACTGACGGAAGTCCACCATATCTAAAAAAACTGTTAAATCGCTCATCAATTAAAGATTTATTATTATAAGTTTTTATCTCTGAAAAATCTAAAAATTCTTTAAAAGACAATGGAAGCATTTTTATTTCAACATACCTACCCGATAATAAGGTTGCTAATTCTGAAGATAACATATACGAATTTGACCCTGTTAAATATATATCTACATTATAATCAACCAATAACCCATTAATACATCGTTCCCATCCGTCAATCAATTGAATTTCATCTAATAATATATAGGTTTTAATATCCTGCTTCTTGATTTCTTTTGTAATTGTTGTATATAAAGATTTATAATCCAATATATCTATATATTTCATAGATTCAAAATTCATAAAAATAATATGATCATCAGATATATTCGATTTTTCCAAATAGTCTTTATATAACATAAGTAAAGACGACTTTCCACACCTTCTTACACCTGTAATCACTTTTATTACTTGTTTATCTTTCCATCTCAATAATTTATTTAAATATTGGTTTCTGCTTTTCATATAATACCTCCTTATAACTATATTATACTTAAATAAAAAATAAAAACAAGAAGTTTTGCAGTTATAACCGTAAAATTTCTTGTTTTTATTTTTTATTTATCCATAGGCCACATAGACTTTTCCCTTAAGGTTCTTAACGACCAACTTTTAAGATTTCAAACAGTCCTACAAGTGCTTTCTCTAGATTATTTTCTTCTAAAAGATTAGAATATCTAATTAAAAAGATGTCATAATATGAGTGGCGTGTTTTTTGAGACAAAAATTTATATCAAAAAATTCACTTATATGAGATTTCTATACTCCTGTCTACTATCTACAACAGCATATATTGTTACTACCTTGTTTGTATGATCAACTTTATAAAATGCCAAATGCTTTTCCACAATCAATACTCTATATCCTTGTTTACGCAATATCGCATATCTCGGAGTACTTCCGGATTCTGGGAATTCAGAAAGTCGCATCATTGCTTTCTCAAGTTTATCAAGATAATTTAGTGCTACGTCCACGCTTCCGGAATCATCTGCAATATAATAAATCAAATCTCTTAATTGGTTATCTGCTTTTTCAGTTCGGACTATTTGATACATATCAGTCCTCCCTATTTAGTAAGTTGCTTCGAATATCATCAAAGGTTTTTTGAAGTGATTCAACCCTTCCATACTTCACGTCTTCTTCTGCTTCTGCTAATGTACGCAGCAATTCCAATTCCGATGTCATTTGCTTGTATTCCTGCAAGCCTATTACTACTGTATCGCCTCTTCCGTTCTTCGTTATGATTACTGGCTTTCTTGTCTCATGACATTGCTTAGATATTTCATTGTAATGATTTCTAAGGTCCGCTGATGGACGAATATCTTGTTCCATATATTTCACCCTCTCTTATTAAGATAGTCATATTGTATCATCTAACTACTATGTTAGCAATTACAAACTTTAGCCATTTCTCTTAACAACGTAATCCATAAGTTTTATATTATCCTATCATTCTCATACTGGCCTTGATTTGCTTCAAAATGCCAGCTAAACTTAAATCAACCATACCGGTATTGTCCAAATCTCTTTAGATAAAATAACGGATACATAAAAAACGGGTACGGCTAACTCATAAAGTTAACCGTACCTGTTTTTGTTTTGTTATCATTAAAAGAATTTTTAAAGTAGCATCCCTTATTTTGCCAACAGATTGTATAATACCTGTGCCATTTCTGCTCGGTTTGTCGTATCTGTCGGAGAAAGCTTACCATTATGCCCACTAACGATTTCCGTTCCTACAAATAATGTCATGGCGTCTTCTGCCCAACTTGCTATCAGGTTTGCATCGATGTAATCCATTATTTGATTTCCTTCAACCTCTGTAGGAAGTTCACCAATGACCCCTAAGGTATTGTAGAGCAGGGTGAACATTTCCTGTCTGGTGATTTCCTGATTAGGTACAAACAGATTATCACCGATGCCCTTTGTGATACCAAGGGCTTTGGCCTTAGACAGATAACCAGTATAATAGGTATCTCCTGCATCCGCAAAGTTATCTGTCCCGCTTTCATCCGCTTCTATACCGTATGCCCGCATTAACATGGTGATGAATTGGCCTCTTGTTAATTTGGCATTAGGGCTATAGTGGGTTGCATCTGTACCTGTTGTTATGTTTCTTGCTGCAATGAAAGTGACTGCTTGACGATACCACGATGATTCTACAACATCACTAAAGCTCACTTTATTATAGCCGATCATATACTCTGAAAAATGGTTCGTGGTAAAAACAACAGTACCGCTTGCTGCATCATATTTACCCTTAACAGGATTGAGCTTGCCTTCACTATCGATATAATAAACAACGATAGCATCGTCATCTTCCCCAGCTTCCGGTGTATAAGGAATACTAATAGTAGCCTTACCGTTACCAAATTCAGATATATTAGAACTTCCGGCTGATACTGATAAATCATAAACCGGCCTATTGCCTACCGCTTGCTGCATTTCACCTGAAAGTGTGCTTGTCTCTACCCTAGCCATACTAATTGTGATGTTGCCTGTTCCGGCCGCACCGCTAATCGTATTAACCGCCTCTGCATCAAAAGTTATACTTCCAAGACCTGTAGTGACTTTTACATCAGCCTTTGTATCTTCCGCTACTTTGTCAAAGGCGGTTCTATCCATCACTACTTCAACTGTTTTTGCATTGACACTCGCTTCAACTTTGATTTCTATGACTGCCTTCTGTCCAGCAGTTTCACTTTCCTTCGCCTTGTCAGTTAGGGATGTCATTTCACTTGCCCCTACGTCTGCCGTAGCAGTTCCGGTAGCCGTATTGGTTTGAGCTGTAAATGATGTTGTGTTCACATCTTCTGATGGAACTGTCGGGCGCGTTGAACCTGAATTGTTGCCAGTGCTGATTAATGTCCATTGTGCATAAACTGTCATATCTTCCGTTACAGTAGTCGTCGGTGTAAATGTGACGCCGCTACCACCTGCTACGGTATTCCACCCGCTAAAAGTATAGCCTGTTCTCACTGGGGCTGTGGGTAAAGTGCTTACATTACCACCTAAGACTACTAACTTGGTTGTCGGACTTGCATCTGAAGTACCACCATTTTTATCAAAGTTAACCGTATTAGCAAGCACAGGATAGTCATTATTTACACTCGGTAAGATTGTCCATGTGCCCGTCGTTTGTCCACTCTTATTTGCATCTAGTAACATCGCAAAATCATTGTTCTTCATGGCATCTGATATTTTAGATATCACTGAAGCTTCATTTGGCCCCATACCTATACCTACTTTAACATCCACTGAAGATCCAGCTATAACCTGACTTGCATCACCATTCCAATAGCCATAGGCTATACTATTGTTATCAAAATCCTCATCGTCATATCCTATAAAGCCACCCATGACTGTGTTAATTCCACCTGATAAATTCCCAGTAGCATAGTTATTTGTAAACATACTGCCATAAGCATATCCAGCCAAACCACCAACCACGGCATCATCACCACCGGTTACATCCACAGTGGCATAGGCATCCAAGATTGTACTTGCATATACATCTCCAATAAGACCGCCAATATAAACACTCTCACCACCGGATATTCTACCGGATGTATGGCTGTTTATTATACTAATATTATCGGCATATCCAACGAGTCCGCCTATTTCGGCATATACTGCAGATGAATATATCGAAACATCCTCTAACCAGACATTGCTTATGGTTGACTCCGAAATACCTCCAAATAAACCAGCATATATCAACTCTGTGTTCGGCATATCAACTGTTCCCATTGTAAGATTGGAGATTTTTTTATTATTACCATCAAAATCCCCTCTGAAAAATACATAATCACTTCCAATAGGAAACCAGTCATGCCCAGAAAGGTCTATATCTGTAACATTGTCTGCAATTCTAATCGTATAGCCAGAAAAATCATTGCCATCATTAACCTGCTTAGCTACCCAGGCTAGTTCGGCTGCATTATCAATTATATATGTATCGGTATCTTCTTCTAGGTCCGGATCAATTGTGGCCACATTACCAAAGTCTGTCCAATAATTTGTCCACCTTGCATATAAGGTAACATTCGTATTGTCAAAATGGTAATAGTCGGCTTCAGCAAATTTATTTCCATCTTCATCCACCCAGCCTCCAAAATTGAGATTTCCATTTGTAAGACCACTACCAGATGCCAATAAACATGGTTCGCCTTGTGCATATGCGTTGCTATCTACTGGAGTTGTTCCTGTTCCTCCATTAACATCATAAGTGACCGTATAGGTTGGTGTCCACTTTGCATAGAAATTAATATTTGTGCTTCCAATATAATAAGTACCATCTGGTTGAAAAACCGTCCCGCTTCCGCCACTGTTAAGCGTCCAACCGGCAAATCTGAAACTCTCTTTCGTAAGCCCACTGCCAGATAATAATGTAACAAAACTACCCGGCGTATAAGCATTACTATCTATGGGTTCAGTCCCCACGCCTGAATTTGCATGGTACGTTACCGTGTAGCTAGGATTCCACTTCGCATAAAGCTCAGTATCCCCACCGCCCATTGTATACGTTGCGCCAGCAGCATAAACCGTACCGCTTCCGTCACTCGAGAGCGTCCAGCCGCCAAATATATAGTTGGCCTTCGTCAATCCACTACCAGATGGCAATGTGACCAAACCATCTTCTTCATAGGTGTTGATGTCAACAGGTGCATCCCCTAATCCTCCATTAGCATTGTAGAGTACTGAATACGTTGGTTTTGGTGCCCACTGTGCATAGAGTGTCGTATCTTCTGTTATGCTCGTTGTAAAATCAAAGAATGAACCGCTTCCATCACTGGTGAGCGTCCAGCCCGTAAAATCAAAATGTGCCTGTGTTGGATCCGTCATCGTCGCCATCACAGAAATGCCTTCAGTAACATGCATGACTTTATAATCCGTTTCTAAACTTCTAAAAGTAACTGTATTGGTGGTAGAAGGCGTCGTAAAATATAGACCTTCAAGATAAGGATACCCATCATTGAGATCGTAAACAGACGTCCAATCCCTTAATGCTCCGTTATTCGCACTTAGTAGATCAGCAAAAGCCACATCTGTCATTTCATCCCATGACTTTGCCGTTGAATCGTCGGTTGCACGTCCTATTCCAAGCTTTGAATCCATATTACGTGCGACACCATCTACTATCTGTGTTGCATCCTTATTCCAATAAGCATTTGTAATTATGGTATCTACAGTGGTCCCCCTATAGCCGATCAGTCCACCTGCAGATTGGTTAATAACATTGGATTGTGATGTATTAATATCACCAGAGGCATAGCAGTTGGTAACACTGCTTAAGCCGCTATACAAACTCATCCCAATAAGTCCCCCAACAGTATTTGAGGATGTTACGTTTCCACTTGCAAAAGAGTTGGTGATATTACCAGCTCTCCCAAAGCCTACCAAACCACCTGCACAATCACCACCATATACTTCTCCTATGGCAAAGCAGCTTTCTATGTTGTAATAGCTGTGTCCGACTAAACCGCCTGCATCCGATGAACCGCCACCTGTCACATCACCTGTGGCATAGCTGTCACTAATCGTACCCTCTCCTTCAGCAAAGCCGACCAGACCACCAATATATTTGGCACCGCTTCCTGATACATTACCTGTGGCATAACTCTCTGTAATGTTGCCCCCAGTCATCAATCCTACCAAACCACCAACAGGCAGCATACTGCCACCTGCTATGATGTTGATGGACGAAGAACAGCGATCAATATCTGATGTACTAAGACCCACTATACCGCCTACACCGCGGCTTGAACTAACCGCTAAAGTACCACTACCACTTATGATACCCGCAACCGAGCAGTCCGATATTGTACTGCTAAATGCCATTCCCACGATGGCACCGGCTTTTATAAAAACGTTATCTGCAACAGAAGTATAAATAGATACATCTGTCATATTAATATCTTTTATAACGGCATCATCAGCATATCCAATGAGACCAGCCTCGGTAAGGGTCGATGGTTCTGACGCCGTTCCTATTGTCATATTGGATATGGTGTAGCCATTACCGTCAAAGGTACCTGTTAAAGTGTGCTGTTGGAATTCACCAATAGGTACCCAAAAATGTCCCGCAAGATCAATATCATTACTCAAAATAAAAGTAGCACCGCCAGTGTTATTATAAGCGACACTATTAATCTCCTTAGCCACCCATGCAAGCTCTGCGGCATTGTCAATTGTATACGTATTCGAAGCAAAATCATAATCCGGAGCTACCGTTGCTACATTCTCGGCATCTGTCCAGTAACCGGTCGTTTCTGCCGCCACAGGTACCGTAAATGTTATACTTAGTGTTACCGTCATTACCAAAGCCATGAAAATACTGCACATTCTTTTTAATCTCATAAAATTCTCCTTAATAATATTTTTGATAGAGCTATATATACGCCTCCTAGCAATAAATTCATTGAACTAGGCTATTACCACAAGTGTTGTTTTATATGGTATACTAAAAGAAATGATTTTCAATGACTGTAGTCATTGTAACATCTTCGACTTTTTGTGTCAATAAAGGAGATATTATATGGATAAAAAGAAGATCAATAGCAGACAAATTAACGCACTAGAAACAAAAAAAAGAATCTACGAGACTGCCAACCGTTTGTTTAGAGCAAAGGGTTTTCAGAAAGTAAGCGTAGATACCATAGTAGAAACAGCTAAAGTTTCTAAAGGAAGCTTCTATGTTCATTTTGAATCAAAGGACGCTTTGCTTGTCTCTTTGATTGGTGATTATGTAAATGAGATTGATTTAGACTATAAAAATTATATTTTATCTTTAGATATGACATCAGCCTCGGATATTCTAATGTCACTGGTAGGAAAAATTGCAGATGTTCTTACCCATTCAATAGGTTATGACCATATGAATACGCTATACAGAGTGCAGCTAGAAAGAACTATAAACATGGATGCTATATCCGGTTACAATAGGGACATCTACAAAATGTTTAACGACATACTTCAAAAAGGTGTCAATCAAGGTGAATTTATAACAGAAATCCCAGTAGATACACTTTCGAGACACTTGATGATTGCCTTTAGAGGACTCACCTATGAGTGGTGCATTAGGCATCCTGATTTTGAATTAAAGGAACAAGCTCTGAAGCATTTTGAAATATTTCTGAAAGGCATAAAAAAGCAATAAAAGGCATTACTGATTATATTTTTTCTGATAAGCGACCATAAAAAATCCACCCTATAATGGTTCTAAGGTGGATTTTATGTTAAGTTGTCTTTTCTAATATCTTTCATGATACAGCCTCATTTTAATGCATTGTTCTTACTTATAACCTAAGCTATTCAACCAAAAAGTATTACATCTCTAAGCAATAATTTTTATCTATATGATTAACTTTATTTAATCTTCTACCACCAGACATCAATCACCCTAGGACGACTTTTCCATTCGCTAAGTTCCGGTGTCCAGAGTCTCGACCAATTCTTGGTTTCTTCATAATTGGGATTATCTTTGTCCAGCATGATTTCCCTGAATTCAACAAATCCGCCTATACCCCCGACACCTTCAGGTGGCGTTTGTCCTTTTGCCTCTATAAGATACGGAAGTTCACCGTCATATTCTTCAATCACCTGAACCAATTCAATGTCATGTTTCCAGTTATCTCCAAAATCATATGTATAGACCATCTTCTTACTTTTAGGAAAAACATCAGATAAGGTGTGTTCTTTCATGATAATAGCGCTGCTATCATATTCCAGGTCCTCCATAAAGGGTACCAGACTAAGCTCCTTGTCCCCAGTCAATTGGTTAAATACTGTGAAATTATAGAGATGATAGTTACTCCAGTCAAAAAGTTTCTGTATCACCTTATGCATATTTGTAAAACTCAAGTTTGCTGGTACAAGAATCTTTCTTTCCGCAGTATAAACTTCAAGATCAAGAGTAATTCTCAATTCAAATGCACGGCTTTTGTATGGCTGTAATCCTGTCAGATCTTCCATTGCCTTGATCATAGCCTTATATGTATAAAATCCTTCGCCTTTATTGTTTGAATAATTAACGATTCTATAGTTTGAAGCCACACCTATTACATCACTGTACATCTTATCAATGCCATTATATTCTCTTCCAATATGGAAGGAGCACTCCAAACCAGCCTTCGTTACCCAGGCTGAAGCATGTCTGCTACTGTTCTTGGTATATTCAATTGCACCTGAAAGATCCAAGTACACATCCACCATTTCTGTATTCAGATTATATGCCAACAATGTATTTCTGATTGCATTTTTTATCTTTTCCTCAATCTTATTCAGGTCTTTCCTTTTAACCTGATACACTGCAACAGTAAAACGAGTGGCATTATTAACTAAAACAAGCAGGTCCTCGGTTCTGCGGTTTTCCCACACTTTTGCCCAGTTTGCTGTCCATGTGAACAGAGGATCTATATTTTCGTCTATAGCCGGTGGTTTCATACCTAAAGCTTTTGCCAATTTACCTGTTAATGCTATTTGCATCGTATCCTTTCTCCTTTTTTACTGTTTATCTATTTTCCACAGCATTTTTTATACTTTTTCCCTGATCCACAAGGACATGGTTCATTACGTCCGATTTTCTTCTCTTTTACTAGAGGTTGTTGATTGAATCCATCGTTCGCAGCAACTTTTCCTTTCGGTTTTCCTAGCCTTTCCTCTCTTGCATCGAATAATTGCTGATACAAGACGGCATACTCCGGTATTATCGGTCTTTCATCGTTGAACTGAGTCCAATTTCTAAATGCTTCTGTCGCATTAAAATTCTCAAGCTCCATTTTCTTCTTAACAATCATCAGGTCAGTTAATCTTTCAGCAATAATGTCACTCTCTATTATTGATAGACGGTTATATGCTTTGTTTAATATCTTAAAAGCCTTATCAAAATCTTTATACTTGGAGTAGCCCATCCAATATTCATCAGAATAACCTATGTATCCCCATTCATTATCCGGATAATCGTCAATTAACTGGATAAAATGTTGTTCTCCAACTTCAGGTTGTCCCATTAAATAATATGTTTCAGCTAAAGATCTTTTAAGGTTATGAATATTCAAATCATTTTCCACATTCAAGCTTATCAAAAAGCCTAGCAACTCAATTTTTAACATTCCTATCTTTTCTTTAGATTCCTCATCTGCGTCCAAAAGAACATTTCTAAGGGAATCATCATAATCCTGAACCCAATTTCGTATATATTGTGTACCATTGAATATATCATCAAAGGATTTCAAATCGCATAAATGATTTTCCTCAAAATATGCAGTTAATTCATCGAATGCATCTTTCCAGCATGTCACAGCCTTGTGAGAATCCCCATTCAATTCATAACCATATCCTTCTTGCATCATTATATCGAGTTTTATAAACTCCGCGTTAACCGGTTCAGGTTCTATTCCAACATATTTACTGCAGTTGATTTCATATTTCATAATTCAATCTCTCCTGTAAAACCTTCACATTCTCCCTTAATTCATCCGTAAAATCCGAAAGATTATCCATTGTTATCACGCCATCGTTGATTAGGCGTATAATATCAAAGAGCATATCACGCTTTCTTAGCTCGAGAATCACCCCTGGCTTCTTTTTATCTTGTTTGATTTTCTTTTCCAACTCCCAAAATTTTGTTGATGCAGGCAAGTCATCATTCAAAAAGGTCATATATTCTTTAATGAGCTTTTCCATGTATGACTCCTGCCATGAACCAATCTTGTCTTTAAATAGTTTCCAATCTTTTTTTGAAGGTTCCATTTATATTCACTCCCTTAAAAGTAAAATCTATTTCCAAATCTTCTATTAACGCACTTATACATTTATACTTTAACCTACGTATCCATACCTTTCAAGTTCCTTTTCAAACGCGGATCTTCGAGGATATTTTTTTCTAAAATAATCCATATACCTCTGCTTTTCGTTACATATTCCTCTTGACTCCAAGCTTAAAGGGGATTCTTGACACACTCGGATTTTTAACTTGAAGGTAAATGATTAATTTATTCCGAAGCCACCCTTTGCTAAATTGTAATCTACCAAGATAATCTTGTCATCTATTAAGGCGAGATTCTTTAGTTCATCTGTAAAACCTGATTTTGAAAAAAGTATATAATATTTATCTCTTACTTCTTCCTTAATAGCCATACTCTTATCTTGTAACTGCTTTAAAACAGGGACACCTAGCTTTTCATTTCTCCACTTGCATTCACCAAATATAAAGTTATGGCTTATATCATAACCAACAATATCTATTTCCTTATTCTTATCCCACCATCTACCTATTCTAATTAGCCTTAATGGGATTTCCTTTCTTTGGTTAATGTTTCTTACATGTGCTATTGCTATTTTTTCGAATTCATAACCTATAAAATCCATTAATTGTTTTTCAATAATATCTTCATATATGATATCAATATTTCCATCCATTAGTTCAGATACGTGCGGATATACAAATCGATAATAGAACCTAAAAAAACTGTTATCGAGTATATATAATCCTACTCTTGATTTCACCATTTCCTTAGTTTTAATCGTACTTGGGAATTCTTTTCTAATAATCCCCAAATCAATGAGGCTATTTAGATAATATGTCAACTTTGTTTTTTCAACACCTGACAATTGGACTATTTCATTTTGTTTTGTACGGCCTAATGCTATAGCCGTAATAATTGTATTATAAACACTAACTTCCCGAAGTTCTTGCTTCAATAGAAATTCAACTTCATTAAATAATACTGACCCATTTTGTAAAATACTTGTTATAATATTTTCTTTTAGTGACTTTTCTCTATTGATACGACTGAGATAATAAGGCACGCCGCTAAACACACTATAGAAAGCTACTTGCTCATGAAAATCAATATTTGGATAAAACCCTAGGGAAGATTCAAAATCCATTTCTGTAATTTTTAAGACACCTGTTGTTCTTCCATAAAGAGGATTTTTCTCACTTAACAATTCATTCTTCATAAAACTTATGGATGACCCACATAAAATGATTAATATATTCTTCTTTGACAGACTATGATCCCAGATTGATTGAAGTACTGAAGGTATACTTGAATTTCCCTCTACCATATAAGGAAATTCATCAAAAATAATCACAGTTTTTTCTTCCTCAATTAGATTCTCACTTATATAAGAAAACACTTGCTCCCACTGATTAAAAGAATCACTATAAATCTTTTTGTTAAAATGCTCTGTCATAACACTAGTAACTCTATTAAGTTGCATGAAGTCAGTTATTTGATGACCTGAATAGAATACATGCTTTTTGTCTTTAACAAATTCTCTCAAGATCTCAGTTTTACCAATACGTCTTCTACCGTATAAAACAATGAATTCAGCATTTGAACTTGTGTATTTGGTATTTAAATAATCTAATTCATTTGTTCTTCCAACAAACATGGTTTTCTTCCTCTCCGTCTATAATAAATTCATGTTAACATATCCAAAGAGCATAGTCAAGTTTAGTATGGTTACGACTATACTAAACTTGACTATACTCTTTGAATAGGGCATCTATCTCTAAATTTATTCCGCTCATACCATTTGCTTGTAAGCAAATACGCTTCTATAAGACATCATTAGGAAAAACAATACCTAAATCAGCTCTTACCTGATCCGTAAGCAACAAGGCAGATTCTGTTATATCCTCATGTGTTTCTTCAGTTATATTATCCCTAATTAGATTTATAAAAGCATGAATCTCATATTTCATATCCCCATATATCTCTTTGTGAAACAGAACTTCTTCTTCGCCATTGGTTTTATTAATCCAAACTTTGCTTGGGCAAGCAATTTTATCAAAATACAACGTAGCATCTTCTCCTTGTATTTCACAAGGTGTTTCTGAATTTGTGATTTTTGAATAATCTAAACAGCAGATCATATTTTCATAAGATGCTATTATCACGCCGTAGGCGTCTATACTATTCTTTATAACATAGCCATGAGTATTAATTTTTTGTGGTTTACCAAACAAACTTAACATTGCTTCAATACAATAAATACCTATATCCATCACTGCACCATTTGATAATTCAGGTCTGAAAGCATTTTCTATAATACCTCTTTTAAAATTATCATATCTAGACGAGTACTTGCAAAAACTTAATCTTGCTTTATGAATTCTACCGATTCTATTCATACCTTCTTGAATAATCTTCCATGAAGGATGATACAAAGGTCTCATTGCCTCAAAAAGTACAACATTATTTTTTCTTGCAGCTTCTTTCATATAATAATATTCTCTACTGTTACTTGCCATTGGTTTCTCGCAAATAACATGTTTGCCTGCTTCCAACATTTTAATGCTATGTTCCATATGTAATGAAGTTGGACTAGCAATATATACAAAGTCAATATCTTCTGCAGTTGCTAATTCATTTAAATCCGTATAAATTTTTACTGCCTCACTGTCTTTTAGTAGTTTTCGAGCGTTGTCAATTGACCTTGAGTAGACAGCACTTAACTTAATCTCATCAATATTTAGCGATGCCTCAAGAAATCTCTCAACTATAAAGTTAGTTCCAATTGTAGCAAATCTTAGTTTTTCCATCTTATCCTACTTTCACATCTATCCCTAAATTCTTTCCTAAGTCAATATAGCTTCATAATAGATCTTATCATAAACTCTTTTTGCAATCCAATGAATATTCTCTATTTGATCCAGCCTCATTTTAATGCTAATTTTTTACCAGTAACCCAAACGATTCACACATAGACTTTTCCTTTGAGGTACTTAACAACCACCTTTTCCGATTTCAAGTTCTTTGCCAAAATAGATTTTGCGGATGTCCAAAGCCTCATCTGCCCATGCTTCTACGCCTATTCGTTTCATTATACATAAGTTATACACTTTCATGTTTTGGGGGAAACGATCAGCGCCATTTGCTAATGGCATAAGAAGTTTACAAGGAAAAGTATCACATTCAAAACAATAGTCAACACCTTTATCATTGGCGCAGGCTAACGTCTCACAGGTTTTACCCTGCAAATCAAGGAACAGACATTGGTTACCGTCGTGACACCCTTTACAAGTTACTAACGCTTTGGGGATCTTGAGATTTGTAGATATCCGCTCTCTAAGAACTTCTGTCACATTTGATTCATACAACTCACAGTTAAAACAATCAATACCACAAGGTGCTACAATTCTTGAATTCATTTGAATCCTCCTCTTCTAATAATGTTTACAATGCTTAGACACATAGAAGAATCCTAAGGTTACAAAATTTCCGATAAAGTTTTTATTTTTGCTATAAAAGTATCTTTATCCATTGTATTTTCCACCTGAAATAAATAGTGCATTTTTTTGAGTTTGGACATATTCTTGAAATGGATTGTAAGTAATTCGTTGTTCTTATATTGATTGTGTCCTTCAGGAATAGGATAATCATGATCCTTCATATATTTAATCCATAGATAACACTTACAGGGTTTACTCGGGTCAATTAAGTTACAACGGTATTCAAACATCTCTTTAAGTTGTTTTCTGGCTCTGTGGAGAAGTACTTTTACATTATTTTCTTTAATTTCAAGAATTTCAGCAATTTCTTTGTTTTTAAGATTAATGCACGTCTTAAGCAAAAAAACAACACGCATCTTCTGTGGAACACATTTCAAAAAGCCACGTATACATTTTTCACGCATTTCTTCTACAATCAATACATCAACAAAGTTTTCATCATATTCTAAATTCCCAAAAAAAGTTGTTTCATTTATATTCAAATCTTCAACGATTGCAATGACAGGTAATTTCTTCCATGACTGCATATATCGATAACTTTCATTAATAGCTATACGATAAAACCAGGTTGATAATTTTGATTGTTTTCTAAAGTTCTTCAGATTTTTGTAAGCTTTTAGGAAACTGTTTTGGAGAACATCCTCTGTGTCTTGATGAGATTCAGTAATACGATAAACGATGGCATAAAATTTTTCATAGTCCTGTTCCACTATATTTTCCAATTCTTTAATTAAATCATCGTGTTCATTCATATTGCTGCATCTCCTTATATTCTTACTTATAACCTAAGCAATTCAACCAAAAAGTATAGTATGATTTATTCCGCTCATACCATTCGCTTGTAAGCAAATACTCTTCACCATTAACCACCTAATACAGCGACAATCGGTATATCAGCCGGTGCAAATCTATATCTCACTAATTCATCTGTTTCAACCCACAGCACTTGGTCATGGTCTATTGATTCGATCTTGTCCGGTATCTCTCCTATAATCGAGCAATCATATCCATGCAAATGAATTGTTCCAAACTCATAAGTGTATTCAGATTCTTTAACGAATGTACCCACTTCAATATGTAGTCCCAACTCTTCGTAGATCTCCCTAATAAGAGCCACTTCATGAGATTCACCTTCATCTACTTTTCCACCTGGGAATTCAAAATACCCAGCTAGAGATTTCCCTTCCCTACGCCTAGCGATTAGTATCTGATTTTTTTTATTCCTAATAATAGCAGCAACAACATGGATGGACATAAGATCTCCTTAGGTTAACATGAAATTAGTTGGCAAGGTTAAGATTCTCTTCAGAATCTTGCAGGCATTGGTGCTTCAAGCTCCCATACGAAGCTGACTGACTTGGAACCAGAATAGCTTACATGGTCGGCTTTGCCCCTGAAGATGAATGGGCTTGCATGGCCATCTTTTGTCTTGTGACTAAAAATGTAACCCCTTTTTGCCTTAACAGATAGTCGATAATATAATTCTTACTAAGAGTTCTTAGTAAACTCGGCCATGAATATTTCATTAATATGCGGATGACTCTTCTTAAGGGCGATGATTCTCATCTCTTTACTCAAAAAACAATGCTTGCTCTCACCAACGGCATAACTAATTGATTCATCATCGTTGGTTACTCTATACTTCACTTTGAACGCTATACTATTATAGTCTATTATTTCGATATGAATGAAGACTTCATCATCAAATCCGACCATGGTCTTGTACTCACAAAACATGCTAACCACTGGACTTATAACCCCTTCTTCTTCCATTATTTTGTATGAAGTTCCTATAGCCTTCATCAGATGTATCCTTGCTTCTTCAAACCATTTAATGAAATTCGAGTGATGTACAATGCCCATTTGATCTGTTTCATGATAATGAGCTCTTCTTATATATATGATATCCGATTTCTTTGGGGTTAGGATCATATTCTGATGATTCTTAGTTTGCGTAGCTTCTATCGATTTGTTAGTCATTTTATGCCTCCTGTGGATTGCTTCACAAAACATTAAACCTTCTGGGGCTAAATCCTCTGTTGATACAATATCTTCTTTTATAATAACCTGCTTTATTTTTTCAAAAGTGAAATAATGATTAATGTTCCCATACCTCAAACCCTTGGTTATAAGCAATCTGATAGATTGGCATTAGAGCTGATTTTATGGATTCTGTAAAGATTACTTGATCGACATAACTGCCTTTTTTTATGATAGAGGCCGTTGTGTCACTACCACCAATGGTTAAGTAATCTTCAAGTATTTTTTGATTGGAAGTGGACTGCTTCATGTAGTTAATGGCTCTATATTGAAGGTCACAAAATTCCATTAAATACTTGTCCAATAATGGAAGTTTATCACTCTTTGAACTATTGATGTGCTTGAAGGTTGGCATTAGATTCCATAATTCATCATGTAAGACGAAGCTCCATGGAATAAAATGATCGATACTAAAGGCACCTAGTTCTTCATAGTATTCTGAAGTTAATGGCTTGCCTGTATAGATGTCTTTAATAGGTTCAACCATATTGAATCTTTTCCAGTAATTCGTCGCTTTGGTAAGATTCCGACTACTTGGAGGTTCAAGCTTAAATGGGATGCTTGGCACACTTGGGTTTTTGACTTGAAGGTATATGATTAACTTATTCTGAAGCCAGCCTTTGATCACTACTTGATTCTCATTAATGTAATCCATCCAGTGAGGGTTGACGATAATCATTTTATTTGGCTCATCAATTTTATAAAAACAATCCTGACTATCTTGAGATAGCTGTGTGATAAGTCGATTCTTCTTCTGATCTTTTAGGCCTTTTGTTTTTTCTCTAAAAAAAGGAGATAGCAATCTATAAGGGGCCATGTTATAAAATGCCTTCTTCATGTTTTGCAAGGTAGTGTCGCCTAACAACTCTGATGAAAAGCATAGTAGATTCAATAGATTGGTTTTTTTGATCTCTGCGCCATAATGATAAGTATCATTGATATAATAGATTACCTTACCAAGTTGGTCTTGAAAACCGAAGTTCAGCTTATACTGAATGATTGGATACCAAGAATTGGTAATCATTCGTGAAACCACTTTATCAAAATCTATTACATCATGGCCTTCAATAATCTCTTCTAGCACACCTATCATCCAATAGGCTTTATAACTGGTTACCATATTAGATCTCTCCAACATTCTCTCAAGCCATATGGCTTCCTGTCGATTCATATCCAGTTGCATTCTGCCACCCCACTTCCATCACGGATTCTAAAGCTCATCTATCCCTTGGTCATATCTCTTGCTGATTTCTTAATGATTACACTTATCCACTTCTCGTCTTGTCGGTCCTCACGTCTATCCACAGTTTCAAAATACTTAATCACATCTAAGGACCCAACTTCAGATAATAGACTTGCTAACTTATCCTTAGTATAGCATGTGAATATGCGTCCATCCTTTTCATAATTCATATCACGGTTCTTAAAAGACATTAAGAAAATACCTTCATCTACTAACAGACCAAGGTATTTTCGAATCACCTGAGCCATATCTTCCTCTGGCACATGAAGCAATGAAGCAAGTGCCCATATGCCATGAAACCTAATATCCGTCTCATAGTCAGCAAAAGTAGAACACACTGCATAATTGCCAAGGAACTTAACTACATGGTCAATCATGGCCTGTGAACCATCCACAGCGACTACTTCGTAGCCACGACGCTGGAACTCCACAGAATCCCGACCAGAACCACAGCCAAGATCTAGGATAATTCCTTTGTCTGGAACAAATGATAGGAATTCATCCATTAAATCTGACATGGTTAGGTTGAATGTATCGTTGATGAAGTTTTGAGCGTTGGTGTTGTAGTAGTTGATTGACATTGTGGCTCCTTATTCACTCATTTCATGATGACCTAAACCCTTTTACTAGCCACTTTCCCACGTCCTCGAATTAGTAACTTCTTAATGGTTATTCCTCTGTCAAATAGTCATAAACATCTTCTCGGACAGCTGTTTCAAGTTGATGAATCATCTCTACCGCGTCAGCGTTTGTCCCAGGCATTTTAAACTGTACTGGAGTACCAGTAATTTTAGACCTTCCTAAGTAGTAGAATTCTTTGGACCCATTATCATCTTTATTTTTCCTGACAAATATCTCTATGTGAACGCCTAGATCTTCTGATTGTATAAAGGTCTGTACATCCTTAGAACTTATATTTCGCTTTGCTTTTGAAATTCCTTTTAACAAGGTATTTGAGATAAATTCATCTTCGTATTTAGTTGTTTCACTTATGTCCTCGGCCTTATGATAGTTAATGAAGACTGGGAATGTCTTGGTTGGTTCATCATATTTATAACCACCAATGTTCAATGAAACTATATTACTTTTCCACTCTAGTAAGCGACATACATCTTCGTATGAATACTTCTGATATAAAGCAAAACTAGAATTCTTGTGACTTTTTCCATAGTACTTTTCATAACGATACAGACCAAATTCTATTAGCTCTTTCAAATGTTCTTTAAAACTATTGTCTTCAAGACAGTTAATGAAGTTATGACTGATCTTATATTTTCCATCTTCTTCTTCTACAATCAATGAATCCTCATAAGTATTTTTAGAAGTACCAGTTTGGAATTCATTTGATAGTACACTATACACATTAGTTAATGTCTTCTCAAAGTAATGAATACCATAATAGTTTTCAAGTTTTTCTTTCATGAATTCAGATGGACTTTCCTCATTTCCAAGGATAGCCTGAATGAAAATTAACTCGTGAGGTCTTTTACCTATTGCGAATTTAGTTGAAATGAAGCACAAGTATAGTTCTTGCTCTTCTGTGAATTTAATTGTATATGATGGTTCATATTTCTTCAAGAAGTTATGATAAGACCTCAGTGATTTATTCTCAAACAATCTTGCCAAATCCATGGAGTCATGCTCCTCAAAATCCATATATGTTGGAATTTTCCCTAGCCTATAGTTTAAGTTCTTATAACTTTCTTTTATATATTCAACGCTATTAAAATTCACATGATCTATAGACTCATAAATCTTCTTCTTAGCAATCTCATCGAAATTAATCGTTGAACATCCTGGTATAACCCGGCTTCCTTCTGCTACAAATCTTCTAATATTGTCTTTGTTATAACTTCGATCATCAGACAGAGCCATTGGAATCATAAAATTATTTTTGTAATTACCTATAAAGTCCAGTATCATCACAAACTCTTTTGTTAGATGCTTACGGAGTCCTCTACCTAATTGTTGTACAAATATTATCGCTGATTTGGTCGGTCTCAACATAATAACTTGATTGATCTGAGGAATATCCACGCCCTCGTTGAAGATATCTACAGAGAAGATATAATCTAATCGATCTGTAGATATTGAGTCTTCAAGTCGTTCAATTGCCTCTTCTCTTTCTTCTTGCGTATTAGATCCGCTTAAAGCAATGGTCCTAAATCCATGATGATTAAAGGCATTGGATAATTCATTAGCCTCATCATTCTTCGAGCAAAAAATCAAACCTTTAGTAATTAATTTATTCGGAGTATAAAATAAGATTTTGTCTATGATATTCTTAACACGTTCTTCAGATATAAGATACTTAAACTCTGTCTCATCATCAATAACAGTGCCATCAACACTCAATTCTGTTATACCAAAATAATGGAAAGGGCATAACATCTCCTCTTTCATTGCTTCTTGAAGACGTATTTCATATGCAATGTTATAGTCGAAGTCAGCACAGATATTGTGCTCATCTGATCGCTCTGGAGTTGCTGTCATCCCTAATAAAAATTTTGCTTCAAAATGATTCAAGATCTTTTGATAAGTATCTGCACCCGCTCTATGACTTTCATCAACTACGATATAATCAAAATATTTTTCATCAAACTTACCAAGAACATGATCTTTAGACATTGTCTGAACAGTAGAGAAGATATATTCCTCATCTTTTATTGTCGATGTACCTGATAACTTGCCATATTTATTACTATTCCCTAATACCTTTTTGAAACTTTCAATGGATTGGTTAAGAATTTGTTCTCTATGTGCTAAGAATAAGAGCCTCTTAGGGTTTGTATTCTTTACATCAAATGCCGCTAGATATGTTTTACCTGTTCCTGTAGCAGATATCAACAAAGCTTTCTTCTCACCACTTTTACGTATTCTGGAAATTCCCTCTAATGCTTCTATTTGCATCTTATTTGGCTCAACTTGTGGTAGAGTGATTAGTTCAGCTTCTCCAAGAAAATTATCGATAACTTGCTTGTTTTCTCGATCGTTACGACTAAAATTATAGATAGTATGATAGGCCTCTATCCATTTATCTGTGACTCTCGTGGCGTGATTGAATGTCCGATTAAATTCATCAAGGGTTTCTTTAATAATAGAACCCTTATCCATTGATGAAATTCGAATGTTCCATTCTTTATTTTTACCAAGAGCATTCTGAGTCATATTACTACTACCAACTATGATATTATATTGATCACCTTTTTTGAAGATATACCCTTTGGTGTGAAGGCTTTCATTAGTTGAAACTCTAAGTTCAATATTGTTAAAAGACAATAGCTTCTTTAGAGCACTAGGGTCTGTAAAATTCAAATACTGAGAAGCCAAAATCTTCCCCTTGATGTTTCTAACTTCTAGCTCTTTCAAAGTATTTAGTAGAATTAAAACTCCACTGTAGGTTATAAAAGCTACACTAAAATAAAACTCATCACAATCTTCTAATTCTTTGATCAAACTTGTGAGAATCTTAGTGCCATTCTGGTAGTTATTAACTAATAATTTAGGTCGATATTTCTCAAGAGACTCACTCTCTCCATTAATCACCCCTGCATAAATACTTTTTGATATCTCCGCTTGAACTTCTTCCCTCTGACTCATAAATGCTCCTTTATCAACTTCTCTACTACAGGTACATCAGCTAGCGCCCAATTTAATTCCAATAATTTCTCTATATTAAGCCACCTATGATCAATATGCACTCGCCTCACATATTCACGAGAATCTAATTTGTACAAATAGCAGTGCACTTCAAAAGCAAAGTCCTGATAGGTATGTTCCACCAACATAAAGTACTTTAATTTGCTAATAACTATTTCAATTCCCAGCTCTTCATTCAATTCTCTTGCAAGGCATACCTCATAAGCCTCTCCTCCCTCTACTTTTCCACCGGGAAATTCCCACTTGTAAGAAATATAGTCGTATTTAGATTTACCTCTTTGCATACAAAGAACTTTGTTTTTTTATCAAGATTGCTACTGTAACTTTGTAATTTTCATTAGATCTACTTCTGTAAATTACAACGGATACTTAAATTATTCCTAAAATAATAGATGCCAACATACATTTCACCCTATCTTCTTATCTATTATTTCCTTAACCATTTTTCTTATACAACCGCTTCAACTTCAGCACTGGTAACTCTTAACAGGTCTTCCAGTTCAACTTCAACCTGAACTCCTCTTGCCCCACCACTTAATATAAGGGTCTTGTGGTTTTTACAACTTTCATCTATGAAGGTCTTAAACAGTTTCTTCATGCCTACCGGGGAACATCCACCATGGATATAGCCTGTGGTCGGAAGAAGGTCCTTCATTGGTATCATATCTATCTTTTTCTCACCGGCTACTTTTGCGGCTTTTTTCAGGTCTAGTTCTTTGGCTACCGGGATGACGTAGACATAATAGGTCCGACTGGCGCCTATGGTTACTAGTGTCTTATAGACACGCTCAGGTTCTTGATTAATTGACATGGCGACCGTTAACCCATCCGTTTTGCCATCTATGACTTCGTATTCATAAGCTGTGTATGGAATCTTATCACGATCTAATAATCGCATAGCATTTGTTTTTTTCATACTTGCTCTTTTCCCACCTTATTTATCCATTCATCTTTTGTATAGACTTTTATGCCATGATCCAGCAACAAATGAGCCGCTCTGCCGTTGCCTGGAATCAACGTGCCACTAAAAGTACCATCGTAGATCTGATCTTTTCCACAGGATGGACTGCGTTCTTGTAAGATGGCTTCGGTTATGCCCGCTGCTTTACAGATGGCCAAGGTTCTATGAGCCCCGTGTTCAAATGCTTCGGTAACATCTATGCCGTCTATGCTCATAATACGGTGCGTTCCATCCGGTTTGTTGACTTGCTCACAAGCCGGTCGTGGTATTCCCAATCCGCCTAGTACTTCCGGACAGACCGGTAAGGCTTTACCTGTTTGTAGAAGTTCTGTTATAACTGGATCAGCATTGCTTTCACCGTTATATTTACAGTTAATACCTGCAAGACATGCACTAATTAAAACCATGATTTATCCTCCTGCTATACCATATTTGTCCGAACACACAAAACAGTAATACCATACTCTTTTCTGAGATGTTATTACTATGATTAGACTGCTCTATATGTAATTGTCATTATTATTGGATTCATTTTTTTGAACCCCCCATATTAAATACGTCTTTCTATGACGCTTATACATTTCCCTAATCACATATTACCTTTAATTCCAATTGATTTCAAGGGGATTTCTGACATTTCTGGGAAAAATAGGATTATAAAAAATGTGTAAAGAAAATGGGCCTATGTTCACATTTTATTCATATGTTTGTTATGAAAACGTGATATAATACAATTAAGTAGTTCAATAGCATTATTTTATAGGTAAATATATCTATTTAGAGAGTAGGTACTATCGTGACGCGAGGGTTAATCACAAGAATTGAAGACAATTTCATGATTGTTATGACCGATCAAATGACAATTGATAAAATCAAGCCTAGGATTAACGTTAAAGTAGGACAACGCATTGAGTTCAATAAAAGAGATCGTTATCGTGGTTTCCTTTTGTTTAATTACAAAAAAGCCAGTTCTATGCTTGCCCTTATCCTTGTCTTAATACTTACGAGCATTGTTGCCTTTGGTCAAAACGGATCTCGTGAAATCTATGCAGTGGTATCGGTTGATATCAACCCAAGCATCGAGCTTAGTTTGGACCAATCCGGCAGTGTTGTCGGTTACAAATCCTTTAATAAAGACGGTCAAAAAATCCTAAGTAAGTCTTTGCTAAATCAAGACTTAGATTCTGCCTTGTCAGAAGTTATCCTTAGCGCACAAGACAAAGGGTATTTGGTTGACCGTGATATGATTCTGATCTCTTCAACTGTACTAATATCCAGCGATGCTAAGCTAGATTCTACTGAGGCTCCTACAATTGAAGAACATATAGAAACGTATATGACTATAAATAAAGCAAAATACCAATTCGTCTACATAGAAGGTATGGATCGTGCTCAAGATTCAAAGCCTAAACACTCTTTAGGTCGAGAAGCATTAGATCTCTATGTAAAAGACCATAAGGATCTTAATCTTAGTACCGTCGAGACCCTTGTTGGTGCTGCAGTCTCAAGTGAAGACATGAACGATGAAAACCCGATTAAAATCGTCCTCGAAGATGAGTCATCCACTTATGACGTCCTAACACTTACCAAACCACTTATTGCAACATCAAGGCCATCAACAAATGATATCCTTGCATTGGCAAAGCGCTCTATGGCCTTCGATTCCGACTTACAAGTTAGTATGAATACAAGCTCAAACCATGACCCGTTGTTCCTTCAAGAAATCAATAGCATCAAAAGTTTGCCACCTCAAGCCTCCAATGCAGCTCAAGAAAATACCATTAATGAATCCGAATCAGAAGATGATACAATACTTAGTGACGAAGCTAATAAGGCTTCTAAAGGTAACAACAATGAGAATAAGCCACCAAAAAAAGATAATAATCCTTCAATAAATGCCACTGACAAAGCACTACCAATACAAGAAAATGATGATCCTAAAAAAGATATAGATAAAAGGGAAGAAAATCTTGAAGTCCATTCTGAGACAAATGAACCTCAGTCAACATCTGAAAATGATAAGCCTTCTGTACCAAGTCAGGCAAATGAAAATGCTAAAGAGCCAAAACCTGATGAGCCTGAATCTTCCAGTTCATCACCCGAGACTGATAAGCCTTCCTCTTCCTTACCAAGTCAAGCAAATGATAAAGCTCAAGACTCAATACCTGATAAGCCTGAATCTTCAAATTCAGCATCTGAAGCTGATAAGCCATCTTCTTCCTTACCAAGTCAAGCAAACGACACAGCTGAAGTCTCAAAACCTGATGGTGATGCATCTTCAAAGCCAACTTCTGAAAATGATAGGCCTTCAAACGCTCCAAACCCAAATTCTAAGAAAGAGTAGGACAACCCTCTTATAGCTACAGTAAAAAGGATAAAGCAACTGTGCTTTATCCTTTTTCGCTTCAATGTATCCATACTTTATTAGTCTTATTTTGTATGTTACAATTACAATGGTTTGGGTGTCATGACTTTTTGATCCTTTATCCACTTAATTATTAAATAGGAGGAACATGGATGAATTCAAAACAAAAATACTTTCTTGGCATCACAGGCGCCATTGCTATCATCCTCTATTTATTAATAACCTTACTTAATCAACCAGTTGTGTTAGATCTAAATGATGCCGAGGTTCAATGGATTAAAGACACTAGTGGGGATGTTCTTAACTTTTATACAGATGATCTCACGAATTTTGATGATCAAAAATTCATTCAATCGATATCTAATCTTACAGACCTTCATTTGGTTCATTCAAAAACCGATGCAGATTTCGTTATATCTGGTAGTCCTTCAACCAACTACTTCATCGACCAAACCTTACTTGTTTTATCAAAACAAAGTTTTTCTTACTACGCCAAAGTCAAGTCTTTTAATCATTTAGATGAACTCTCTAATAAGAGCATTGGCCTTCTTTCCTCTGACGCTTATGTTTTTTCATACGACTTAGAAGCCAATAATAACGAGATAAAAATATATGATGACCTAGAAAATCTTAATATTGCCTTAAATGATGGTCTAATTGATGGTTTTTTTCTTCTATCTGACCTCCCCATACTGTTGCTAGATGGTCAGATACATGCTGTTAATAACTTCATCTTAAAGCAACCTTTAGATGATGTTTTTATAGCCATGCCCAGTCAAGATACTCTGCTTCATGGTATTTTACAAAAAGCGATTCTATATATGGAACGTATGGGTAATCTTGAATCCATTCTAAGTCATGATTATTACACGACAAGAAACGCACTCTTTAAGGCTATATTAGACAAAGAAGAACGTGACTTTATATCCAATAATTCTTCCATCTCCATTGGTATTACCCCTGATAAACCTTATACGATTCAAAATGATGATAAACTGTATGGATCAACCGTTGGCATTATAAAAGAGATTGAGCGTATTTCAGGTCTTAGGCTTAATCTCATTCTTGGCAAAAAAGACACGCTTACCACGGATTATTCGGTTCATGATGTTACAATGTTAACTTTCAAGCATGCTGACTTGGAAGATTTTTATCCTTCACTTGCGTATCTGGAGACACCTTATGTTGTTACCGGCTTACCAGGTAGTCCAACCATTGATGACTTATATGGCCTAAGATCTTATACCACTGGTCTCTTGTTTGATAATGAATTGGATGTCGAGCTCATCAAGACGCTTAATGAAGGTCATATCGTGTATGAAGCGCACTACGATGCCTTAATCCAAGGTTTAAAAAGTAATGATGTTGACTTTATCCTTCTCCCAAAGCATGTCCTTGACTTTTATAGGCTCAAAGAAAATGAAGAATCGCTCTCGACCATGTATACCCTTGATGAGGTGGCAACCCAGCATCTTTATATTACAAACACATCACCTATACTTATGTCCATCATCAACAAAGCCATTCTAGTCACCGATATTGATAACATCAATCGAATTAGCCTTAATTCTATTCCCAAAATGGCGGAAAAGAATTATTATGGTCTGATTCTCTTTGGTGTATTTGTTATTCTTAATCTCATCTTTTTTGGAGGCTACTATATTCGCTATCTCATCAATAAATCTGAAAATGAAAGACTTACTTTTCTTTTTGCCAATGATCAGCTGACCTATTTACCTAATAAATATGGTCTGACTTCCAAAACGGATAGTCTCATTGCTAAAGGCTATCATGGCCAATTATATTATATCAATATAGACAACTTTAAAGATATCAATGATCGGTTAGGTCAACAAATGGGGGACCAGATTATCCTTGAATATGCTCAAGAACTCTTAGCGATTCTTGACGAACAACTAATACTCGGTCGTATTTCAGGGGCTTCCTTTGTTCTGATTGCTTATGATAAGGCCTCTATTAGCGTGGAAGAACGCATTCATCAAATCAAAGCTATCACTGAGGCTTATTGTGATTCAAAAGTCTTCTTGCAACAGTTCACTGCAAGTATTGCCGTTACAAAGTTCCCGGATCATGGCAACAGCTTTGAAGAGCTCTACAAATATGCTGAACATACGATGGATTACATCCACAACTTCTTAGGTATTGATCAGTTTTTAGTTTTTGAATTTGACATCTATAACGCTTATATCCGAGAAAGGGAGTTAGTAGAAGACATAAAAAGAGGTTTACAGAATGAAGAATTCTTGTTGTATGTTCAACCTCAGCTCATTCTTCCACAAGAAAAGGTAATCGGTGGTGAGGTCTTAGTAAGATGGCAACACCCCACAAAAGGTCTTGTATTCCCTAATGATTTTCTACCGGTAGCTGAAAGAAATGGTTTAATGAAAGAACTTGACTTCTTCATGGTAAAACGCGCCTGCACTGAGATTAAAAGATGGCAGTCTCTCTACCCTCACCTAGAAATATCTGTCAACATGACTTCTACAACCTTCACTGACAAAGCCATGCTACCGGCTCTTAAACATATTTTAGAGGCTTCAAAGATTAATCCTACATGGTTAACCATCGAAATTACAGAAGATATGGGCTTTGAGAATCTACAAAGGGCAAACGAAATATTCCAAAGCCTTCAAGCACTTCAGGTAAAAATAGCCCTTGATGATTTTGGCAAAGGCTATTCTTCACTGGCTTACCTTGATAAATTAACCTTCGATATCCTTAAGATTGATAAGACATTTATTGATAACATACATCTTCAGAAGAAATCCTATGAAATCTACAAAATTATATCTCAGTTGGCTGAAGTCATGGATATTAGTATTGTTGTCGAAGGTGTTGAACAACGAGAACAAGTCGACTTACTAAATCAAACAGCCGGTACAATCGCACAAGGCTATTACTTCAGTCGCCCCATTGATTTAGATGCCTTTGATCAATATCTTATCGATCATCGTTAGTTCATATAACATTCTGTACAAATAATTCCACCAATGTAGGATCAAATTGTGTACCTGAACAACGTTTGATTTCCTCAATGGCCGCTTCTTTTGTCATAGCCGCTTTGTAGGGTCTTCCAATAGTCATAACATCAAAAGCATCCACCAAAGAAATAATTCTGGCTAAAATAGAGATCTCTTCACCTTTTAGGCCTCGGGGATAACCTGTGCCATCCCACCATTCATGATGGGACAGTATGCCTTCGGCAATTTGTGATAGACTTGGTGATGTGCTTGCAATTTTGAAGCCTAAATCAGGATGTCTTCTCACTTTTTCCAGTTCTTCATTGGTCAGTGAGCCTTCTTTTAATAGTATTTCATCCGATATGGCCACTTTTCCTAAATCATGCAGGTCTGCTAATGAAGCCAGTGCATTCAGCTCTTGTAGGGATAGTCCGATGTGCTTTCCAAGTCGTAAGGCCAGCTCTTCCATGCGCCTACTATGATCTGAGGTCTCCTCAGTAGTGGCTCTTAACATTGCCTTAAGAGATTCCAAAATGCCTCTATGGGTACTTTCACTTTCATACATTTTGTTTTCATACATTTGATCTTCTGCTTTTTTAAAAACAGATTGTAAACTCATATCTAAGCTGACTCTTTCAGCATGTCCAAGTGCCACAGAAAGCTTTATAGGGTCCATCTTTGCTTCTTCACAAGCACTTTTTATCCTTTTACAAACTGCTTGTGCCATTTGATCTGTACTACCCGGCATTAAGATAACAAACTCGTCTCCACCGATGCGGGCAACGGTATCTTTTTCACCACAAGTTGCTTCTAGAATTTCAGCAATCTTAACAATCAGTCGATCACCCATCTCATGGCCTAAGGTGTCGTTTGTTATTTTTAAGCCATTTAGATCCCCGAGTACAATGGATAAGGGGATTTTTTTAATTTTTTCGTAGTATTCTAACTGTTCATTGTAATAGGCACGGTTATGTAGACCCGTTAGTTCATCATGATAGGATTTGAATTTGATACGTGCCTCTGATTTTTTTCTTTCTTCAATTTCTTCTAAGAGTTGTTTTTTTATTTTATGCAACTGTTCATTTTTATGAATAAGCTCTTCTGTTTTTTCAAGGACAGCCTTCTGTAGTAGACGGTTCCAGACTACAATCGCAACGATGATCATACTAAGAACAATTAAAATGCCCCCAAGGATTATCCAGAAAAATCGATTTTCAACAATGCTCTTTTTTTGTATGGGTACCCATTTGTTTAAGATGGCTTGTTTCTCTCTTTTAGTGATTTGCGCAAGGCCTTTGTTTAAGATGTCGCTAAGCATTGGCCAGTCGTTTCGCGTTGCTATGGATAAATTAGAATCATAAGGGACTTCAGTGTTCACCATTAGATTGGTAATCTTATCTTCTTCAATGCCTGCTGAAGCGCTCATGACTTCTACAATAAGTGCATCTGCTTCTCCAAAAGCCACAAGTCTTAAACCATCTGACGTGTTTGGCACCGTACGATATACAAGCTTTGGATGGTTCTTTTCTAGGTCTTCGATAATGGAGTATTCTTCAATGACCAAAATATCCATGCTGGAATTTGAAAGTTTTTCAAAGGTTAACTTCTCAGAGAAGTTTTTACGCGTTATGATGACGTTTGGATTCATAATATAGGGCACCGTAAAATCTAAATACTTGCTGCGTTCAGGTGTTTTTGTCGCTGCTGTGATCCCCGATACAGTTTTTAACCGCGATGCTTCAATTAAGTCGCTCCACTGATCAAATTCTACCATTTCAAACTTTGTACCCAGCTTTTCTTCTAAAAGTTTGAAATAATCTGCAGAGATGCCAACATAGTCATCCCCTATTAGATACTCCACTGGCGGATAATCAGTCGTATAGCCTATACGGATTTGACCTTCATGCTCCGTCAACCATGCTTGTTCTTCTTGTGTCAAAAAAATGGATGCATTTTCTTTTTGGCATGAGGCTAATAAAGATATTAATAGTATTAAAATGAACACTATTGTTACTTTTCTATATGTTTGAATACGCCATTCCCCCTAACCATTTCCCATCAATAATTCATGCCGAAATACCTGAGCCTAAACTACATGACTCTTAGTATTGCATATTACTTGAATATTCTAACATTTATAGCATCGTCTTTCAACGAAATCAACAACTTTCCGAAACCTTCTTATATCTTTCTATGAAAAAAATAAAAATAAATAAATAAGCTGATTTTTTAACCATTATGTGATAAAATTATTTTAAAACTAATGTATAATTATTATTATCAGATAACTTATGTCAGTTGATAATAGTGCTCTTTAAAATAACATTTATTCATGCTTGATAATTAAGTGAAAGCTAGGTGAGCTTATGGTGGATGAACAATATTATGTTGGAATTGGTGCTTCAGCCGGTGGTCTTGAAGCGCTTGAGTTATTTTTTAAGGCAATGCCGGATGATTCGGGACTGATATTTGTCGTGGTACAACATTTGTCTCCCGATTACAAAAGCTTAATGAATGAATTACTTGCCAGACATACAAAAATGGAAATCTTAGTTGCGGAAGATCAGATGATGACTGAGCCTAATAAGATTTATCTGATACCCCCAAGACATAATCTTACGATGGTTGATGGTCGCTTGTTGTTAAAACCTCAAGTCTATGAGAAGCATCAGCTGATTCTACCCATTGATATTTTTTTTAGGTCCTTGGCAAAAGACCAAGAAAAACATGCTATTGCTGTTGTTTTATCTGGAACAGGGAGTGACGGTACACTCGGTATTCGTGAGATTAAGGAAATGGGTGGCATGGTCATGGCCCAAGATGAAGAAAGCTCTAAGTTTGACGGTATGCCAAAAAGTTCTATAGCGACCGGACTTGTCGACTTTATCTTGCCACCTCAGCGGATGACAACAGAGATCATGAAGTATATTAAATACCCGGCTACACTGGGTATGGAAAAAGAGATTCAACGCAATAACTATGATGATCTAACGAAAATCTGTCATCTACTAAAGAGCTTTACGAATGTTGATTTCACCAGCTACAAAGAAAGCACCTTGATTCGACGTATAGAACGCCGTATTAAATTGAATGACTGTGAGGATACGACCCACTATATCCAACTTCTTGCTGAGTCAGACAAGGAAAAAGAAACTTTATACCGCGAACTTCTTATTGGTGTTACCAGCTTTTTTAGAGACAAAGAAGCTTTTGAAGCCCTAGCTGTTGGCGTTCTTAGTCAATTGGATTATAGCAAAGACGTGATACGTATCTGGTCTGCCGGTTGTTCCACTGGAGAAGAAGTCTACTCTATAGCAATCTTTATAAGTGAGTACTTGACTCAGCACAATCTCAAATGCGATCTTAAGTTATTTGCAACCGATATTGATAGCCGTGCTCTAGAATATGCGGGCACAGGTTTATACCCTACCAGCATTGCAGGAGATTTGGAGCCTCATATCCTCGCTAAATACTTCAACACGACCAATGAAGGCTATCAGATTAATGAAAAAATACGAAAGTTAGTGGTCTTTGCCAAACACAATATTCTTAAGGACCCACCTTTTGGCAAGCTTGACCTCTTAGTTTGTCGAAACCTCTTTATCTACATAAAAAGTGAATATCAACAAAAAATCCTGAATAATTTTTATTATGCCCTAAACCGAGGGGGCTATCTGTTTCTTGGTAGCAGTGAATCCTTAGGTGATATGCACGAGGCCTTTGAAAAAATAGATAGTAAATGGAAGATTTACCGTTTTCGAGATACTTATCGACCTCAACTCGGTCTTGAGATGAATACCCATATCGAAACAAATCTGTCTTTACGGGGTAGTAATCAAGATAGTTATTCATTAAAAAGCAGGAAAAACTTATGGTTCGAACAAATGTTGGTAGAAGTGTTACGACAGAATCTGTCACCCTCGGTGATTGTCGACAATAAGGAAAACATACTTCATATTATTGGGGATGTTTCACCTTTTTTCAGTTTACAGACCGGTCGCTTCTCTAATAAACTTTTGGCCCACATCAACAAGGAGCTGAGTCTCTATATTAACAATTTGCTTAGAAGATTAAAAAATGATCGTAAAGCTGTCCGTATTGATAACATTCTATATGGTCATGATGAAGAACGAACTCTGAACATTCAGGGCTCGCTTATTGAAATGCATGAAGAAGATTATTTGTTGATTAGCTTTACTTTTTCTGAGGTTGCAAAAAATACTGTCCCAGTCACCATCGATATGAGTCAAGAGAGTCAAGAAAGGGTTAAGCAACTTGAATTAGAACTACAATTGGCAAGAGAAGGCCTACAGGCCACTATCGAGGAGCTGGAAACTTCTAACGAGGAACTCCAATCCTCTAATGAAGAACTGATTGCTTCTAATGAAGAGCTACAAAGCACCAATGAGGAACTTCAATCCGTAAACGAAGAACTCTACACCGTCAACAATGAACACCAACAGAAGATTGAACAGTTAACGATGCTCACCAATGACCTCAATAATCTGCTTAAAAATACTGAAATAGGTGCACTTTATCTTGATAGCCGTTTGTGCATAAGGCGTATCACACCTGTGATCACCCGTGTTCTAAATATCATCGATAACGACATCGGGCGACCGATTCATCATTTGTCGGTTGCTGATGTTTATAAAGACCTATTCCATGATATAGAAGATGTTCTTGAGAATCTGAATACAGCTGAGCGAGAAATCAGAGACGGCAAAGGCAATACTTACTTTGCAAAGATACGTCCTTTTCGAACCACCAATTATGCCATTGATGGTATTATCCTTACCCTTATTGACATTACTCAACTTAAGAAAAGCCAAAACGAATTGGTTGCTTTTCAGAAGCGCCATACAAACACAGAAAATACATAATAAACACAATTTCAATCGATTTAAGTCAAAACCAACGTATACCGAATGCGAGGTGATCCTTATGGACAATATAAGAGAAAAAATTCTTGAAACCTTAAATCAACACAATAGCCTGAATTTGGAAGATAAGACCTATGAAGACATTGTAGAAAATTTGCTTCAATATCATGAAGAACTCACTTTCCAGAATGAAGAACTACGGGCAAGCTATCGTGCACTTGAGATTATACAAAGGAAATATGAAGTCCTTTTTGACAAAGCGCCTATGATGTATGTGTATTTGGATGATCAGTTTGTGATTCTTGAGTATAATCAACTTTGTGAGAAATATATGCATACTATTAAAAAAGGTAAGAAGCTTCAGGATATGATTCACCCGGAAAGTCAAGATACCTTGTATTTCCATATGCGCAAGTTAGAAAAGACAGATGTTGGATTGGTGGATCAAGTGATGCTACCGGTTGGTGGACACAAGCGCTATTATAAATTAATCAGCCATCCTCTTGTCTTAGATGGTAAGCGCTATTATCAGTGCGCCTTTGCAGATATTACCGACGAGATTATTCAGAAAAAACGTATTGAGTATATGAGCTTCCATGATACTTTGACAGGACTCTATAACCGTCGTTTTTTCAATGATGAACTGGATCGGTTGGATCAACGAAGACATCTACCTTTAGCTATCATCATGGCGGATGTGAATGGCTTGAAATTAATGAACGATACCTTTGGCCATGCTCTGGGCGATCAACTTCTTAGGGCTGCAGGAAAGTTTATTAAGGAACATTTTCGTGAAGATGAAGTTGTGGCCAGATATGGCGGTGATGAGTTCGCAGTGATCTTGAACAAAGTTGATAAGTCTACGGTAGAAAAGATTCTTAACCGTCTTCAATCTCAGGAAAGCACTTTAAAAGTCAATGGTATTCATATGTCGATTGCTTTTGGTGCTGCAGTAAAAGAACGTGAGGATGAACCGATTCTTGACATCTTAAAGTTGTCAGAAGACCGAATGTATCAGAAAAAATTACTGATGAATGAGAACTATCATCAGAATGTAATTAAAGGCATATTGTCAACTTTACATGAAAAACATCCAAGAGAAGAACAACATGTAAAACGGGTTCGAGAGCATATTATTGGGTTTACTTCTTTTTTGGATTATGACCACAGCCAGCGCATTGCATACGAAACAGCCGGTCTTGTCCATGATATCGGGAAAATAGCCATTGATTATGCCGTATTAGAGTTGCCGCGCCGTTTAACAGCTTTTGAATATGATATTATTAAAAAACATGTGGATGTGGGATACAGGGTATTAAAGAGTTGCGGTACTTTTTCTGAGGTACAAGATATCGTATTATCTCACCATGAACGGTATGATGGGTTGGGCTATCCTCGTGGTATCGCCGGCGATGATATTCCTCTAGGTGCACGTATCTTGAACTTATGCGACAGCTATGATGCCATGATTAGCGAGCGACCCTACAAAAAAGCAATGCCTCCGGATGAAGCCATTGCTGAAATAAGACGCTGTACCTATACCCAGTTTGATCCCAAACTGGCCGAACAATTTATCCGATATATAAAATCTACTTATTAGAGTCTTTATGGCAGTGTGACTTTCAAGATACTTGACTGACGCATTTTTTTATCTTGGAATATACAATAAAGACAAGTACCATTACAATTATAATCCAAAACATTTGATTGGTATAACGGCTGTATTTTAATATTTGATTACCAAGTAATACATAGGCTGTAGTACCCGGTATCATGCCTAAAGCTGTGGCGAGAAAAAATCGCCATGGTTTCATGGTGCTAAGCCCTGCCGCATAACTTAAAAAGTCAAAGGATATAAAGGGTAATAACCTACCGATTAAAACGACCTTCGTACCGTGCTTTTGACTGATTTCATCTACCTTTTCCATGAGGCTATTGCTTTGAACGTATTTCTTTACAAATTTTTCACCCAGTAGTCTCGCCAGATAAAACGTACCCATGGCACCCAGCATGCCTCCGATCCAAGATATGATCATACCGCCAATAGTGCCAAAGACCAATCCATTGGCTCCAGCAATTAAAAAAGAAGGAATTGGCGCTATAAAGGCCTGCAAAACCATCAGTAAAATGCTTACAATGGGTGCTCCAATACCCCAGCTTTGAATCAATGTTACTAGATCGTCAACTGTACCACCCGATAGAATTTCAAAGATATTTTGAAGATCATTTCTATAGCCATATGCTAAAGTTGCTATGACGGTAGCAATTCCTAGAGATATAATGATTTTCTTATGGTTTTTCATATATTTAATCATGACCAACACTCCTAATATTAGAACTCAATTTCTTCTTATATTAGATTATACCGATCAAATCTGTTCAAATTATGACTGGATATGATATTTATATATCCTATGATGATAGCACTTGAAGCTTTTGTTGTGCATCTTTTGCAACCCATAACTGATTGCCAAGTTTTGCAACTTCTTCATACTTTATTTGAGCTGCTTTAAGGTCCTCCAATTTTTCATCTATTTGTGCAAGGCTATACAAAATACACAGGCGCTGACGTAAGCTTACTTTTTCTTCTAGACATGCCTTATATTTTTCCTTGCTTTCAAGTAGTTTTCCATGAATATAAAATCGCTCAGCAATTAATAGTTTTGTATATAGGGTTAGCTTAGAATTAATTGGTGAGAGCAATGGCATTTTTGCCTCATATAGGTTATCAGCTTCAGTAACATCACCCAGTCCATAATAGCAAGAAATTAAGTTAATGTTATAAATAAGTAAGGTTCCATTTTTTGGGGAGAGATATTTGGGGTCAATTGAAAGCAACCGATCCTTTGCCTCGTGATATTTGCCTAATAGAATCAAACCGGCACTGTGATCCACATTAAGATAAGCATTTATTTTGGGGTCTTTTCCAGTTATCCCTCTTTGGTGCTCCGTTGCTTCGATAAAAGCCTTTGGGTCACATAGGTCTTCTAAAAGGTGTAGCCTTTTCTTATTCCTAAATAAGGCAATCACAATATATCCGGTACTGATAAGTATTAGGGTGATGACACCGGCTAGTATTGGGTTGTCCAGCAATAAGCTAAACGTAATCATTGTGAAAAATGTAACAAATATAAAATAAATACGATTCACTAACATAGTCATGACTCCATATTCTATAGAAATAAGTTGGACCGATGATTATAAGTATTTGTCCTAAGCAGTATCATACAGAAAGCAAAACCATTAATCAAGTACTTCATTCTTACACTTTTTAGATTTCACTATCTAACTAAAATCAGGCTTCAATCACAGATAATCTTGATTAAGGTTACAACATCTTTGTAATCATATTCTTTACCAGTGCCTTTAAAAGACGTTATGACATACATAAAATATTTGAATTACAATAATAAAAACTTCAAATATGGAAATTATTATAAGACCACAAACCAGTACCAATTCATATCAAAAAAAAGAAGGTCAATACCTTCTTTTTAGAGTTAAAAATTTGTTTGGTCGCTTTTTAGAAAAATCTTCTAATTATTTTGTAGTCATTTATGATTATATATAAATTTTTCAAGTTTATTTCTATCAGGAAGTGCCACTTTTGCACCACGTGCAGTTACAGCAATCGCTCCCATTGCATTAGCAGAAAGAATAATCATATCCATTTCTTCATTGCGAAGCATCGCGCTAAGGAAACCCGCCGCAAATGCATCTCCAGCACCTGTCGAATCCACAGATACGACATCAAACCCTGGCAACTCTGTACTAAGACCTTCCTTTGTCAATAAGATGCTTCCCTCTCGTCCTTTTTTATAGATAACCATTTTGCAACCTAAGTCACAAAAATATCTAAGATTTGATGGGATTTTACTACCCATGAGCTGTTGGTATTCAACTTGATTTAAAAATAATACATCAACTAAATGTAATAAAGGTTCAATCACCGAGATGCCTAACCTGCAAATAATACTACCAGGATCAAAAGAAGTTATGAGACCCTTTTCTTTTGCATATTTTAATAATGGCTCTACCATATGTAGTTGTGGGCTACTCAAATGAAAAATGCGAGCATCTTCAAATATATTCTCACTGATATCTCTTACTTCCATCTTATTATTGGCACCAGAGTAGGTCATTAGACGTCGTTCTCCTTCATTATCAAGAATTGCAATCGCCATGCCTGTATTCATATCTTCTTTGACAATAACATTAGAAATAATTACGCCGTCTTCAGCTAGCTCAGAAAGTAAACGTTTACCAATTTCATCATCACCTGTACATCCCAAAAAAGATACGCTATGGCCAAGCCGAGCCAATCCAACAGCTACATTGGTTGCCGCTCCACCGCAGTGAATAGTAAGGTTTTCTATTGGAAGTTCTTCATCTACCTCGGGTAAGCGGTTCATATTCCCAACATAATCTACATTAATATCTCCATAGCAAATTACCTCAACTTTTGACATACAATCTCCTTCTTTTTATATATTGTCTATCGATGCTTATTAACAACATCCATTAACCGCTTTGTACGTTCTAAGCTTACCGGATTCCACCATACACCATCCTCTTTTAAATTAGAACCAACAATAACTCCACTTGCATATTTTAATATTTCGTCTGCATTTTCAGGTGTAATACCACTTCCAACAATAACTGGTAAATTTGTATTTTCAAAAATACCTCTAAGTTCATCGATGTGTGTGGCATCGCCTGTTCGGCTACCTGTGGCAATCAATACATCTGCATCAAAGAATATATTGTCGCGCGTTTGCTCGCCCAACGAACGGTCTGCCACAATCGCATGACTTCCATGCTTAACATGCACATCTGCAAAGATTTTAATGTCCTTGTCACGAAGCATACTCTTATAACGCATAGCCTTTGCTGATGCCCCTTCAATAATTCCTTCGTTTGCAACATAAGCGTTCACCCATTGATTCGATCTAACCCACTGGGCTTCTGTAACTTTAGCTGCCGCTAAAGCAGCCAAAACACCGTTAGCTAAAAAATTGAAACCAAATGGAAGATTAACCTGTCGTGTGACTTCCTTTGCCAGTACAGCAAGAGCAGATACTGTTTCAAAACCAATATCTTCAGGTTTAGAAAATGGAATATCCCAAGCATTTTCAAACATCAGACCATCCACTCCTCCTTCTTTAAGTGCTAAAGCATCCCTAATGGAAAATTCAATAATTTCTTCCATAGTTTCACCATTATAGCGTGGTGCTCCTGGCAATGCTTTAGTATGAATCATGCCAATTACAGCTTTCTTTTTATTGAAAATACTTTCAATAGCGTTTTTTTTCTCCGGAAGAATTCCTATTTGTTTCATATGTTACTCCTCGTATTATATAGTCATAGCCATTCTTTACCTTTTCTATAGGTTAGGCTATGCTTGTTTTAGATACTGTGGATTAGTTTTTATCTCCTACCACTTGATGGTTTTGTAAAGGCTCTAACCACAGTCTCTTTGTTCATTTGTTAATCAGTTAGATACCGCATGACGGTTTATTTAGAACGAGGTTACAATCGCAAAGAGCAACCGTGGTCTAAAACAGTATCGAATATATTTCAATGGAGGTTTTTATGATTTTTGTTGGTATTGATGTTGCAAAAGATAAACATGATTGCTTTATCACAAACTCAGATGGTGAAATCCTGTTTGATGCCTTCACCATCTCAAACACCCTTGTCGGTTTTGAATCTCTTATCCAGAAGATCCAATCCACTACTGAAGATTTATCTAAAGTAAAAGTAGGACTAGAAGCCACTGGACACTATAGTTACAATCTTCTTGGATATCTTCTTGATAAAGGTTTGCCGACCTATATTATCAATCCCTTACATTCTAATCTGTACAGAAAAAGTCTAAGCCTTAGACAGACCAAAACAGATAAGGTTGATGCAAGAGTGATTGCTTCTATGATGATGTCTGATGTGAACTTAAAGTCCTACTCAGATACATCTTATCACAATGAAGAATTGAAGTCATTAACACGCTATCGCTTCAAAACTGTCGCTGATCGTTCAAAACTGAAAGTCTCTATAAAGCGACTTGTAACCATCCTTTTCCCCGAACTGGAACACTTGGTTCCTACACTTCATCTTGCTTCGGTTTATGCATTACTCTCTGAATTTCCGAGTGCATCAGCTATCGCCTCATCGCACCTTACTCACTTAATACATCTTCTGGAAATCTCCTCCAGAGGGCATTATTCAAGGGATACAGCCATTCTAATCCGCGATGCAGCCAGAAGTTCTATCGGCTCTAATATGCCAGCTAAATCTCTTGAACTGAAACATACAATCCGGCATATTCAAGAATTAAGTTCTGAAATCAGCGAAATTGAAGGTATTATTGAAGCAATGATGGATGAGATCAATTCACCAATCCTCAGTATCCCTGGCATAAGTTATCGTATGGGCGCAATGATTATTGCTGAAATTGGTGATTTCTCTTGCTTTTCTTCTCCTGACAAAATCCTTGCATATGCAGGGTTATCACCATCTACTTATCAATCCGGAAAGTTTGAATCAAGCTATTCCCACTTGGAAAAGCGCGGTTCACGATATCTCCGCTACGCATTATTCAATGCAACGAAGTATGTTTGTATATGGGATCCAACGTTTTCAGCATACTTCGCCAAGAAAAGAGCAGAAGGTAAACACTATAATGTTGCCATCTCTCACGCTGCAAAGAAGTTGGTTAGAATAATCTACCACCTCGAAAAAACTGGTCAGCTCTATATTAAAACTGCTTAGTCCTCAGAGTTCATGTATTCTTTAGAGCACCAGAAAGGATGCTCTGTTCGTCATGCAGTTTTCAATGTTCATGTATCAAAATATTTTTCTGTACTCCAATGATTTCCTACTTGACTTTTAATAGTTAGTCTTTCATTACCTAAACATTTTTTTTGGATTTTTTCATTTTTAAATTATTGACCCATACCGCTAACAAAATTACTAAACCTTTTATCATCATTTGATTATAAGAGGAAACATTCATTAAATTTAGTCCATTGTTCATAATACCGATAATCGCAACACCCATAAAGGTTCCGCCAATAGATCCAACACCACCCATTAAGCTTGTTCCACCAAGCACAACAGCAGCTATAGCATCCAGTTCTGCACCTTCTCCTGCATTTGGTGAACCCGTTGAAAGTCGAGAGGCTAAAATTATACCGCTTAATGCTGTCATTAATCCCGCATATGCATATACACCAACTAATGTCTTATTAATATTGATTCCACACAACCGAGCAGCTTCCTCGTTTCCACCTACCGCATAAACATGACGACCAAAACTTGTTTTTTTGAGCAACCAATGACCAGTTACCCCAACAATCACCATTAGTATTACAGGAATAGGAATCGGACCGATATAGCCGCGCCCTAGCATTCTAAAAGATTCTATATCCACATAAATTGGACGACCCGTTGTATAGACAAATGCCATACCACGCAAAACTGTCATCAAAGCAAGAGTTACGATAAATGCAGGAATCTTCTGTGTAGAGATAATTAGCCCTTTGCCCACCCCAATTAGCAAGCCAATAAGAAGGGCAATGGCAATGGCAATGGGTATCGGTAGGCCGTATGACATAATCATTCCTGCAACAACTGTACCCACTAAAGCTAAAACAGCTCCTGCTGAGAGATCGATGCCCGTTGTAATAATTACAAACGTCATCCCTACGGCGACAATGGCATTTGTTGATGCTTGCCTTGCAACATTTAAAAGATTTTCAGCAGTTAAAAATTTATCGGTCATTAGACTAATAATACTGAACGTCAAAATCAATCCTATTCCAGCGCTACTTTTCTCTTTCAAAAAAGTATGTATACCATCCTTCATTTTGCGGTAAGAAAGACCCGTTTCTTTTTTTAAGGACTTATTGTTATTCATTAAGTTTACCTCCAAATGCTAGTTTTAGGATATTCTCCTCTGTTTTTTGCATTTCCGAAAGAATGCCAGCATTACGACCTTCACGCATGACCATAATTCGGTCACTCATGGCAAGTAGCTCAGGTATTTCTGAAGAAATCATTACAATGCTTACTCCCATCTTCACTAAATTCCCCATAATTTGGTAAATCTCAGATTTACCACCAACATCAATTCCTCGCGTTGGTTCATCCATGATTAAGAGCTTAGGAGTTAAAAGTAACCATCGAGCTATAAGTACTTTTTGTTGGTTTCCGCCACTTAACTTATCAATTTTTTGATGAATTGATGGCGTTTTGACCCGTAAGGAATCTATTTTTTCATTAACAACTACTTCCTCTTTAGACTCATCAACGAAAAAGCTATTTAATTTTTTGAACATTTTCAGACTTGGGAGTGTCATGTTCTCTTTTACATTCATAGTAAGTAAAAGTCCGGTACCTTTTCGATCTTCAGAAATAAATCCCATTCCTTTATTAATGCAATCTTCTGGTTTTTGCTTTACCAACTTCTCTCCATTGAATCTAATTTCTCCAGAGTTATATTCTCTAAGCCCAAAAATCGCTTCAACAACTTCAGACCTTTTGCTACCAACAAGACCACCAATTCCAAAAATTTCTCCAGAACGGACGTTGAAACTAATTTCGTTAAAAACACCGGCACAACTTAATTTATCTACCGCTAAGACTTCCTCTCCAATAGACACAATAACTTTTGGAAAGAAATCTTTTAGCTTTTTATATACCATTAAATTTACTAGCTCCTCAGTATTTGTAGAAGCTTCAATAGGAAGAGTCTTAACCACCTTACCATCACGCATTACTGTTACCCGATCACAAATTTCTAAAATTTCTTCCATCCGATGAGATATATAAATTATACTAACACCTTGATTTCGGAGCTCCCTTATCAAATCAAAAAGAACTTCCGTATCTTGCTTAGTTATAGACGAAGTCGGTTCGTCCATGATTAGTACTTTCGTGTTAAGCGATAATGCTCTTGCAATTTCAACCATTTGCTGCTGAGCAATACTTAGTTTCTTTAACAATACTGTGGCCTCTACATTGAGCTTAATTCTTTTAAATAAGGAAGTGGCTTCTAAATTCATACTTCTATCATCGAGAAACGGTAATGTTTTTTGATGTTGCTCGTTTCCCATAAAGATGTTTTGTGCAACCGTCATATCCGGAAAGAGCGTAAGTTCTTGATAGATGGCATTTATTCCTAGATGTTTGGATCGTTCGGGCGTCATCCCATCTACTTCTTTTCCTTCAAATATTATCGTTCCTACAGTCTGTTGATAGGCACCTGTCAAAATTTTAATTAAAGTTGATTTTCCCGCACCATTCTCGCCAAGCAGGGCATGTACCTCTCCTTTTTCTAATGAAAAATTTACTTTCTCAAGAGCTTTTACACCTGGAAAATTCTTGGATATATTTTGCAACTCAATTATATTGTTTTCAGTCATCTTGTAGATTACCTTCTCTCTTCTTATACTTTCTTATGTATCAAAGCAGAAACTTAGTTAACTTTTCTGCTTTGATAGCTTAAAGAAATTACTGGTTTAGAAAGTCTGCAACATTGTCTTTATCGTAGAGCAGGACAGGAATTGGGATGTTTGAATCAATTTCTTTACCATTTATTTTATCAAGTATTGCATAAATTGCTTGTCGTCCCATCTCTCTTGGCTGTTGTTGAATCATGGAGAGTATTTTTCCATCGACAATACCATCAGCTGCTTCTTTTGTTAAGTCGAAACCTACAATTTTAACATCCTTACGATTTGCCGATTCTGTAGCTGCCATTGAACCAAGAACGCTATTTTCCGCAGTAGCATAGATTATATTAATATCTTTATCTGCTTGCAAAATATTTTCCACTGTGTTCATAGATTCTTCCCTGTCATAACCAGGTTGAGGATTAAGTATAGTCACACCATCCATTCCCTCGAACGCCGATAAGAAACCTTCAATACGTTGTCTTTGAATACTAGACTCTAGCCATGTCACTACAGCAATTTTTGCTACACCGCCAAGTTCTTTTTCAATATATGCACGCGTATGCTCACCTAGTTTTTTACCAGCTTCATCATTTAATGTTCCAACAAAACTATCAACAGAATCTGTATTAAGTTGCATGTCAATAGTAACAATTGGCATTTTTGCCGCAGCCTCATCCACTGCAGGTACTATAGCAGAAGGATCTGTTCCAACAACAACAAGACCTTTTACGCCCTGTTGGATAAAGTCTTCTATAGCCGCTATTTGTTTTTGAGCATCTACATTGGGATCGTTAACAATGAGATTTACATTTTTTTCAAGAGCAGCTTCTTTCATTCCCTCATCCATTTCAATAAAAAATTGATGTCTAAGTGTAACTGTCGTCGCACCTATTGTGATTTGATCTGTTGTGCTTTCATTTGTACTTTCTTCTTCCGTAGTAGCTGATTCTTCTGAACTAGTTGGTCCATCTAATGTACATCCTACTAAAAGTGTAGCTAAAGCAAAAAATAGCATTGTAAGCCTTAAAATATTTTTCATTGTTCATTTCCTCCTATATGTTTCATTAGTTACGATGAAGTCGGACAGAATACTTGTACTTATCTGCTCTATAGTTCATAAAGACATATTCTACTGGTACTTCATCTGAGTTAAAAGTAATTCTTTCCAGTATTAACAATGGGAAACCCTTTTTGACCCCAAGCAATTCAGCGGTTTCTTCATTTGCGATGCCACCTTCAAGTGTTTCATCTGCATGACTTATTATCATTCCTTCTTTTTCAATAGCGTCATAAATAGACTTTGTATAGTCAAAACTTTCGGTTGATGCTATGGGTGAATTTTTAATCACTGATAGATTTATGTAACTATCGTGAATTCCCACTTCTTCACCATTAATAAGGCGAAGCCTTTTAATGTTCAGTAGCATTGTGTTCTTTAATAACCCCATTTTTTTTGAAATCTCAGGATAATTTCCTTTTTCAACTTTCAAAATCACTGCCTGAGGTACAAGGCCTTTAGAAAGGATGTCTTCTGTAAAACTCGTGAGGTTCGGTAAATTATGAGATAATTTGGGGAAAGAAACATACGTACCTTTTCCTTGTTTTTTGATAACTAGTCCTTCATTAACTAGTTCATTAACTGCTTGGCGAACCGTAATTCGGCTGACATCATAATGTTCTTGTAGTTCTTTCTCAGACGGAATCAGACTACCTGATACCCAAACCTGATTTTCAATTTCTTCCACAATTAAGTTTTTAAGTTGAATGTATAATGGAATATGTAATGTTCGATCAATCTGCATGGAATTCCTCCTATCATCATAACGTTATAATATTATGTTATGATTGTATTTTACCTTCGCAGATTCTAGGTGTCAACTTTTCTGCTAAATGATTCCCTTTAAAGTGGCATCGACTTATTTTCGTTCCCTTCTGTCCAGTCATAGATGAATAACGCCATTATCTTTATGAAATCAAGGTACTGATCAACTTCAAGATATTCGTCAATTCCGTGAGCGCGCTTGATGCTTCCAGGTCCGTATATAATTGTGTCTATTCCTCCAATGTTCTGAAGCAGTCTGGCATCACATCCATATGCACATCCACTTACTTTTGCTGGTGCTTTTCGAACAAATTCATGATGCATTGATATCTTTTCAGTTATCGCTTCGTAATTGATAAGGCTATAAGAACTTCCTTCTTGATACTTGTTTAGAATTGGTGGATGTGTAAATAACCACGTATCTTCGCTAACAACTTTGCTGATACAATTACGAATGGCTTCTTCTACATGTATTCCTCTTCCTTTATCATCTGCTAATGATGTTGGAAAATGAAAGCCAAAATCAAGTGTGCAGCTATCTGGTACTACAGACCCCGCAGTTCCACCATGTATCGTACCAATATTTAACGTCACAGGTGGTAACTGATTTTCAGATGGAATCAATGCCAACTCTTTCTCAAGTGATTTTAAAGCATCAATTAGCAAATACGTCTTGTCTATTGCATTAACTCCATGCCATTTAAGACCTGCATGTAATGCTTTTCCGATAACGTTCATACGGAAGAATACCCATCCTACATGCGCATTCATAATCATTAATTCAGTAGGCTCTGCAACAATGGCTAAATCGGCATGGTAGCCTTCATGGATACATGCTAAAGTCCCACCCCCTCCTCCTTCTTCATCTACAACACTTTCTATTATTACATCACCTTTTGGAGTAAATCCTAATTCTAAAAGGCTTTTAAGGGCTAAGAGCATTGCAGCTAGACCTCCTTTCATATCGCATGCTCCTCGACCGTAAATCTTATCATTAATAATGTATGGCTCAAGTGGATGCCGCTTCCATTTTTCAGGGCTTTCGAAAGGCATTGTATCGATATGCCCATTTAACAAAAGACTTTTTCCACCACCGCTTCCTTTTAATTTACCAACGATATTTTCTCGTTTATTATAGTTATGCCCCAATGAAGCTTCAGAATATTTGACTAACATAGAGTCATTTGGTGCGAATCTATGAATATTCATACCCATGGACATCATTGTTTTTTCTATTAGACGCTGACCATTCTCTTCATTTCCACCATCTATTCCATGGTTGATATTTGTAGTATCCTCATTGATTAATGATTTCAAATAGTCAAGATGTTCGTCACTTTTCTCTTCTATATATGCCAAAAGTTTTTTACGTGATATCATTTTTTCTACCCTTCTCTCCAACAAGCCATCCAACTGCTTGTTGCCAAAAAGTTTTATAATACGGCCAATCACAAAATTCTGGTGGTGCCCAGTGAGGAGAACAATCAGAAGCAAAAGCCATTGTCCGTCCTTCCCCATAACTATTTATCGCAAGAATAGGATTGCCACCATGGGCAAGGAGTAAGTTTGCGTCTTCTTTAAGAACAAGACGATTATAACCCAGTAAATAGGGCCATTCTCCTTTAATATCATGAAGAATTTCATGACTCGAATCTACCACTTCAGGTATGAATCCCTCTGGAATTTCTTCACGATCATCGTATGGAAACAACCTCACTGGTAGAATATCTTCAATTATCGTCTTATGATATCGCGCTTTACCTCCGATCCCTTGAAAACTCATATAACCTCCAATCATACAGAAACCTCCTCCTGCATTTACATACCGTTCGATCAAGTTAAGTAGGTTAACGGTACGTTGTGAATATATAAAAGTCTCAGGTGTTAAAAGAAATGAATCAGCCCCTACATCACTTAAAATTATTGCATCGTAAACAGATAATTCCTCAAGATTTTTCGGAAAATTACTGGCAACTAAGTGTGAAGGTAAATGTGTAACTTGATATGATTCAGTGGTCAAGGCCTTAATTATATATTCAATTCCTTCCTCATAAAAACCCACAGAGAAATAATTGAACCCTTTTCCTTCTGTTATTTGCTTACTCCATGATTCTCCAATGAAAAGTATTCGAATCACTTTTTTTTGCATAGGCTCTCTCCTTTTCAAATTATTCATCATATCGATATAACGTTATAACGTGTTACTTTTTTAAGCATAAGACATCTAACAAAAAATGTCAAGTGTTTATTTATATCTGATTTCATAATAAGTATGGGGATGCGTTGAATATGAAGCGAAGATGCGCCATTTTCTCTACTAATGGTCTCTTACATAATAAATATATAGATGAACTGGGCTTTTTAGATGTTTTTAATCAGCTTTGTTCTTCAAATAGCATTTTGATATAACTGCTACCTGATGCAGTTGTCCAAATATAAAATATTAGAAAGGGATGATATCTCAAGGTCAAACTCTTCTAGCTTTTAATAACGAAAATCCACAAAAAAAAGCACCACGAGACTTTACTAAAAAGAATCGTAATGTTAAGGATAAATCAAATATTTACTTGATTGAGAAAATGTGGATGCTGGATGACTTACTGGATACAGCTGTCGAAGAGTATCGAACCTATAAAAGAAACAGTCAGAAAAATGATGTTTCTTATGATGGTATTAGTCAGATTTATAGATCGCTTTACATCGATATAATAAAGCGAGAGTATTCTTAAAAATTCAAACTTAGTATACATATCTATTCAAAAAATGGTTTAGTTATGTATGCGGATACAATCTTAAACAAAACAATGTTGTGGCGCCTTTTTATGTTCTTATATCATGTTTACTATATAGTATAAGATCGGCACAACAACAATCAATAAACCCGTCGAAAATAACCAGCTAGAGTTTGCCAAATCCACGTCCAGCCCATAGATTTGTGGTGGAATGAGGGAATTAAAGGCCGGTGGCATGGCTGACAGGACGATAACCACTTTGAACAATAAACCATCACTGATGGTGCTAAGCCCCATAAGGTAGGCAATCGATACGATGACAATGGGCATGATTATGAATTTTATGGAAGCTATTGCAACACATTCTTTCAGGTAGCTTCCAATTGCTCTTATTTTCATATAAAATCCAACAGAAGTAATTAAGAAGATAGAAGATAAGGGAATTAAGATCTCGTTGATATTCTGATAGAAGCTCGGTCTCACATAACCGGATACGTTGAGAATCAGGCCGATTGAAATACTGACAAAATATACATAGATAAAGGGATCTGTAATGATTTTTAGTATCGGATTTTTGGTTTTAATATTGGTTTCATTGTCGCCATGCAACTTTGCTATGGGATAGCCTACCATGAAATATAGAATCTCTTCAAACATCTTATACATAGAAACAAAAGCGTAGCTGAGTTCACCAAAGAATGCAAAACAGATAAGTCCGCCAAAGTTTCCGAGATTGGTAAAGGAACTTGAGACAAACATAGACCCTGTTTGTTTTCTTCCATGTTTCATCCTTTTCGATACCACGAAGCCGAGTATCCCCCCAAGGGTGATTGCAATAATACCCAGTATAGGCAGGGCTATGAATTTAATATTGGTGATCTGCACACCCCAAAAGGCCCCAAGGGTTATAATCGGATTAATCCCTAGTATTGCAAATTTTTGAATATGTCGAATGTATTTTTCTACCGGTACGGTGGCTTTTATAGCTTCTGTATCGACTTTTTTTCTAATACCCTGTCCTAATAATAGGCCGCAAAATATCAGTCCTATTGAATATACGAATTTCATCATGTCTTTTCTCCAATGTTTTCATTTATGTGTTTTATATATTTCTTATATAATGTCATAATCTCGGGCATATGGCAATAGCAACTGTCTAGATTGAACCGCCCACTTTGCTATGATAAAATAATAGTGTAGCTCAATATATATGCAAAGGCTGTGATCTTATGAAAAAAACATACACTACAAGTGAAGTGGCTCATATTATTGGTATTCACCCCAATACGGTACGTTTGTATGAGACACTGGAGCTGATTCCAAAAGTCAAACGTAAGAAAAATGGGTATCGCACCTTCACTGATTTTCATATAGAGCAGTTTAAGTTGGCCCGTACAGCCTTTCAAGTGGAAGTACTCCAAAACGGATTACGAAAGCAGATGATTTCTGTTATAAAAGCTTCCGCTTCCGGTTGTTTTGATGATGCCATTTTACTGACACAAGATTATATTACATCCATCCAAAAGGAAATAGAGCATGCCTATGAAGCCGCCGAGATTACCCAAACCTTGTTACAAGGGAAAAAGAAAATAGATCCGATAACACTAACGCGAAAAGATGTTTCAAAAAAGCTTAATATCACCATGGATACCTTAAGAAACTGGGAAATGAATGGACTCCTAAGGGTCAAACGCAAAGAAAATAGATATCGCATCTATACCTATGAGGATATAGAGCGTCTAAAGATCATACGAACGCTACGCTGTGCTAACTACTCACTTTCAGCTATTTTGAGAATGATGAATGCCCTAACACTAGATCAAAATATTAGTATAAAGGAAGTACTTAATACACCGGATGAAACTGAAGATATTATTTCGGTATGTGATAGGCTGATCATCTCATTAAAGGATGCCCAAAAGAATGCTGAAGATATGCTGGTAAGGCTTAATGATATGAAGCGTAAACAAAAGAAATGAAAATCAAAAAATATACAACCCTCTACTATAACACCAGACTTTTCTTTGGTGTTATAGTTTTTGTATATTATTAATAGGGTTAAGGCATCAAAACTATATAGTTGAACTTTCACCTACCATATGTAGTTGAATTTAGTGAGACTTAGTTTGACCCTTTAACCTTAATCGGAGGTATTCAAATGGAAAATGTAATTGAAGTAAAGCAGTTGTCAAAATCTTATGGCGACTTAGTAGCGGTTAAGAATCTCAGTCTATCGGTTGAGCCCGGAAGTGTTTTCGGCTTACTCGGTGCAAACGGTGCAGGAAAAAGTACAACAGTCGAATGTATCTTAGGCACCAAGAAACCGGATTATGGGTCTGTCTCTATCTTAGATCTAAGTCCTATCCATGACCGAAAGACGCTTTTTGAAAACGTGGGTGTTCAGTTTCAAGAGGCGCATTATCAAGAGTACATACAAGTAGGTGAACTCTGCGAGGTGACGGCTTCCCTCTACAAAAATCCAGCAGATTATAAAAATCTACTTGAACAGTTTGGCATCGCAGACAAACTTAAAGCATCGGTAAAAGAGCTCTCCGGTGGTCAAAAGCAGCGTTTGTTCATTGTACTAGCACTTATTCCCAATCCAGAAGTTGTGGTGCTAGATGAGCTTACAACAGGTCTTGATGCTAGAGCCAGACGTGATGTATGGCAGATTCTACGCAAACTTAAGAATTCCGGGCTTACCATCTTGTTAACCTCTCACTTCATGGATGAAGTGGAAGTACTCTGTGACACCATCTGTATTCTCAAAAAAGGAGAGACTGTGTTTTATGGTACTGTATCAGAAGCTATTCATAACAGTCCCTATGAGAAACTAGAAGACGCATACCTATGGTATAGCGATGAGGAGGATATGACACATGAAGACCTTTAATACAATGTTAAAAACGGAGCTGAAGCTGTCTCTACGTGGTATGGATATGCTGATCTTTGCCATCTGTATGCCCATCATTGTTCTGGTAGTGCTTGGCATTATCTACGGTGACAAACCGGCTTATGTGGGCGCGTCTTATACTTTCTTAGAACAATCCTTCGGCGCGATTGTATCTATAGCCATTAGTGCCGGTGGTGTTATGGGATTACCCCTTGTCATATCTGACTATAGAGGCAAAAAAATACTAAAAAGATTAAAAGTAACACCGGCTCGACCTGTCATTATTTTACTGGTACAGATTACCATCTATGGGTTGTATGCTTTGACTTCTCTGGTTCTTCTTTATGTTATTGCCAGTGTTTTTTATAGTTTCCGAATGCAAGGCGATTTTTTACAATTCCTTCTTGGTTGGTTATTGGTGTTGATTTCCATGTTTAGCATCGGTGTCATGGTCGGTGGACTTGCAAAGAATATTAAAGTCGCAGGCATACTTGCCAGCTTGCTTTACTTCCCAATGCTTATTTTTTCCGGTGCTACCTTACCTTATGAGGTTATGCCACCTGCTATGCAAAAAGCTGCCGATTTGCTGCCCTTAACCCAGGGAATCAAGCTTTTAAAGGCAACGTCTCTTGGGTTGCCGGTAGAAAATGTCTTGCCTTCCATCGTTGTCATGCTGGTGATTGCCGGTGTGTGCTCTTTTGTATCTCTTCGGTTTTTCAAGTGGGAATAGCAACCGAGGGACGGTTCTTCCGGTTTGAACATCGAACGCCACTTCAAAGTGCTACTGCTCGTTTATTAGGGCAGTAGCACTTTTTCTTGAGCTTTCAATTACCTATTCTTAATTAGGGCTTTACATCCTCAAGTTATACTTATATTAAATAATTGAGGAGGTGAAGTTATGTTTGTTATGTCTCATTATCTCATTGGTAATTTTATTTACAAATCCCTATTTAAAGAATCTCCGCATACATCCATAAACATACAATTACTTTTTGAATATGGCAATGTCTTACCTGATCTACACCCCAGGCTTTCACAAATAAATCACTATCTTGAAAGTACCTGCGATGATTTGGAAAAATATGTTAAGCAAAGCCAGGATCAAAATCTATCACCTAACCAACGTATCTTAAGCCTAGGCGTCGTCTGCCATTTTCTTAGTGACTACTTCTGTAAATATCATGCATTCTCCTACTATAAAAAACAATCCATAATCAAACATCTATTCTATGAGTTGAAGCTTCATATTCAGCTTATGTATCTTTTGCTTTTTCAAAAAGAACGTTTAAATGTATACTCGGATTATAATCTCGAATCTCACTCGGATATTCATACAATGATTGACACTTTACAACAAGATTATTTTAATGAAAAAACATCTATCCTGACGGATATCATCTTTGCACTTCGTGCATCTTATATAACCACTTCTGCACTCTTAGATCATCCCACAACGCCTTCTGAGAAAAATCTTATCTACTATCCTGACCCATACCTGAGTTAAATCCTAAAAAAGACTGTATTTCAGTGATAAATAATGTTAAAATATATAAGTAATTATCTTAGTTTTTTGATAATCTATGGACTTTGAACTGATTAATGCAAAGGTCATAGATTTAAGGTTTTAATTCGGAATAGTCTAAAATATATTCAAAACGGGTGAGATATGAATACTCTTTTTTTTCGATGGGCAACTAAACTGCATAATCGTATTGAAAACTCATGTCTTCTTGGTGCAATTAGACATTCCTTAACACTTATGATACCCTTTATGCTCATTGGTTCTTGTGCAATTATTATTGTCAGTTTTCCTTCTCAAACTTATCAAAACTTGATGACACAGTATTTTGGCCATACTTGGAGTGCTTTATTCGTCCAAATCCGTATGGCTACTTTTGGATTGCTTTCGTTATTAACTATGATTACTGTTAGCAATCTATATATCACAGCGATTTCGACTAAAACTAAAACTTATGCTAATCCTAATATAGCAAGTTTATTAACTGTCGTAAATTACATGATTTTAATGGGAACGCCGCTTGATTTTGAACTCCTTGGTACAACGGGATTGTTTTTTTCAATTCTAACCGCAGCAATCACTTCACTACTTTATGTAAAAACCGTTTCAATCAAGACTCTAAATCTCTCCATCTATTCCTCCGGTGTAAACCCTTATTTTGGTATCGCTCTAAAATCTATCCTCCCATCGGCAATTACCCTGCTACCATTTATCATTCTGGGGGCTCTCATACAGCATCAAGGTAGTACTATTTTCATTGAAGTAAATACCCTCCTCTTAAAGATCTTTTCTAATTTAGGGGATACTTTATTTGCTGCTTTACTTTTTTCCCTGACTATTCATGTTTTGTGGTTTTTCGGTATACATGGCAACAATATATTAGACTATGTCTCACAAAACTTGTACCTAAATGCGACCTTAGATAACCAAACACTCATTAATGTTGGGGATTATACCGGCACCATACTTACAAAGCCATTCTTTGATTCTTTTGTCTTAATGGGAGGTGCAGGTGCAACAATCAGTTTACTTCTCGCAATATTTATATGGGGTAAACAAGACAATATTAGGCGCCACGGAAAAATGTCATTAATACCCTCCATCTTCAATATTAATGAATTGGTTCTTTTTGGCTTACCTATTGTTCTTGAACCTTTATACTTAATTCCTTTTATTCTTGTTCCACTCATTCACACAACAACAGCTTATCTTGCGATATCATTAGGTTTGGTCCCTTATACTCAGATCATTGTTGAATGGACAACGCCCATTTTTCTAAGTGGCTACCTCACTACTGGTAGTATTGCCGGCAGTTTACTTCAGCTTTTCAATCTGATAGTAGGGGTACTTATCTACAAACCTTTTGTACAACTAAGTGAAACACTGGCATTAAAGCGTGATCTAAACAGTTATAATCGATTGCTGAATACATTTAAAGAAGATGAATTATTAAATTACTTTCCAAGTCTGTCTAAATACAACAATGGTATTGGTAATATTGCAACTATTCTCATTGCCGAACTTGAACTCGCTATTAAAAAAAATGCGTTCAACATGTTTTACCAACCACAATTTAATGTTCATAATAATGTTTTCGGCGTTGAGTCTTTGCTCCGATGGGAACATCCGCGGTACGGATTTATTTATCCACCTTTGATTCTAGCACTTGCAGAAGAAGGTGGCTTTGCCGAGGTTTTGAGTCAACTGATTATTATAAACGTTATTAGAGATACATCTGAACTTAACAAGCTTGGATATAATGACTTAAAAGTCTCCATTAATCTTTCTGCAAATGAATTAAAATCAGAAGTACTCGTGGATAAACTGCTTGACATCATTCATAGATTTGACGTACTTGAAGACCAGATTTCAATTGAAATTACCGAGCAACTTGCAATATCTAATAACCCTAAGATTCATAAAACCCTATCTCGATTGATTGAAAATAAGTTCAGCATCTCAATGGATGATTTTGGTATGGGTCATAGTTCACTCATGTATTTAAAAACGATTCCATTTGATACTATAAAGCTTGATGGCTCATTGGTCTTAGACATTGTTAGCAATCCTGTCAGCCAAGAAATAATTGCCTCCATTCATTATCTTAGTCAATCCTTAGGCTTTAAACTATTGGCTGAGTATGTTGAAACTACAACCCAAAGAGACAAATTGATAGAATTTGGCTGTACTAACTTTCAAGGTTATCTATACTCAAAAGCACTTCCATTTAATACACTTATAGAATTTTTAAACAATCATCCCAAAGGTTAAATATTTTTGAACTAGGCGAAAAACTGGCGACGGTTCTTTATCGTGGTCCACCGAAAGGACACAGCATGAAAAAGAATAAAATGAATCTCACTCAAGACCCAGTCACCGGACTGATTATAAAAATGACTTTCCCAATGATTTTTGGCATGTTGGGTATCGTTGCTTTTAATATGGTTGATACCTATTATGTCAGTAAGCTTGGCCTTATACCTATGGCCGCTATGACCCTAACCTTCCCGGTGGTTATGGTTATCGGCGCTCTGGCTCAAGGTATCGGTATCGGTGCTGCTGCCTTAATATCAAAAGCCGTTGGTGAACAACAACATACTAAGATTATAAGGTATACAACCGATAGTCTAACCCTTGGTTTGATACTGGTGTTCGTGTTTGTGATTGCCGGTTTATTAACCATTCGACCCTTGTTCACCTTACTGGGTGCCGATCTGGAAACAATGCCTTATGTGGTTGACTATATGACCATCTGGTATGGCGGTGTCATGTTTCTTATTATCCCGATGATTGGTAATTCCGCTATACGTGCTCTAGGCGATACGAAAACCCCTGCCTTAATTATGACAGTTGCCGCCTTAGTGAATATGCTTTTTGATCCGATCTTTATTTTCGGGTATGGTCCGATTCCTGCCCTCGGCATCAAAGGTGCTGCCATAGCAACGGTCATTTCAAGAGCTATAACACTCATTGTCTCTTTGTATGTCCTTATATATCGACAAAAGATTGTCTCATTTCAAAAGGCACTTTTTTCAGATATTGTTAAGTCCTTTAAAGATCTTATATATATTGGTATACCCAATGCGCTGACCAGAATTATAACGCCTCTAGCTATAGGCGTTATTACCGGTCTTGTTACCACTTTCGGAAAAGAGGCGACCGCAGGCTTTGGTATCGCAACCCGTATTGAAATGTTTGCGATGCTCATTATCAATGCCCTGGCTTCTATTTTCGTCCCTCTCTTAGGTCAGAATATAGGTGCAAAAAAAGACCTCCGTGTCATGGAGGTCATCAAAAAATCAGAACTGTTTTCTATCTTATATGGGCTATTTGTTATGCTGATATTAATACTCTTTGGTCGTCCTCTGGCTCAAATATTTACTGACAATTCCGCCGTTATCGAGACGGTTCGTATGTATCTCCTCATCATACCGATTGGCTATGGTTTGCAAGGCTTATTCTTAATTCATACAAGTATACTAAATGTCATCAACAAACCCTTGCATTCTGCCATGATTTCTTTGATTCGTATGTTTCTTCTATATGTCCCATTGGCCATCGTTCTATCCGGTCTTATGGGTTTAAATGGCATCTGGATTGCTTTAAATGCTTCATTTGTTATCTCTGTTTTAATCAGCAAATATATGGTAGGGAAGCTTATGCTTGCGCATCAAAATCATTAATATGGTCTTTTGCAAAGGCCATAAAGGTTCTAGGTTTCCTTCCTGTGAGCTTAAAGAATTCATCCGTAACCGCTTGGGCTGTGCCCAATCTCGTCATAAAATATAGCGCAACCGTTACATTCACATAAGAGGGGTCAAGGCCTCTTTTTTTTATATAATAATGACGGTACCTTAGGAAACTGGGTTTTTTATATTGAATCTTTCTCCCTGTTACTTGACTAAGCATCTCTGCAATCTGATAGTAATCTAAAGCTTCAGGTCCTGTAATGGTATACGCGGTATTTCTATGTTGTTCTGAGTCATGTAAGACAGTTGCAATTGCAAGTCCTATGTCTGCTGCGTCAATAAAACTTGTCTTGCTCCTTCCTGCCGGAACAAATATTTCATCCTTCTCTTTGATCTCTGTTGCATGGATACCGGAAATATTTTGCATAAAAAATCCCGGCCTTATGTGTGCAAAGGGAATGCCTAGCTCCTCGATCTTCTTTTCGATTTTATGATGGGGTGGAATTGTATTTTTCTCTACACCCATAAGAGATAAAAAGGATATCAGCTTAATAGAGTGGTTTTTAGCCGCTTCCAAAAATGCATACAGATTCTCTGGCTTACCTAAGTGGGGCGGTCTCATCAAAAATATTCGATCCACATCTTTTAGTGCGCTTTCATAAGTGTGGGGCTTTTCAAAATCAAGTTCGACAGCTTCAACTCTGTCGCCAAACATATCTTTAAGTTTGTTTGTACGCGTACTGGCTGCAACTACAGTCTCATCCAGACTTAATAAAGCCTCTACGGCATATTGTCCTACATTCCCTGTTGCACCCGTTACAAGCACTTTCATCTTGTGGTTACCTCTCATTCATGATTCCTCTTGTTGTAAATCCGTATTAGAAGGGACTTTTCTCCCCTGAATACCAACCTTTTTTTATCCAGTATTGCTTATCTAGAGAGGTTTCATCTGCATATTTTTTCAGAATGAATCGACTCATTTTAAACATGAAACTTATGAACAGATAGGGCGTATGTTTTTTACCGGAATCCACTTCCGTGTAAAACTTCTTAGCTTTATCTGCGATGTCACTTTTGATTTTCGATTTTTTCTCTGTCTCTATATTGTTCCATTCGGTTCCAAATGTCGTAAAGCTATAACTGTACACTCGGTTAACACCCCAATACTTCAAACTGGTGCTGATTGTTTTTATGGCAGCTTTTGATCCGGCACCTACTGTAGAAGCTAGTATAAAGGCTTTTTTATGAAACATTTCACTTCTTGCTCTATGTACAATAAAAATATAAGCATAGTGATCTAGGAAGGATTTCATACATCCACTTAAGGAAAGGGCAAAAACTGGTGTTGTAAATATGAGTCCATCCGCCGACACCATCTGATCCAGAATGGGCATGGTATATCGGGCGTGCGGACATGTAAGCTCACCCTTCAAAAAACAGTTCATACACCCATGACAAAACTCAGGCATATCTTTTGGTAGAAAAAAATCAACAAATTCAATATCGCCTTGTTTTTCCATTTCTTCTTTGAATTGCTTAGTCGCTTTATAGGTATTGCCTTTTCTCGGACTGCCATGGACCACCACTATTTTCATATATTTCGCTCCCTCACTTAATTTGCGCCGCAATATCCTGGGCACTTATATCCGGATGATGATATCGTCCAAGTTTTTTGGTATAGTACTTGACACCGATGGCTTCCTTGGGACAATAGTTAAAACACGCATAACAGAAATTACAGTGCTCGTGTACCCACTCCGGCCTCTCCCCATTCATCTTGATACGCTTCGTTGTACAGACTTGTTCACAGATTCCGCACCCTATGCAAGAGTCATCCACAAGAAATTGTAGCTTGGTTTTGGACGGATTACTGATCAACCACATAAGCTGCATCATCCAGTACATCATTCTCCCGGTCCCTCTTGGTGGCTTTTGTACAGTTGTTTCTTTCCTGTCTTTTAAATCCTTAACTATACGCTCTATCTCAATCTGCATTGCACTCAACTTTTGTTCAACTTTTTCGGGTGTAATGTCTAACTCCCAGTTAAGCCGCATTAAAAACTTTGGCGCTATACCTTTGGGTGTATTGTTAAGCATCTCAATTTCATAATAGGCTTCTAAATCTATACCTTGTTTTTTTAAGATCTTATTCATATAGAGTCTGGACATTCCCGGTATTCCACCATGTGTTGCAACGGCATAGAAATATACTTTTGAGGATAAATGTATTTTCTTAATGAATTGAATAACAGGAATAGGCAATTGATTGACATGTATTGGATAGATCAAACCAATGCTTTCTGTATGAGTGTTAATATAAGTATGAGCATCCTCTTTTAACATTGGTATTAAGGCAACATCTGTCATGGCCGAACCGATACTTCTTGCAACCGCTAATGAATTTCCTGTGCCTGTAAAATAAAATATAATATTTTTTGACATCACGCACCCCCAATGAAATATAGTCTTAAGACCTAAATCCTAACTTTCATTATATCAAAATAAAATACCTTTTGATATTCTTTTGGTCTTCTTTAGATTAATTTTTGATTAGATTTTTTTATAAGGGTTGACAGATTATAGAAAAGGTAATATGATACCTTTATTAGGTAATATATTACACAAAGGAGACCCCCATGTATGATTTAGAGAATATGGATCCACGTTATTTGGTTTTTGGAAATATTTTTATGTTATCCAATCGACTGCAGAACGTAATGGATCAAAAGGCTACTGACTTAACCGCCAAACAATGGTTTGTACTTATGATGCTTGGTATGTTTGATACACCACCTACGTTGAAACAACTCGCTAGTGTTTGTGACAGTTCACATCAGAATACAAAGCAGCTCATTATGAAATTAGAAAAAAAAGGCTTTATACGCATTGAAAATGATCCAAATGACCGACGTGCCATAAGAATTGCTACTACACCCAAGTGTCAACAATGGGAAGATGACCACCAAACTTTTAGAGAGCATTTTATCGATACTATGTTTGGTAATCTGACTACCGATGAAATTATAACACTCAACACAGCACAGCAAAAAATCTATACGACGCTGGCTACCATGAAGGAGGAAGAATAATGAAAACACAAGTACTCTATGCTTCAATGACCGGACACAGCAAAAAAATCGCTCATGCAATTGCAGAACGATTAAGTACCCAAGCCTATGATTTGAAGGACAATCCAACACTACCTGAATGTGATTTACTTTTTATCGTGAGCGGCATCTACGGTGGCGACAGTAAGCCTGAGCTTATAAGCTTTGTTAAAAGTCTGTCTCCTGCACAAGTAAAAAAAGTAGCTCTCATTACCTCGTCCACAAGAAATAGTGCACAAGGCTCTCTTCGTCAGACATTGGTGGATACCGGCATCAACGTTGAACCTGAGGAATATATATGCCAAGGTGGCTTTTTATTCAAAGCTATGGGCCATCCCAACAAAGATGAGATTGAAGGGGCCGTTGTCTTTGCGCAAAAATTAGTTAAGGAACCTGTTCTCTCTTAATTTATTCGTTTATATTTACCAAAGTGCTTACCCATGACCATATGATGCTCTCTACCCAGAATGGCCGGATCAAGATAAGTATAGTTACGGCGGTCTTTTATAAGCCCATCCACATGTATACCAGCCTCATGGGAAAAAACCATGTCCCCTACAATGGGTTTACTTGCTTGAAGGGTTCTACCGGAATATAATTCAACTAGCTTTGACACTTCCATAATCTTTTTCATATCTATAGAAGTGACACACCCTTCCATGTGACTCAGGGCCAAAACAATCTCCTCAAGTGGCGTATTCCCTGCTCTTTCTCCAAGACCGTTGACGCTACAGCTTATGATTCTAGCACCTGCTTTGAATGCACCTAGTGCATTGGCTGTACCCAGCCCAAAGTCATTGTGGCCATGAAAATCAATCCCTAAAGTCTGGGATAATAAACGAGGCGTTATATTAAAATGTTGTGCCAATCTCTGAGTAAGCTGTTGTATCCTCTCATATGCTGAGAACGGATTAAGCACACTTAGGGTATCTGCATACCGTATGCGCTTAACGCCATAGGATATGGCTATGGCATAGATATCTATTAGAAATGATTCATCCGCTCTGGAGGCATCTTCTGCACCTATAGAGACTTCCAGATTATGTGACCTTGCATAGTCTAGCACTTTTTTATAGGTTGTTATAAGATCATTTCGGGTTGTTCTGAGTTTGTGTCTAATCTGTATGTCCGATACAGGAACAGATATATGTGCATGTGTCGCACCTGTTACCAGCGTTGCTTCTATGTCTTTGATACACATTCTATTCCATGTCAGAATATCTGCATGTAGATTGGCTGATAGCATATCATAAATGACTTTCTGCTCTGACTTACCCATGACGGGAATGCCCGCTTCAATAATATCCACACCAAGACCATCTAGCTTTCTTGCGATGGTCATTTTTTCTTTGTGGCTAAAGGCAACACCTGCTGATTGTTCCCCATCTCTTAAGGTTGTGTCAATAATTATTAATCTATGGGCTTCTTCATGAACCAATTTACCTGCTACTTTTTCTAGATCTCTTATCATCCAATCACATCCTTATCCTAATGTTCATGATTATCCTATGGTTAAAGAGAAAAACCTCCTATTCAATCAACAGTCTTTTTACTACTTCACCGGATTCAAGGGCGTCCATAATCTCTTCAACATCATCGGCTGTCACTCTGCCGTACCAAGTCCCTTCCGGATAGACGATGACGATTGGCCCCATGGAGCACATCCCTAGACATCCTGTATTGGTGACCATCATATCCCCATCCAACTCTCTCTCTTGAACTTCTTCAACAAAATTTTCTAATATCTCAAGCCCCTCATTCTGAGCACAAAATCCTTTGATCTCGCCTGTTAGTCTGGCACTTGAACATACAAATATATGTTTTTTTGGTAGATTCATCACTATTCTCCTTAGATTGTCATTATAGTCGTTATTGTATTAATGGAGGCCTCGTTCATAGTCTTGCCTCTTACTTAACTTACGCTGCGACATCCGCCAAGTTTACCGACTGCGTCTGCCCTACATTGGTTACAGTGTAGCATCTGTGGTAATGTGCCCATATTATCTAGCCTTACTTGAGTAATTTCTTCTTTTGTTGCTTGTTCAAGGACTTCAAAAGGCGTATCCGCGACAGGTATATGCCCCATGATGTTGGTGACACTGGCGCCCATAGCCTCTGCTTTTTCTACAATCTTATCTATGTGGTCATCGTTGATGCCTTTGAGATAGACAACATTAACTTTTGTCAAAACATCCTTATCTTCTAAGTAAGCAACGCCTGCCCATTGTTCTTCCAAAAGAAGTCTCGCCCCTTCAACACCAAAATATTTCTTACCATCATAGCGTATGTATTTGTAGATCTTGGCAGCAACATCTTCATAGATGGTATTGATGGTTACAGTAATATGGGTCACGCCCAGTTCGATAAGCTGATCTGCATACTTCCTCAGTTTTAAACCATTGGTGGATAAGCAAAAGACTATATCTTTATCATAAGCCCTTATATAACGAAGTGTTTCTTTTGTATTCTCCCAATTCGCCAGTGCATCGCCAGGCCCGGCGATACCCACCACAGATAGATTGGGCATCTTCTTTTTGATCTCTATATATTTGTGTAGTGCTTCTTTTGGCGTTAATATGTCCGAGGTAACACCGGGACGACTTTCATTGTTACAGTCATACTTACGATGACAATAATTACATTGAATGTTACATTTGGGGGCTACCGGTAAGTGCATGCGTGCATAATCATGGGCTTTTGCAGTAAAACACGGATGCTTCTCGTTCTTATCTATTGTTATATCTGAGTTATGGTCCTTTAACCTTATGGTGCCTAAGAGATTTTTCATAAATCTACCTCCTTCATCTTGCCGCTTCATAAGTTTGTATGGGTTTTGTGGTTTTCTTTTTTGGGAAAGTAAGTTTGATACATACGTTCACGATAGCCTTTATGTTTTTGATCTAATAAGTGGTTGGTAATCTCATCTAAGAATCTTAAGGAACCCTTATACCCCATTAGATTTTTTCGTTGTGCACCTACATGATCATGTACCGGGAAGCCCACTCGAATAAAGTCGACATGGTCTTTTTCCCATATGAATTTCCCATCTGAGGGTCCCATCATTAAATTGACACCTTTTTGTTGAATGACTTCACGAATGGTCTCATAATCCGTGTCTTGTAGTATCTCAGCTTCTTGTTGATACTGATCCAATTTGGATTCTAGCTGTTCTTTGAAACGTTTGCTCATGGAGCCAGTTGCTGCAAGTTTTAGCTGCATACCGTTTTCAAGAACAAGACTTGCTATGCCCATCACTAAGTTCATATCTCCAAATACTGCTATGTCACCTGTTGCGCTGTGCTTATGGGCATCAATCATACCATCCATTAAACGACCACGTTCAACTTCAAGAGCTTTTGGAATATCTGTATCAAATACTTCTGCAAGTGCCTTTACCAAACAATCTGTGTTGTTAATACCTATGGGTAGTGGCAGACGATAGGCTTTTACACCAAATTCTTCTTCCAAGAACAAAGCCGGGGAATGATTGGGTGCAACGAGATCACCAAGCTCTATGGTTGCTTTTGCATAGATTACTTTTGCTAGTTCTTCTCTTGATATGCCTTCCTCTGATAGCTTGTTATAATGATTGGTAAAAGGGGCATCCAGTGCATCCGAAATATCCGGTATAAATAATGCTTTTACGCCAAATAGCTCAACCATACGTTTGATCTCTCTAACATCTTCACATGTGGCATCAGATAGGATGATGTTTATAAATGGAGCTTTAGTTTCATCCAGCTCTTTTTGGACTTGTATCGGTTTCTTAACAAAATGGGCCATCAATGCTTTTATAGTGTCAAAATAACCTTCGGTTTGGGAGCCGCCATACCCAGGTGTCGGTATTGGTATAATATCAATCCCCTCAAATTCTCCCGTATCTCTGACTTCTCTTACGATACGTTCAATGTCATCGCCTATGGTCTCTGCCAAGCAAGTGGTTAATACGCCAACCACTTCCGGTTGATACATATTCACAAGGTTACGAATACCAATCTTCAGATTCTTAGAACCGCCATAGACCGTCCCTTCCTCTGAAAGAGAGGACGATGCTATATCTATAGGTTCATTGTAATGGGCAGCCATATGTCTTCTAATGTAAGTGGAACATCCTTGAGATCCGTGAATGATGGTCATGGCATTCTTAACGCCTTTTAGCGCCATGGCACCGCCCATTGGCATACACATCTTACATGGGTTCACTTGCATATTTACGTAGTTTCTATCCTTGTTTCTATCCTTGTTTCTATCCTTGTTTCTATCCTTGTTTCTATCCTTGGAACCATCTCTATGAATTTCTGTCATTAATGCTTTTACAGCTTTTTTTGCTACAATGTCTGTATCAGGTTCTATCACTTTTATCATAGGACGCCTCCTTCTATAGTGAGATCTATAACATCAAATGGCTGCACTTCATTGGCTTGTTTAATTTTAGTTTTAGTTTTAGATTCAGATTTAGTTTCATTATTAGTCTTGAATGTTTTCACAATATCCCAAACAGGTGAATTAACGGTGGCATCCACTTCCATCGCAAAATTAAGTGCCCCTTCAAATCCACATAAAGGATGCTTTCTTTCATGATTGTGATCAATGAAGGAAACACCAAGCTTATAAGCCAATGGTCTTTCCTTAACGCCACCTACCAATATATGGGCGCCTGTTTCTTTAATAAAATGTTCCAGTTCAGTCGGGTTGGTATCATCTAAGATTACTGTCCCTTCTCCTGTTAGTTTTCTAAATTGCTCATATTCTTCTTTTGAGCCTGTTTGTGTCCCCACCAGTACCGTCTGGATGCCTAAATCTGCAAATTGTTCTATAAGTGATATGGCTTTAAAACCACCGCCAACATACAGTGCGACTTTTTTGCCGATTAATTTTCTTTTATAAGCTTCTACCATCGGTTGATAATAAGCCTCTTTTTGAGCCACCAATGTCTCAAATCGTTTCACATGTTCTTCTGTTCCTATAGAAAACACGATTTTTCTAAGAGATCTAATGGTATCCTTAATGCCAAAAAATCTTATATTCTCAAAAGGAATGTCGTAATTCATTTTCATTTGTTTGGCCAGATAGGTCATGGAGCCGGCACATTGAACCACATTAATAGTCGCTGATTTTGCCGCTCTGAGCGAGTCTATGGTTGCATCTCCTGTTATGACTGTTTTAAGTTCTAGACCTATGGTTTCAAGGTAATCTCTTATAATCCATGCCTCCGCTGCCAAGTTGAAATCGCCTAAGAAATTCAGACTATGGGGTGTTTTGACTTCTACTTTTTCAGGCCCCATTAAGTCCAATATGGCATGACAAGCCGCTTTATAACCGTCTTTTTTGCTTCCCGAAAATCCGGATGAGTGAACGGGGATGACCCGAATACCATGTTTAATCTCCGCTTTTTTTGCTATGGCTTTAACATCATCTCCAATAACACCTACCACACAAGTGGAGTAAATGAAAACTGCCTTCGGCTTTTCTCGAATCACAATTTCATCAATGGCTGCTATTAGTTTTTTCTCACCACCAAAAATAATGTCATGTTCTCTTAAATCTGTGGAAAAACTGGTGCGAAACAACTCACTATCTGAGCTTAAACTGCCTCTAATATCCCACGTATATGAAGCACATCCTATTGGTCCATGAACGATATGGGCAGCGTCTGTAATCGGGTTCAAAACCACCCTAGCACCACAATAAACACAAGCCCTCTGGCTGACAACCCCTGAAACCGAATGGGTGTCACAAGCGATGGCCTGATTTTTCTGTTTGTCGTTGACCAGCACTTGATTTTCTCTATGATCTGCAATGATTGTTGATTTCTGATTCATATCGCGCCTCCTTATCTTCATGGTTTAATTTATTGGGTGATTTCTATTTGAAATCACCCAATGTTTTTAGTGCTTACATAACCAGTTCAAAATCTTCTTCTTCGCAAGTCTGATCGTAGTGATCCAATAAGGCTGTTGTTATTTTTTCTATGATTCTTAGTGCACCTTTATAACCCACAACCGGGAAGTAACTGTGGCCGACTCGGTCAAGAATGGGCCATCCCATACGCACAAGCGGCACTTGTTCTGCACGTGCTATGTATTTGCCATAGGTATTCCCAATAATTATATCTACGGGTGAGGCTTTTATCAATTGATGGAAGGTAAATAAATCTTCTTCGATCATCACCTGACTCTCTGTAAGTCCCGCTTGGTCAAACATGGCTTGAATCTCTGCCACAAATATCTTACCGGGTGTGCCTGTCAGCACAAGGGTGGGAATCATGCCAAGGTCTATAACAAATTCTGTCATGGCAATCAAGATATCCGGATCTCCGAAGAGAGCAACTTTTTTACCATGATAATGATTGTGAACATCCACCATAACGTCCACCAATTGGCCCCGCTCAAACTCTAATGAAGCGTCCATATTCCCACCGTTTAATTCCAGTAGTTTCATGATGAAAGCGTCTGTTGCTTTGATACCGATTGGTTCTTTCATGATATAGGGGACGACTTCACATTTTTTCTCAAGTTCATAAGCTGCTGCTTCAGATGAGAAGCTACCAAGGGCTACGGTTGCAATAGCATTGCCTGCTCTTCTTATTTCTTTAATGGTGGTCCCGCCCTCTGGATACATGCTATAGTTACCTGTGTTCGGTGTTGCTACAACATTACTTGTATCCGGAAACATTGTAAAAGGAACGTTTAACAATGTGGCTATTCTCTTAATCTCCATCATGTCACTGGGTTCTACATAGCCCGGTAAGATGTTAATGCCTTTTGCTTTTTTGCCTTCTTTTTTCTCAGATACATGGGTGACCATGGCTTTACACATATTGGAAAAGCCTGTCACATGAGACCCTGCGTAACTTGGTGTGTTGGCAAAGATCACTGTTTTTCCTTCGGGAACATCCGTGGATTTGATAATCTCACCTACGTCGTCTCCGATCGTCTCCGATAAGCAGGTGGTATTGACTGCGACCACATCCGGATTATATATATGAAAAACATTTTCAAGACCTTTCTTAAGGTTGGATTTCCCTCCGAATACACAAGCACCTTCTGTAAATGAACTGGTTGATGCGACAATTGGATCTCTATAGTGTCTTGTTAAATGCATACGATGATAAGAACAACAGCCTTGTGATCCATGACTATGGGGCAAGCATTTGTGAATACCTAGGGCAGCATACATTGCGCCTATTGGTTGACATGTTTTTGCCGGATTGATTTTTAGACCTGTTCTTTTTTTATATAAACCTTTGGTTTCATCTAACATACTTGTTCAACTCCTTCCACTTTGCCACTTAGCAATGGCTCTTTATACCATGGTGCCGTAATGTATTTCCATGCAGGCGTTAAGATCCCTGCTGCAACATCTCTTGAAAAATTAACAGCGCCTTGGTATCCTGCATAAGGTCCGGAATAATCATAGGAATGCATTTGCTTCGCATAGACACCCATTTTTTGTACCATGTACTTATCTTTGATTCCTGATCCGAAGAATTCTGGCTTTAAGATTTTTATGATTTGTTCCGTTTCAATATGATTCAAGTCATCAATAACTAAGGTGCCATCTTTCATCTCGGACAACAAGCCATCATAGGACGCCCAAGGAATCTCTTTTTTTAGTTGCTCGGCTCTTGAAGCCGGTATTCTGAGGGAGTATTTTTTCTCATCTTTTTCTACATGAATTTCTTCAATGTTACGACTGTCTGCATCTACTTTAATATATGGAATGACATCTCTACCCTCGTAATCATCTCGGTGTCCAAACTCATATCCGGCCACGATTGTCTCAATACCAATCTCTCTGAGTAAGCCTTGATAATGATGTGCCCTGGAACCGCCTACAAAAAGAACCGCTGTTTTCCCGTCGAGCAATGCCTTATATGTTGCCATTTCTTCTTCTATACTGGCAGTTTCTTCAGCTATAACTGCTTCTGTTCTCGCTGTCAACGCCGGATCATCAAAATATTTGGCCATATCTCGGAGTGCTTTTGAAAAGCCTTCGACGCCGATAAAGTTAACCTTGATCCATGGCAGTCCGTATTTGGTTTCAACCATTTCTGCTACGTAGTTAATGGATCTATGGCATTGTATAACGTTCAAATCCGCCTTGTGAGCATTGGCAATTTCATCAATGGCACCGTTACCGGTCATGGTAGATATAATGTTATAGCCGATTTTTGTAAGTACTCTGGCAATCTCCCATTCATCTCCACCTATGTTGTATTCACCAAGTAAGTTGATGGAAAATTCCTTAGCCGGTGTGTCGATTGTACCTATAACATCTGTCATTAACTTATTGTTAGCGATATGATGACCTGCGGATTGACTTACACCTTTATAACCTTCACAGCTAAAGGCTAGGATCTTCAATCCATGCTCTTTGGCTTTGTCTCGTGCTATAGCATGGATATCATCACCAATTAGTCCTACCGGACAAGTGGCGGATATGGATATTGCTTTGGGATGAAACAGTTCTACGGCTTCATCAATGGCTGCCTTAAGCTTCTTCTCACCACCAAACACAATGTCACTTTCCTGCATATCTGTTGTAAATGCATATTCTAAGAAATTCTGACCGCCTTCTCTTGCTTTTCCTTTATTACGCCTTGTACCCCATGCATAATAGGAACAGCCAACCGGGCCGTGTACGATATGAACCATATCTACGATTGGACCAATGACAACACCTTTACAGCCTGCATAAGCACAACCTCTATTGGTGATGATCCCCGGAATTGCTCGTGTATTTGCAGCTATCTCTTGTTTTACTGATGCATCTTTTATGACCATATGACTTTTTCTGTTCTTCATAACTTTAGCAGGGTATATGTCTAATACCTTATCTACCAATTTTTTTGATTCTGACATGGATTTCACTCCTTTCTAAAGTGCAAGTGCGCCAACTTCATCGGTTCTGATTCGAATAACATCACTTATGTTTGAAACAAAAATACGCCCATCACCCATATTCCCTGTTTGATTCGTTTCGATTATTATGTCCACAATCTTTTGTACCTCTGAATCCTCAACAATCATTGTTAAGAGTCTTTTTGCAATCAGTCGATAGTTCTCTGATATAGCTTCTATAACGGCTGGCTCTTCAACAGGTAATCCGTCAATTAAATCTTCAATAAGTGCGAAATTGACTTTCTTTTTTCCCCGTCCATAAACCTTGCGACAGGTGATTGAAGGAAATCCAGCCTCTGAAAGTGCTTTTTTTGTGTCGTTAATCATATTCATTCTTATGACTGCCATAACTTCTTTCATACGCTACCTCCTATAATCCTGATGTGCCACTACTGATTGTGTACGCTTCTTCCATTTCTGATACAAAAATCTTGCCGTCACCATAGGTACCATCGCCTGTTTTTGCACTTTTTGTAATGATTCTAATAATTTCATCCACTGCCTGATCTTCTACCACCATCATAAGCAGCTCTTTTGGTAACTCATCGTAATGAATGTTACCCACTTTGACACCTCTTTGTTTTCCACGTCCAACAACATCTATCTTTGTAACCGCCGGATATCCGGCATCACTTAATTCGTCTAATATAAAACCTGCTTTTTCCGGTCTGACAATTGCTCTGATCATTTTCATAGTTATAGCCTCCTTAGATTCGTTTTACACATTATGATTAATTTGATATACTATAAATGAGCACTGCTCACAGATGGCTTTAGCCATCCAATTGATAAAGGGAAATAAATTCTATGCTTGCCGGCTGGATTTATTTCTCTTTTCTTATACCCCGAGTAAACCATGTTCCATGAGTATTTCTTCAAGTCGTTCTTGAGACATGGGTTTTGGAATAACAAACATCTTATTGTCATCAATGGCTCTTGCCAGAACTCTATATTCTTCTGCTTGAGCATGGGTTGGATCATGGTCAATAACTGTTTTTTTGTTAATCTCTGCATGTTGCACCATATTGTCTCTGGGTACAAAATGAATAAGTTGTGTTCCAAGTTCCTTTGCAAAAGCTGTTAACATCTCAAGTTCATTATCCACTTTTCTTGAGTTACAGATGATACCGCCAAGTCTTGTTCCGCCTGAATCTGCAAATTTTAATACACCTTTTGCAATGTTATTGGCCGCATACATCGCCATCATCTCGCCGGATGCAACGATATAGATTTCTTCTGCTTTACCTTCTCTAATCGGCATTGCAAATCCGCCACATACAACGTCACCCAATACATCATAGAACACATAATCCAGATTATCTTCATATGCCCCTAATTGTTCAAGCATATTAATTGAAGTGATAATACCACGTCCGGCGCATCCAACACCCGGCTCCGGTCCTCCGGATTCAACGCATCTAATACCGCCATACCCTGGTTTTAAGATGTTCTCTAGTTCAATGTCTTCCCCTTCTTCTCTTAAAGTATCCAGCACGGTTTGTTGTGCTAAACCATTAAGAATAAGTCTTGTTGAATCTGCTTTGGGATCACAACCAACAATCATAATCTCTTTTCCCATTTCTGCCAGTGCTGCTGTTAAATTTTGTGTTGTGGTAGATTTACCAATACCACCTTTTCCATAAATCGCTATTTGTCTCATAATAGTCACCCTTTCATTTCTTGTTTAAAATTGGATTGATTCGTAAGTTTCATTACTACATTAGGATTCGGTTTTAGCCTCTTGTTTATATTATGCAACAACTGTAAATCAGTTCCTGTAACGCACAATAGAGCCTTAGATCATCTTACTAATCTCTTAGTAGGATGTTCCAAGACTCTATTGTCTTAAGTGTTCTAACCGTTTTAACTGATTGAATAATGATAGAATGTCTTACGCTTTTTGGGAAAAATATTTGTAAGTCATTCGTGAATCATTTTTGTCGTTGATATAATATTTGTATAATCTACCATAGTTTTCCATCAATTTCAAGCATTATTATTTATTGCAAGAATTCTTTCACGCTAAAAACAGGAAATAATTGATACTTAGGAACTGAATATTTGTCTTCTCTTGACGAATACGCAGATAATGATAGTCCTTATCAACTGTCGTTGTATAATATCACATATAATCGCAACTTGGGTTGTCTTAGATGGTTTAAAATGACTTTTTTTAGAATTTGTAATAATTTTATTTGTTTTTGGTAGAAGCATCTTACACCTACTTTTTCTCTTAAAAATGAACGATAAAATCCTTCAAAATAATCGAATTATGATGTCTTTCATTCATTATGACCTGTATGATCAAAGCGTTTAACGCTTATAATATTTTATATCCATTCAATAGTAATATGACTTGTAATCATAATTACTTTGTGCTAGAATACATTTCGGGAATGAGGTTCTCCCTTAGCATCATGCTAAAACCGCTTATTAAGTTGATGACTTCTGTAATTTTCAGAGGCACATCAACTTTTTTATTGTTTTTCAAAGGAGATTTAATCATGTTATTTAGTCTATCACTTATTTTAATTATAGGTTTTTCACTTAGCGGCATTCTTAACAAATTGAAAATACCCGGTTTAATGGGTATGATTTTTACCGGTATTTTACTAGGCCCTCATATGTTCAATCTGATATCCCCGGATATTCTCAACATTTCTTCCGACTTAAGAGAGATTGCACTTATTGTCATCTTAACAAGAGCCGGTCTATCTATTGATATCAACGATCTTAAAAAAGTTGGGCGACCTGCTATTCTCATGTGCTTTGTACCCGCTACGCTTGAAATCATTGCCGTAACCTTACTTGCACCTTTGCTCCTTAACATCACTTATATAGAAGCGGCCCTTATGGGAACTGTACTCGCTGCTGTTTCTCCTGCTATCATTGTTCCAAGAATGCTTCATCTCATGGAATCCGGTTATGGTAAGCATAAAAGCATCCCACAATTAATTATGGCCGGTGCGTCTGTGGATGATATCTATGTCATTGTTTTATTCACTTCTCTTATGGGCATATACCAAGGTGAAGGTTTCAGTTCTACGACTTTGTTGAATGTACCGATTTCAATTGTTATAGGTTCTTTCCTTGGTATTGCTACCGGACTAATCTTAGTTGAGATGTTCAAAATCATGCATTTAAGAGATACGCTCAAAGTACTGATCCTATTAAGTGCTTCATTTATTTTTGTAACCCTTGAAACGATTATGAAACCCTATGTTCCGATGTCAGGATTACTTGCTGTGATGGCACTGGGCGCCACTATTTTGAAGACCAACGAAGTGACTGCAAAGCGCCTCATGGGTAAATTCTCAAAAATATGGGTGGGTGCAGAAATCATGCTTTTTGTGCTTGTGGGTGCTGCTGTAGACATTAACGCTTTATCCGGCGCAGGTCCAAAATCCATTCTACTCGTACTTGGTGCCTTGGTTCTAAGAATACTCGGTGTTAACTTAAGCCTAATAAAAACAAAACTCAATCTAAAAGAGCGTCTGTTTTGTTCCATTGCTTATTTGCCAAAAGCAACCGTTCAAGCTGCCATTGGTGCTATTCCCTTATCCGCTGGTGTCGATGCAGGTAATACCATCCTAACAGTTGCAGTACTTGCTATCCTAATCACCGCACCTATTGGAGCCATCGGTATTGATTATACCCATACTAGATTATTGACAAGAAAAAGATAATATGAAAATATTATTTTTGACATAATCTTAATTTCTTTTATCTTTCTCTTTCATCCACTTGCGTGCATTTTTCATGCCACCGACATCTTTGAACATGGTTGTTAGCTTTTCTGTCTCAATCTGTTTTGAATTAAGACCGTCATATTTGGCTTCTTTTTTTAATTTTATATAACTAAGGAGTCGTTCTTCACTTAATACACCATCACGCACCGCTTCTTGTACCGCACAGCTTGGTTCCTTAGTGTGCGTGCAATCATTAAACTTGCACTTTGCCGAGAGTTCATCAATATCCGCAAAGGTTTTTGAGAGATCCACACTGTCTAGACCGATTTCTCTCATACCCGGCGTATCAATCACAATACCACCACTTGGAAGCACCACAAGCTCTCGCCTGGTACTCCCATGTCTACCCTTATCATCATCTCTTATTTCTTTGGTGATGAATCTATCTTCACCTATAAGCTTATTAATCAGAGTAGACTTGCCTACACCGGATGATCCTATGAAGGCTATGGTTTTACCGACTTCTAAGTAATTTTTTACAGATTCATAACCATCCTCACTTATACTTGAAGTCACAAGGACATCCACACCATAGGCTATAGTATTTATATCTGCCAGTTTCTCTTCAAGTGTATCGCACAAGTCGGCTTTGGTAAGTACGATGACCGGAACTGCGCCACTATCCCATGCAATCCCAAGGTAACGCTCAACCCTTCTTAGATTAAAATCATTGTTTAAAGACATACAAATAAATACTGCATCAATGTTCGTAGCAACGACTTGTTCATTTTGAGATGTGCCTGCTGCTTTTCTAATAAAAGCACTTTTTCTTGTCAGCACTTTGTGAATGATTGCATGCCCACTGGCGTCCTCATCTCGGTCCAGCATAACAAAATCCCCAACTGCCGGATAGGCTGACATCGTTGTAACTTCAAATCGAAACTTTCCTGAAATCTCTGCCGTGATTTCACCATGATCTGTTATAACCTTATATAGATTTTTGTTCTGTGATATAACTCGGCCAATATGTAAATCCTCATATAATGAAGCCTCTGTCATAAATCTTTGGCTAAGACCTAAATCCTGCATATCTATCTTACTCAAGTTCTTCTCCTCCTACCCTTTGATCTTACCTTCCTTGTATATGTATACTTAGTTGGTAAATACCGCTATCCTAAATTATAGTTTGTCTGATTATATCTGTCAAAAAAAGTTTTTTATACAAGAAACTAGGTTGCTTCAACCCTACTCAGATATCAGCACCTAGTTCCTTATATGTTTTTTAATTGAATTCTTTATAACCTTATTTTTTTGTTGGTACTTTTTTCCAGTCTTCCAAGAACTGATTTAATCCTTGGGTTGTTAAAGGGTGATTGGCCATACTCGGAATTAATGAAGAAGGAATTGTACAAATATCCACGCCTGCTTTTGCACAACCGATGACATGGCCCATGTGACGTACGGAAGCTGCTATAACTTTACTCTTGATACCATACTCTTTGAAGATGGTTATAACATCTTGAATCAAGGCAATGCCATCCCCGCCCACATCATCTACCCTTCCAAGGAAGGAGCTGACATATGTGGCACCTGCTCGTGCTGCCATCAAAGCTTGTGTTACGGAAAAGACTAAGGTTACATTCGTTGTGATGCCTTCATCTGATAACACTTTTACCGCTCTTAGACCTTCCATACACATCGGAATCTTAACCACGATACTTGGATTTAGTGCTGCTAATTCTCTACCTTCTGTAATCATACCCTCTGCGTCCAAACTAATCACTTCTGCATTCACAGGTAGACCTTTTACAATCTCAACGATCTCATTAATGACGGTGATGAATTCTTTGCCTGTTCTGGAAATAATCGTCGGGTTGGTCGTTACCCCTGCAACAATTCCCAAATCAAAGTATTTCTTTATTTCATTGACATCTGCCGTATCTAGATAAATATTCATTTTTAAACCTACTTGAAATTACACTCCAAGCTTTTCCTTTCTTAACTGTTCTAATTTTGTAAAGTTTTGCTTTGGTGTATACCCTTTTATTGGCATAATTTTTTGATGTATGGCATCAATCATCCAATCCGCTTGTGGGAAAAACTCGTTCTCAAGTTCATAACATGGTGTGATCCAGTTTTTGGCACCTACGACAACTGGTGGTGCATCTAGATCATCAAATGCCATCTCCGTAATGTTCCTAGCCATATCTTCTAATGCAGAACCTCTTTCACACGCATCGCTGGATAAGAGAATCCTGCCTGTTTTCTTGACTGAAGCAAGCACCTTTTCATAATTAAAGGGTACAACAGATCTGGCATCAATAACTTCTGCTGATATACCATATTGTTCTTCTAATATTTCTGCTGCTTCAATGGCTTTATATAAAGTAGCGCCAATTGTTAAAATGGTGATGTCACTACCTTCACGTTTAATATCCGGTTCTCCAATGACGATCTCGTAGTTGGTCTCCGGAACACCGTCAAGTTGGAACATCTCGCCTATATCATAGAGTTTTTGACTTTCAAAAAATACAACCGGATCTGTGCCATTTAAGGCGCTGTTCATGAGACCTTTTGCGTCATAGGGTGTTACCGGATAGACAACTTTCAATCCGGGAACATGTGCCGTTAATGCCGTCCAGTCCTGTGAATGCTGTGCCCCATATTTTGAACCAACAGATACTCTAAGAACAACTGGCATCTTAAGAACGCCTGCACTCATGCTTTGCCATTTTGCAAGTTGATTAAAGATCTCATCTCCTGCTCTTCCCATGAAATCGCAATACATGAGTTCAACGATAATACGGCCACCACACATCGCATAACCCACAGCTGATCCTACAATGGCTGCTTCTGATATGGGTGAATTGAACATTCTGTGGTAAGGAATGGCTTCTGTAAGTCCTTGGTAGACAGCAAAAGCCCCGCCCCAATCTCTGTTGTCTTCGCCATAAGCGATTAATGTTGGGTCTGTATAGAACTTATGGATTATGGATTCAAATAAGCCGTCTCGTAATGATAAGGTTTTTAGTTTTGATACTTCTTTACCATCAATGATCCCGACCCGTTCTTTCTTTGCTATTTTACGCACTCTTGGGTTTTCTTCTAGAGGCATTAAGACTTCGCATGCTCGGTCATCCATTTTTTCTATACTTTGGTTTGAAAACATGAATTTTTCGATTGCATCCGGTTCTTTTAGAAAATCCATTCTTGGTGATATTTCATCGTCAATTGCTAATTTTAGATTCTTAATCAGAACGTCTTCGACTTCTTTTTCTATTGCAAGGATCTCATCTGTTGTAGCCACTTGTTCACGTACCAGCTCTTCTTTAAACACTTTTATGGAATCTACTTCCATCCATGCTTCTACTTCTTCTTTTGATCGATAAGGTCCTGGGTCAGAAGCTGAGTGACCACCTGTACGGTACGTAACGATATCCAGTAAAACAGGGCCTTTGTTTTCTTCTATGATCTTTTTCTTTCTCTTCATTACATCAATAACCGCTAATGGATTATACCCGTCCACGCGCTCTGCATGCATCTGATCCGGGTTGATACCGGCACCCACACGTGCCAAGATTCCGTAAGCCATTGTTTCGCCGTTTGTTTGACCACCCATACCATATTGATTGTTAAAGAAATTAAAGATAATAGGTAACCCACCTTTGTAGGCATCATCCCATAATTCGTTCATTTGATCCATGGATGCCATGTTCATAGCTTCCCATACCGGTCCGCAACCCAGTGAGCCATCTCCTGAATTAGAAATACAGATCCCTTTTTTCTTGTTTATTTTCTTATACAAGGCCGCACCCATAGCGATAGGTGCAGATCCACCAACGATGGCGTTGTTCGGATAGACACCAAAAGGTGTGAAGAAAGCATGCATGGAGTTACCTAAACCTTGTGCAAATCCAGTTTTACGACCGAATAGTTCCGCCATAATCCCATAAAACAAAAAGTCGACGGCTAAAGCTCTAACATCTTCTGTATCCTTCTGTTGATCTTTTACAGGGCCAATGATGGACCCTTCAAAAACATCATTCATAATCGTCATAAGTTCATCATCTTCAAGCTTTACAATACAAGACAAGCCTTTTGCAATGATCTCACCATGACTTCTATGAGAGCCAAAAGTAAAGTCATCCTTGTCCAGAATAAAGGCTTGACCAACCGCTGCCGCTTCTTGACCGGTATACAAATGAGCAGGTCCGGAATATTGGTATTCTACGCCTTTCCATTGCTTATTTGCACGCAGTTCAAACAACATATCTTCAAATTGTCGTATATACAACATGTCTCTGTAGATTCTTAAAAATTCATCTTTTGTAAAGTTTTCTTTCTCATCTTTGATTGTTTTTTGATATTGGTTTAATACAATGTCATTGAATTTTAGGACACCCGGTTTACGCACTTCTTCTGGTTTTATTACTTGACCTTTCGGCATTTTACTTCCTCCTGTTTTTTCCAAATAGATTGATTATTTTGAGTTCTTAACTGAATATATTTTCTCGTAAGATTTCACTTACTGTTGGATGGGGAAATACTAACTCTTTAATATCATCGATTTTCATTTCTGTTTCTATCATTAATGAAACACCAAAAATAATCTCTGAAGATGGATTACCAATCATATGTACACCAATAAGTCTGTTGTACTTCTTATCAATCAGCACCTTACAAATACCGTCTCCATCATCATTTTCTGCCACATATCTTCCACTGTAGTTCATTTTTAGTGTTGTTACACTATAATCCATACCTTTTTCTTTAGCTGTCTCTTCTGTCTCTCCAACGGTAGCCACTTCTGGATTTGTGTAGATTACATTAGGTATGGCATGATACCGCATCACATCTTTTTTACCAAGTATGTTGTTCACACAGACTTCTGCTTCACGGTAGGCTGTATGTGCCAACATGGATTTTCCATTGACATCACCTGCTGCATAGATATTCACAACATTGGTTCTGCCTTGTTCATCCACTTTGATGGCACCTCGGTCCAGTTCGACACCTATGTTTTCAAGACCATATCCGGTAGTGACTGGCCTTCTTCCAATGCTCATAAGGACTTTGTCACAGTCGACTTGATGCTCTACACCATCGGCTTCGTATATAACTTGTGTATCTGTCAACCTGGTAACCTTGGATTCGAGTTTGAATTCAATGCCCTTTTTCTCGTAATGCTTCATTAACAGTTTTGAGATGTCATGATCGGTGCCACCTGCAATCTTACTTAGCATTTCTATGACGGTCACTTGACTGCCAATAGAGTTGTAATAAGATGCCATTTCAAGACCAATGACACCACCACCGATTACAACAAGTTTCTTTGGAATAATCTCCAGATCCAGTATCTCTTTGTTCGTTAATACAAAACCTTTTTTCATACCTGCTTCTACGCCCGGTATGGGTGGAATAATGGATGTTGAACCTGTCGCTATCAACATTCTTTTTCCAATATAAATCTCTTCTTGAACTTGAACTTTGAAGCCTTCTAAAGTCCGTTCGAGAATCATGGCTTGCCCCTCTACCAGTGTTACTTTATTCATTTTCAACTTCATTTTTATGCCGCTTACCAGTGTATTTACGACTTTGTTTTTTCTGGCTACAACAAACTTATGGTCATATTCTATAGCGTCACATTTGACACCATACTTCCCACCATACTTTGCATAATCAAGTACTTTCGCTGAATGTAGTAATGTTTTTGAAGGAATACAACCTTCATTTAAACATACACCACCCACCTTGTTTTTCTCGATTAGTAAAACTTTTAAACCAGCATGGCCCGCTCTTTCTGCTGCCAAATAACCTGCCGGACCACCACCTATGACAATTAGATCATATAACATGTGTTCACTCTCCTATATGGTTTACATTGCTAACAAAAGGCTAAATTTCTCAAGATTTTCTCTAAGTTCTTTCAAGAATCTTGCTGCTGCTGCGCCATCTAATGCTCTATGATCCATCGTTAAAGATAAGACCATAGAGGGGTATAAGACGATTTTCCCTTGTACTTCTTTAGGCATGTTCACTATGGTACCAACACCTAGGATGCCTGTTTGAGGCGCATTCAGTATTGGTGTGAAGGATTCTATACCTAGACTGCCTAGATTTGTAACGGTAAATGTGCCGCCTCTAAGATGATCCGGATTGATTGTGCCTTCTCTACATTCAGACGCTAAGACTCTTAACTCTTTAGAAATAACATCCAATGACTTCATATCACAATAAGATAGTGTCGGTACCATAAGGCCTCGATCTGTATCCACGGCAACACCCAGATGGACATGTTCATAAAGATGCATTTCGTCGCCTAATAAATGAGCATTAAGAGCTTTATGGTTTTTCACTGTACGGGATACTGCAAATAAAATCATATCATTAATAGAGATATTGCTAAGATTCATGGATTCATTTCGATCTTTGATCTGTTGTCTGTATTCTAATAGCGCTGTTGCATCAAATGATGCGTTAAGCGTGAGTTGGGCTGTGGTTTCCAGTGATTTTAGCATGTTTTTTGATATGACTTTTCTAGTTTGAGACAATTTGACACTCTCAAATTTCTTTTCAATATGATGATCATCTGATGAACCCATGAATGGTTTTTCCGGGACTTTCTTCAAAGATTCATCTTGTCTTATTTCAAGGTCATTTGTTGTGATTCTCTGTCCTAGGCCGGTTCCTAATCCTGTTTCTTGATTCTTACCTATTTCCAGACCATAATACCCGTCTCTAGCAGCAGAACTCACAAATGGGCCTGATTCTAACATGCTTATGATGTCTGGTTCAATGATTCTACCTTCCGGACCGCTCGCGCTTGCCTGACGGTAATCTATGCCTTTTTTCAAGGCCAATGCTTTTGCCCTTGGAGAGATTTTCGCTTTTGTATTTTTAGTGTCATCCACAACGACCCCGTCAAAAGCATCACTTTTTCCTACTGGAAGTTTTTCATCTATTGTCTCTGCCTCTGGAGTAGCTGGTGTATTCGAATTGGCTCCACTTGAAATAGCCTCTTGTTGATATTCTGATAGGTCCACGACTTCATCTGCTTCACCGATAATACATACTGCTTCTTGTACCGGGACTTCATCATATTCTTTATACAATACATTTAGTACGGTCCCGCTAACTTCAGACTCCACTTCAAATGTCGTTTTGTCTGTCTCAATTACAAATAGTAAATCACCGACTGAGACTTGATCGCCAACTTTCACATGCCATTCTGCCAATAATGCACTTTCTTCCGAAAGACCCCGTTGAGGCATTTTTACAATTGTTGCCATAAGCTTCCTCCTAATATTTGCTTTCTTTTTACATTTTATGTTATTTATATACATTCGAACTCATTTATATGTTCTATTTTATCATTTAATGTTAACTAAGTCAATCTATAGTGTGATATTATTGTTATTTATTTACATAATATTTTCATAATCAAGAGAATAATTCACAAAAAAAATACAACTACTCTTATAGTTGTATTTTGATATGTGGTTATTTATGCTATTGTCTTATCTATGTTACTTGTGCTTATATGCATCTGCCGCATGATAGGAACTGCGAACAAAAGGTGATGATGCTACATGACTAAAACCAAGCGCCATGCCATAATCATAATAACGCTTAAACACATCCGGATGAACATACTCAATTAACGGGTGATGTTTCTTTGAAGGTGGTAAGTATTGCCCAATGGTGAGTAAGTCACATCCATTTTCCCTTAATGCTTCAAGTACTTCATACACTTCAGCTTCTTTTTCTCCAAGGCCAACCATCATACCGGACTTGGATACGATGTCAGAATCCATCCACTTAATATTCTTAAGTAGTTCTAAGGATCTTTCATAGATGGCCATCGGTCTAACATCTTTGTACAATCTAGGAACGGTTTCTATATTATGATTGATGATATGTGGCTTTGCTTTTACGATTTTTTGTAATGCTTGTTCGTTACCTTCTAGATCAGGAATTAATACTTCTATGATGACATTCTTGTCCATATGTCTAATCTGTTCTATGACTTCAACATAATGGCTTGCGCCACCATCCGACAAGTCATCTCTTGTAACAGATGTTATGACAACATGTTTTAAGTTTAGCTCACGAACGGCTTTTGCTACGCTTAGCGGCTCTTTAGCATCCACAGGATCCGGCTTCGTCTTTTCTACGGCACAAAAGGTACAGTTTCTTGTACATGATCTGCCAAGAATCATAAATGTTGCAGTTTTATTATTATAGCACTCGAGTTGATTCGGACATACCGCTGCTTCACATACTGTATTTAGTCCGAATTTCTTCAAAACACCTTCCATAGATTCAAATCCTTCACTGCTTCGGTATGTAACCCTAAGCCACTCCGGCTTGTTTGATTTGATTATTCTCACGCCTTTCCTATGTCACTTAAAAGTAGGTCGTCCATATTTGTTAAAAACGCTTGTTTATCCGTAGTATATGTCTTTACATTAAATAATTCGGAAAAATATTGGATGATCCATTCTCTGATCTGATGCTCGTCTTCTGCCCTACCGATTAACTCTTGTAATGAAGTAACACCTTTTTCCTTGATGCCACAAGGAACAATCCAATCAAATTCGTCCATTTTTGTATTCACATTAAAGGCAAAACCGTGCATACTGACCCATCTTTTAATCTCAAAACCTACAGCTGTTATTTTGTTATCATCCACCCAAACACCCGGATGAAGCGGGTCTCTATTGGCTGTTATATCGTAATGCTCTTTTAATAATCGAATAAATATTTCTTCAACATTCCTGACAAAGCTACGAATGTCTTTACCATGGTTTTTTAAGTCTATAATAGGATACCCTACAATCTGGCCCGGCCCATGATAGGTGACGTCACCACCCCGTCTAATTTCATAAACAGGTACGTGTTTGTCTTTTAGAAATTGATCTGTGACAAGAATATGATCACTTGCCCCTCGTATCCCTGATGTAATCACAGAATCATGTTCAACCAATAATAAAGTATCACCTATTAGATTTTTCTGACGTAACCCCAGTGCCTTCTTCTGCAGATCATATACTTCTTTATAATCCATCAACCCAAGTTGAACAATTTGAACCTCTATATCAATGACCTCCATATCATGCATACCTTCATTTATGCGTTAAAGGCATCTCATCTTTTAGTATACGGCTACATTGTTGGCTATCGTAGCCGTCATAATCTCATCCGGTAATTTTTTATCTGTCACCAACACATCTATTTCTTTAAGACCTGCAAATGTATAAGGCATATTCTTATTGATTTTACTTGAGTCCATCAATACAACAACTTTTTTTGCTTTCTGTATCACATATTTCTTCAATTCACATTCATTATAGTCGCCACTCGTCAACCCGGCTTCCAGAGAAAATCCGGACGTAGCCATAAAAGCAATATCAATGTTAACAAGTTTTACAAACTCGATTGCCCCTAAACCTGACACCGAAATATTGTTTCTGTTTAGTTGTCCTCCAATAAGCATGATTGAAGGATTTGTCTTTTTTGCCACCTCAATGCCAATATTGGGACCACTTGTTAATATGGATAAGTGTTCATTGGGTAATATATCTGCTAAACACATAATCGTTGAACCTGAATCTAAATATAGGGAGCGACCTTGTTCTATTAATTCTACCGCTTTTTGGGCGATGATTTCTTTCGCCTCAATATTCTCTTCCGCTCTAAGATTATATCTCACTTCCTTCGAGCCTTTTATTGAGTCAACCGATACAGCCCCACTTCGAACACGTAGTATCAGTCCTTGTTTTTCGAGCTGTGCTAAGTCTCTTCTTAGTGTCATACTCGAAACATCAGGGAAAATTTTCTCAAGTTCTTTTAATTTTACTTCACCCTTTTGCTGAACATACTCATTTAATTTTTCGGTTCTGTCATTCATACTCTTCACATCCTCATTTGGTTTTATAAGGCAGAAACTTCCGCCAATTACAAGTTTAACACACAAAGATTGGTATCTCAAGGATTTATATGTTAAAACTTAACAATCTTTGTTATATATAAACAAATATAGCATGATACACAACGTACGTCAAATTTTTTTTAATACAATTTGTTTCATTTATAAACAGATTGACTTTGTCTCGTTACAAGAAAAGAAAAAGCCTAGAGAATCAGGCTTTTTCTTCATGTATGGTATAGGAGAAGCATTAAAAGCCAAAAAAATCTTTCAATTATGTATGCTATAATACTTCAATATTTTGCTCTTCTAATTTTGAAATAACCTTAGGATCGTCAATACGATCAACAACGAAAGCATCAAAGTCATTGATATCCGCAAACCGATACACACCGTCTTGATTAAACTTCGTTGAATCTATGACAAGATAACTTTTCTTACTGGCTTTCATGATGGCTTTCTTTGTGTTTCCGTCTTCAACCATGAAAGTCGTAACACTATGATCCATCAAATCTACACCACAACTGCCCACAAAAGCTCTATCCACTTTATATACCGAAAGTGCTTCTATTGTTGATGTTCCAATGAATCCGCTTAATTCCTTATTAAGCACACCACCAATACCAATGACTTCAATATAAGGTGATTTGGATAATATTTGAATAATATCAATCATATTAGAGATGACCGTCATTCTCTTATTACCTTGTGCTATAGCCTCAGCTACGGAAATATTGGTCGAGGCTATATCCAGAAAAATGGTCTCTTTTTCACAAACCATGTTATACACTTTTTCTGCAATCATCTTTTTTGACTTTATATTATCATCTATTCTATTGATGATACTTTTATTAAGACTTGCTTCTCGCTTAGAAACAGCGCCGCCGTAAGTTCTCTTAAGTATCCCTGTTTTCTCCAGATTGCTTAGATCTTTTCGAATACAATCATCCGTTACTTCAAAAATCTTACTCAAATCTTTCACAATAACCTTTCCATTGGCATTTAGTATCTTTGTAATCTCTTGAAGTCTCTCTTCTGCAAACATTTTTTTCCCTTTCACGCACAATTTATTGTTGATTATTAATTATACGCTTTATCGGGTTTTTCTTCAAGAAATAATAACAAACAATTCTCTTCGTAAGTGAACGCCTTAATCAATCAGTGTTGCAGCACCCACTATGCCAACATCGTCACCAAGTTTTGCCGGAACAATCTCAATAGGATAATCCGCAGCAAAACGTATAAACTCTGCAAACTTAAGGTTCATTCTTTCATACAACGGTTTTCCGAGTTTTGATACACTACCACCTAACACATAGTGCTTTATGTTAAAAATCTGATATAAATTAACAAACATAATACCAATGCCATCACCAAGTCTTTCAATGGCTTTTTGTGCTAATTTGTCTCCATCCTTTGCTGCAATACCTATATGTTTACCGGAAAGCTCTTCATCTTCACCAACATAGTCCATGATCGTACTGGTTTCGCCATGTTTCATTTGATCTAGGACATACTGAATCATTTTGGGTCCGGATGCTGATGCCATCAAACACCCAACATTGCCACAGCTGCATGTATAGCCAAAATCGCTAACAATCATATGGCCAATTTCACCTGCCGCACCATAGTCACCTCTAAAAATCGCATCATTTATAATGATACCGCCACCAATCCCGGTACTCACGGTAATATAAATCATATTTTTATTGCCGATGCCGGCACCGAACTTTTGTTCAGCAAGGGCTGCAACATTAGCGTCATTATCAATCTCAACCCTTGTACCTAATCGCTCTGAGAAAAGTTGCCTAACAGGAACATTTTTCCATGTGGGTAGATTGGATCCGGTGATAACATAACCATTTTCATAATCGATGTGACAGGGGAACCCTGCGCCGACGCCTTTAACCTCTTCCATGGTAAGCCCATTGGATTTAAGCAATTCCTTACACACGTTACTCATATCATCTAACATTTCTTCGGGCTTGGATGCCTGATTTGTTTTTGTTACACGCTTATCCAGTAGGTTTAATGCTTCATCGAATAATCCATATGCAATTTTTGTGCCACCAACATCTATGCCAATTGTGTATTTTTTCATATTTTCCTCCAGCTTTAACAACGTACTACAAATACTTTTTATTTTAGGCCCAATAATCAACGACACAAGCTTTATCCAAATATGCCTTAATGAATGCTACAAACATCTGATGCTTTGGATGTATGATATATGCATCCCGATCTTTCTCATCCTCAAAGCTTAACATAAAGCAGTGGGTAAAACCATTACTTAAGCCTTCTTTGCTGATATTTGTTCCCCATTCAAGGTCCTTAACCAGTGTGATCTCATGTTTAAGTAAAGCAAATCTCTTTTCAATCTCTCGAATAATACTTATATCTATTCCTTCATTGAATTTGAAAAGTACCAAATGTCTTAGTCGTGTTTTCTTACTATCGTTTTCTGTTTTCATTTGTTGCCTCCATAAACTTATTGTCATCCTTGTAAAAATACGCTATTCAAATACAAATTGGCTTACCATCAATTTTAAGTCTTCTGACATTTCAGATAGTATACTTGCATAAGATGTAATCTCTTGAAGACCGGCTGATTGTTGTTGAACCGCCGCTGCAACATGTGTGCTTTCATCTGAGGATCCTTTTGCTAATTGTGAAATCACATAACTCATTTCTTCAACTTCTTTGATACCTTCAACCATCTTTTCTATCTCCGCTGATATATCTTTAATGCGATTATCGACTTCTTTACTCGTATCCACAATCTCACCAAAAGAGTCTTTGGCGGCGTTGGCCATTTGCGCACCTTCTTTTACTTCTTTAACCCCTATCATCATACTGCTTGCAAGTTCCTGTGAAGTGCTATGAATGTCGTTTAGCATGACCGTGATTTCCTTTGTTGCATCTGAGGAACTTTGAGCCAATTTTCTGATTTCATCCGCTACAACAGCAAAACCCTTTCCATGAACACCGGCTCTAGCCGCTTCAATAGCCGCATTTAATGACAACAGATTGGTTTGGGATGCCATGTTTGTTATGGTATCAACGACTTTCTTGATTTCTGTGGATTTTACATTTAGTATATCTGATACTGTATGTGTTGAAACAATCTTTTCTTCTATCACGACAATTTGTTCTAGCAACGCATTCATCTTAATGTTACCATTATTGGCTGCGTGGGTTGCCATGTTTGAAGATGACAGAACCTTACTGATATCTTCATAGGCTTTCTTGTTACCTTCATTTAACTTTTTAGCAATATTGAAGGTTCTTTCCGATTTTTCTGTCTGATCGAGAGCATCTTCACTGATTTGCTTAATGGAAATAGCAACCTGCTCAATAGCTTTTGAGCTTTCTTCTGAGTTTTGTTTCAAGAATTCTGAAGATCGTGCGATATTATTACTATTTTCACTAATTTTTCCAATCATCGTTCTTAGGTTATCGCCCATCTTATTAAACGCTTTAACCAAGATTGACAAATCATCTCTAGAATTGGCTTTGATTTGGGTTGCCAACAGGTTGCCATCTGCAATACTTTGTGCATGATGGGCTAATTTTGCAATCATGCCGGTAATTTTATTCGTCAGAATGGTTGCTCCCGTAATACTAATGATTGCTATAAGTATAATGCTGATTAGAACCACTTGACCTGTTACGACCGCTGCGGCTGTCAATCTGTCTTTTTCTATAGCGTTATAGTTCAACTCATTTTTTAGTAATTCCTGAAGTGTTAAGCCAACATACCCGATTAATTTTTTTGACTCTGCATTTGCTTCAATATAACCTGCTGAATCTTTATTGTCACTGTAAGTTATGGCATTTTCAACATTAACACGATAATCATCAAGTCTCTTAACGGTTGCGTCAATCAGTCTAATACCATCTTCATTTTTTGTATACACTTTTAGTTTAGATATTTTTTCATCATTTTCATCCAACAGATCCATTATGATTTGCTTGTTTTCAGGTGTTTTATCAAGTGAGTATACCGATATGGCGGTTGCAACTGCGATACCATTGTCAGTTATAATGGTATTTGCAATAATTGCCGACTCCACCATTTCACTCATTTCTACCAAGGAGGCTTGTAACTTTGCATAGGTGAAAAGACTGATCAAACCCATCACAAAAATAATGATTGCAAACCCCATGATTAGTTTTGCCTTTATGGAAAAGCTTGCTCCTTTTATACCTGCTATGTTTTTAACTTTTTTCATCGATTAACCTCCATGGATGGTTCCCTTACATCTGGGTGCTTTGCCAAGAATACGCATACCTGTCTTATAAGCATTAAACTTTTTCTCTTATTCGCTTCCTACTATAACTATCCAGTGCAATTACTGTCGCAATGATAATACCTGTCATGACCATTTGAGTATAGGAATTCACCCTCAACATATTCATGGCATTTTGCAAGACGCCATATACAAATATTAGCCCGATTGCGGAACGTGGTACACTTCCTATCCCTCCGGCAAATGAAGTCCCACCAACAACGACAGCACTATAGATTACAAACCCTGTTGTAAGACCATAATTGGCGTTGCCGGTACCAAACTTGGATGCAAGTAAAACACCACCAAGTGCAGCAATCACGCCGGAAAGTACGAATGCATAAAACTTATTTGCACGTACATTGATGCCGGAGTACTCAGCAACTTCATAGTCACCGCCTATGGCGTATAGATTTCTACCAAATGAAGTATACCTTAATATGTAATGCACGATCGCAAACATGATCACAGTAAAATAAATCAGATTTAACCGTTCTCCAAAAATCATGCCGTTTGAAATATTTAGAAATGCTTTATTTTCAGCCACAATGGGACGGGCATTTGTAATAAGTCTTCCAAGACCTAGGAGTGAAATCCCCATACCAAGGGTTATAATAAAAGGTTCAGTTTTATGATATACAACAATATAACCATTTATGGCTCCGACGATCCCACCGAAAATCAAAGCACAAAGCACAGCTAAGCTTATTGGTACATTGTTATTCATGAGATAAACCGCTAAGACACCTGAAACAGACATGTTGAAACCGATTGATAAATCAACACCGCCTGCAACCAGTACAATCGTAGCACCAAATCCGATAATTAGATATATTGATGAAGTGGTTAGCATCGTCTTCATATTATATATAGTAAAAAAATTGGTACTGTTAAACGCTAATACTATCAGTGTTAGTACAATGGCAAGAACAGCTCTTTGGTTCATTATGACACTTAATATCTTTTTGATATTCATCTTATCCATTTTAGCTTCCTCCTAATTATTTTTTCTAGCATCAAGCCAAATAGCTATGATTAATATGGCACCTCTAGTTATATCTTGCCAGAATATTGTAATGCCCAGCAAATTCATGCAGTTACTAATAAGTATAACAATCAGCGCTCCAATGATGGTACGTAATACACTACCTCTACCTCCACCAAGGTAGGTGCCACCAAGAACAACGGCGAGGATAACATCCGTCTCCAAACCTATACTCATAGCACTCGTAACGGTGGTCGCTCTAGACATAAACACGATTGCACCTATCGCTGTCATAATTCCGCAAATCATATAGACAATTGTAATGCTTCGATAGATGGGTATACCGGCAATTCTTGCAGCCGTCTTATTCCCACCTGTTAGCATAACGGATCTGCCCATATAGGTTTTGGACTGAAAAAAATATAGGATAAAAATTGCAAATAGGAAAATCACAAAGGATATTGAAAATGGTCCAATAAATCCTAATCCCACATATTGAAAGGCAGAATAACTTGAAGTAAGATCTATACTCATATTCATCGTTTTACCGTTAGAAATCATCTGACCGATTCCAATATATGCCGTACTTAATCCATATGTTATAAACAATGCTTCTGCTTGAGTTAAGGCACCGCTAAATATAATAACCTTGCTGTTGAAATATCCAAAAAGGCCTCCAAAGGCTATACCAACAAACATTGCAGGTATTTGACCTATCGGATCAATGAGCTTCATGACGATAACTGCGACAAGAAAAAGTTGGCCTGTTACGGATAGGTCGATAAAACCTGCCAGTATAACAAATGTCATACCGAGTGCAACCAATATCAAAGGACCGAACTGACGCATGATATTAACCATATTGCCACTTGTCATAAATCTTGGTTCAACAATGGATGTTATAATTACTAATACCATAATTCCAAAGACGATCGTATACTCTTTTAACAATGTATTAAAAATACTACCTAATCTAATTTGTTTGGTCATTTTTCTGTTCCTCCTCACCCATACCAAGTGCATTTCTCATAATATGGTCTGGTGTCGTCTTTAGAGGATCAAATTCACCTGTAATTCGCCCCTCATAAACTGTCAAAACTCTATTGCTCATGTTGAGTACTTCAGGAAGTTCAGATGAGATCAAAATAATAGCGCCTCCGCTTTCTGCAATTTCCTTCATTAATAAATAAATTTCATATTTGGCACCTACATCAATACCGCGCGTCGGTTCATCTAGAATAAGAACCCTTGGTCCTGTTTCCAACCATCCACCAAGTACTACCTTCTGTTGATTTCCACCGGATAAACTACTGACTTTTGTTAAAATAGTAGGTGTCTTAACATTTAATCCTTTGACTTGTCGCTCTGCCATTTCTTTTTCTTTTGATTTATTTAATATGCCAAATTTTGATAATCGATCCAAACTTGCCATAGAAACATTCTTTTCAACAGTGAAGCTTAACACAAGACCTTGCTGTTTTCGGTCTTCTGTCACCAAAGCCAAACCTGCATTCATAGCGTCTTTTGGATTTTTGATCGTTACAACTTTACCATCAATCAAGATCTCATGACCTTTAACTTGATCTGCGCCAAATATAGCTCTAACAATCTCTGTTCTACCCGCTCCTACTAGTCCTACAAAACCAAGTATTTCACCTTTTCGAAGTTTAAATGATACATTTTTTAATTTATTAGTATTGAGCGACTTAACCTGAAGCAGTACTTCTCCATCGCATTTTGGGCGCTCAGGAAATTCATTTTCAATGGTACGACCAACCATTTTTGCAATCATCTCATTACGGGTTATATCTGAAGTTAATTGAGTATCTATAACATGACCATCACGCATAATGGTAACTCTATTACACAATTCAAAAATCTCGTCTAATTTATGACTAATATAAATAATCGTAATACCTTTTTCTTTAAGTTGCTTAATAACGGCAATCAACTTGTCCATTTCGTCTTGTGTCAAACTACTACTTGGTTCATCCATGATAATAAGTTTGGATTCAAAAGATAAAGCCTTCGCAATCTCAACCATTTGTTTCTCTGAAACACTCAGTTCATCGACCAACTGATACGTATCTAAATTAGCACCTATACTATCTAAAAGTGCTTTAGCTTTTGTGTGCGTACCACGCATACCACCCATTTCTTTAAAGCGTCCTAGAAAAACATTTTCTCCCACACTCATGGTATGCACCAGATTTAGTTCTTGGTAAATAATGCTCATACCCATACGCTGCGATTCAACCGGCGAAGTATGATGTACAATGGCTCCGTCAAAAGTAATTGTACCTGCATCTTTTTTAAGTACACCTGATAATATCTTCATTAATGTTGATTTACCAGCACCGTTTTCCCCTACAAGACCATGTACCTCACCACGTCTTATGTCAATAGAAACTTGATCCAGTGCCTTAACACCCGGGAAAGACTTTTCCACATCCTGAATACTGAGAATAATGTTGCTATTTTTATTATCCATCGACTGACCTCTTTCAACTTATTTATTTAGAAGGCTCGTTTTGATATAATATCAAAACGAGCCCGCATTAATATTAAGATAATTTATTTTACCATTCTGGGAATGTGAAATCATCAATAGTTTCTGGTGTAACTAACATAAGAGGTATAAAGTTTTGAGTTGTAACGGTCTCGCCATCAAGTACAGCTCTTGTAAGCTCTAAAGATTTTTTACTCATTTCCATGAAATCTTGACCAATTGTTAAGTCTTGGGTTCCGTCCATTACTTGTTGAACACCTGATTGGCTTCCATCAATACCTACTAGGAACATACCTTTTGTATCCATACCAGCTGCATCAAGGGCCTGAATGACACCTGTAAGTCCACCATCCCAGTGACAGAATACGCCTTCAATATCATCACCATACTTAACAATAAAGTCATCCATGATTGCTAATGCTTGATCCGTACTCCATTGGTCGCATGCTTGAGAGTCTAATACTTCAATATTAGAATTTGATATAACCGGTTCGAAAGCACCATGACGTTTGATTTGAGCATCATGACCGGCTTGGCCACCAACTTCTACAATCTTAGCACCGTCAGGAAAGTTTGCAATAAATGCATTTGCGGCTTCAACACCTGCTTGATTATCATCAACACCAACAAAGAAATCACGAAGGTCTTCAGATCCTACAGGAACGTCTGATGAGAACATACCTACAATAATACCTGCATCTTTTGCTTCTTGTAAAGCCGGAAGAATCGCATTGATATCATTTGGATTCACATAAATCGCTGAAACACCTTGAGCAATCGCTTGTTGTACACTTGAAGCTTCAAGTTGCGCATCACCTGCTGCATTAAACACAACTGCTTTTAGGTTGTAGTCCTTAGCATAGGTTTCAAATAATGATGCCGCATATGCTTGTGATGGGTTTCCCATGTCCGCACATATGAAAGCAATTGTAGCTTCGTCACCAGTTTCTGCAACTGTTGCCTCAGCATTGGTTTCTGTTTCTTCAACTGTACCTACTTCTGTTACTTCGGCGGCTTCTTCTGTTTTATCTCCACAACCAGCCAAAGCAATGACCATAACAAATACTAGCAATACCCCGATAATTCTTTTGCTTACTAACTTCATTACATATTCCTCCTTAAATTATACTATAATAGTAGCATGTTACATCTATCTAATGACCAAAGCACAGATTTAAGGAAATGATCAATAATCTATATTTGGTCCATAGAACATATTTATAAAAATTTTCTGTTTCTCTTCGAACATTTTACAATATGATGCTTGTTTACTTACTTTAATAACCTATTCTTCTTTCATTTGAAATCCTTATGGCTCAATTATATAACATTATTTTGTTAATTGCAACAAATATTTGTGCATTTTTTTCATTTTCGAGGTTGCTAGTTCACTTTGCTATACAATACACTGCATCAGCGCCTTCATTCATCTTATTTTTCGTGTATTACGCACCAAAATACACATGCAAACATTCAACATTTCATTGTTAAGATGAAGCTAAGCAGCTTTCATATGATTTTTATTATTGCTTTTTATGAAGAACTACAGTATAATCATTTTAACGATGAACCATTAATCATTAAATCAGATATAGAATTTGGAAGGTGACTTTTTTGAATGATCGACAGATTGCAATACTTAACTTAGTTTCAGAAAAGAAAAAAATTAATGTCGCCAGTCTTTCAGAAAAATTAGGTGTGTCACAAGTGACCATTCGGCAGGATCTGAAGATGTTAGAAGCCGATGGTATGTTGAAACGCTACCATGGTGGCGCAATGCCCGTTTCCAACGATGATATGCTAAGAAGACTTTCGGTCAACTTCGAAACCAAGTCCCAAATAGCCAAAATGGCCGCTTCATTAGTTAAAAATGGCGAAACTGTTTTAATCGAATCCGGATCCACCAATGCTTTGCTAGCTGCAGAGCTAGGTAAGAAAAGTGGTATAACCATCGTAACTAATTCCGCATTCATCAGTAGATTTGTAAGAGATTTGAACAACGTTAAGATTATTTTACTTGGCGGCGAGTATCAACACGAATCAGAAGTCTTAGTCGGTCCTCTAACACGCTTGTGCGTCAAAGAATTTCATGTCGATAAAGTATTTATCGGTGTAGATGGTTTTAGCCAGTCTACAGGGTTTACATGTACCAATCTATTTAGAGCAGAAGTTGCCAAATCCATGGCACAGCAGGCACAACAGATTATAATCGTAACCGATTCAACGAAGTTTAATGAAGTCGGTGTTGCCAGTCAATTTAGACCCCACGAAGTTGATATTGTCATCACCGATTCCAAGATTGTACCAGAAGATCAAGGTTTCTTAGAAAATGCTAACGTAAAAGTTATAACCGTTTAAAAAGATGAGGCAGCCTTGGCTACCTCATCTTTTTTTATTCAAAAACCACTTGAGTGTCTCTGTTACGACTCTGTGATCTTCATGGTCCGGGAGTCCTGAGACCGTTATCGTACCAAGCACTACCCCTTCCATATCCATAATCGGATACGCACCTCCATAGGGTGCATAGTCTTCTGAGTCTAAGTGATAGTACTCTTCGATGGTCGTATTGTTAGATTTTAACAAAAGGCTTATGTAATATGAACTTTTTTGAAACTTTAATGCTACTCTATTCTTTCTAATGACCCATCTGTCATTTTCTTCATTCGTTCCTTCAAGAGCACAATGAAATAATTGCTGCTTCCCCTTGCAAATATCAATCGTAATCGATAGTTTTTCTTCTTTCGCCCTCTCCAACAGTCTTAATCCTATAGTGACTGCCGTGTCAGAATTAAATGTCTCGAATCTCAAGCTACTATGCTCGTTTTCTAGTTGGCTTAGTCTTTGATCATAATCCATATTTGATATTTTTGTACCATCCATTTTATCTCCTTCACTTAACCACATAATTTAGCATCTCTACCGTTCTCACTTCTTTTTGGAAACTGACCTTCCATAACGCCCCCTCCTTATATAATCTAGTACCTTTCATTTACATATCGACTTCAGCATTTTACTCAATTATACAATTGGAATCTTATAAACGTCAACCTTTAAAAGTACTTTTTCTTACATATGAAAGAAATTGACTTTTAATCGAAACTTTATTATAATTGTATATATGATTAAGCTGCCAAAACTTTCAAGAAACCCATTCCACCATATAGAAAGATTACAAATATAACTTTCTTTATCCCATCATCCCATCAAAGCAGGAGGTCGAATATGAGAAAAAATCTTAAAGCTGATATTCTCGAAATATCTAAGCTGAAGTCAACTGATCGAATCAAACGTCTCAAAGAAAAAACTTTAAATGAGCCTAGGTACTTATCTTTAGAGCAAGCTAAAATTATAACAGAATGCTATCAACAAAACGCACACCTACCTAGAATACTCCAAAGAGCTAAAAGTCTTGAAAGTGCCCTTGAGAATATATCTATTTATATTGATGCCGATGAACTCATCGTCGGTAACCGTACACCGGGTATAAGAAGTGGTGTCGTATCACCTGAAGCCGGAATCTCTTGGATTGATGATGAACTCAGCACTTTAGATAGCCGACCCCAAGATAAGTTTTTTGTTAGACCGGAAGATGTTTCTGTTTTTAGAGAAGAGATTTTGCCCTTCTGGAAAGGCAAATCTTTAGAAGATATGATCAAACATAGAATTGGAAATGATATATCCGAAATAAAAAAAGTGGCAAAGATCAATCAAACCGATCATGCTCAGGGTCATATATGCCCCAATACAGAAGATTGGCTTAAGCTCGGCCCTTCTGGATTAAAAACAATTGCTAATACCCATCTTAAAAATGCATCAACCGAGCATAAAGCATTCTACGAGAGCGTTGTCATAACACTTTCAGCTGCACAGATTTTTATGAAACGCTATGGTACATTGGCCGAGCAGATGTCAAAAGGAACTGATGACATACTTGTAAAAGACAATCTCAAGGAGATTGGCCGAATTTGTTTCAAGCTTGCCGAAGATGCGCCTTCAACTTTTCGTGAGGCCATACAATCACTATGGTTTCTCTATGTTATACTTCAAATGGAGTCCAATGCATCTTCCTTTTCACCAGGGCGGGCCGATCAATACTTGTATCCTTACTTAATGCATGATTTGACAAATAACATTATTAACATGCCGGAGGCACTTGAAGTCCTAGAAGCACTATGGCTAAAGTTCAATCAAATTGTCTATTTGAGAAACTCAAATAGCGCTAAATATTTTGCCGGTTTTCCCATTGGATTCAATATTGCTTGTGGTGGCCAAACACAAGATGGTGAAGATGCTTCCAATGCCTTGTCCTATCTTTTCTTAAAAGCACAAGAGCATATACTGCTCCCACAACCCAATCTTTCTGCAAGATTGTTTAAAGGCTCTGCTCCCGAATTTGTATATGAATGCAGCAGAGTCATCGGCATGGGCAGTGGCATGCCACAGATTTTTAATGACGAAAGCATTATTCCGGCCTTAATGCGCCAAGGTATAAAACAAGATGATGCAACCAACTATGCCATCGTCGGATGTGTCGAGTTAACAACCCATGGCAACAATCTAGGCTGGAGCGATGCTGCCATGTTTAACTTGGTTAAAGCGCTTGAGTTAACACTTAATAATGGCATCTGCCTTCAAACAGGCAAGCAATTGGGTATTGCAACCGGCTATTTGACCGACTATAAAACATATCATGATTTGGAAGAAGCTTACAAAAAACAATTAGATTACTTTATTGATAGAATGATTACAACCTGTGATGTCGTTGATAGGATGCACGCTGAGTTTTTGCCTTCCCCATTTCTATCCAGTGTTATTGACGGTTGCTTAGAAAAAGGTATTGATGTCACTGCCGGCGGCGCCCTTTATAATCTATCCGGTATCCAAGCCATTCAAGTTGCCAATTTGGCAGATAGTCTTGCAACCATCAAACACATGATCTATGATGACAAATCATTGGAAGCTTCTGAATTGTTACAGGCTCTGCAAACCAACTATGAAGGCAACGATATTCTAAGGCAATACATCATCAATCGAATACCTAAATATGGTAATGATGTTTCTTGGGTTGACCATATCGGTAACCAATGGGTGGAATATTTTTCCAATAAACTTTCCACCTATGAAAATGCAAGAGGTGGTCCATATCACACAGGTCTTTACACCGTTTCTGCACATATACCAATGGGGCAAAATGTTGGCGCTTCAGCCGATGGCAGACTAAGCAAGGATCCTCTGGCTGATGGTGGCATGTCTGCAATGTATGGTCGGGACAAGCAAGGACCTACTGCCTTGTTGAAATCCGTATCAAGAATTAATTCCATCTATGGTAGCAACGGCACTTTATTAAATATGAAGTTTCTTCCTGACTTCTTCAAAACGGATGAAGGCATAAAAAAGTTCTCCTCAATGCTCATGACCATTGTGCATTTAAACATTAGTCATGTACAGTTTAATGTTTTACGAAAAGAAGATCTCTTATCCGCACAAAAAAATCCAGATGCCTTCAAAGGTCTTACTGTAAGAGTCGCAGGCTACACCGCTTATTTTGTTGATTTGGCAACTGATTTACAAGACGAAATTATTGCAAGAACAAGTTATGGAGACGTCTCATGATCGGAACTATATTTGATATTAAAAAATTCGCTGTACATGATGGACCGGGCATTAGAAGCACCGTCTTCTTAAAAGGCTGTCACCTAAATTGTATCTGGTGCCACAATCCCGAAGGTATCAGCCAAAAAGTGAACCTATGGTATTTTGAAAACAAATGCATAAAATGCCATAAATGTATTGGTTCTTGCCCAAATAGCGCCTTATCCGTACAGGAAAAACCACTTTCACATATCAAAATAGATACTGAGAAATGTTCAAATGCAGGTACTTGTGTAGAAATATGCCCCACAGGCGCTCTATGCTTTGATGGTAGAACCATTTCCACTCAAGAGATTGTTGAAATCTTAATGTCTGACCAAGTGTTTTACGAACAATCTCAGGGTGGTATTACACTTTCAGGTGGTGATCCCTTTTATCAATCGGATTTCGCCCTTGATATTCTTAAGTCCTGCAAAAGCAAAGCTATCCATACCGCTATTGAAACTTGTCTCTATGTACATTCGGATATTCTCGAACATTTTATTCCTTTTGTGGATCTGTTTATTGTAGATATGAAGCTGTTTGATACCTATGAACATCAAAGATACACCGGGGTGCGTAACGAATCCATCAAATTCAATCTTCATTATCTTGCAGACAGAAAAGCCAACCTATTGGTTCGAATTCCTTTGATACCCGGCATAACCGCGAAAGATGAGAATATAAAAAACATTGCTGCTTTTGTCCATAGTATACGAGATGATATCAAAATCGAACTCATCAACTATAATGTGCTGGCCGAGAGCAAATATAGAATCATGAACAAAAGCTACAGCCTGTTGAAAAACATGGAAAGTTTTACCAAAAACGAACTGAACCATTTCATCCAGATTATTAATAGTGAAGGCGTAAGTGTATTAGAAGAAAAATACGTTGATTAATACTCACGACCTAAGAAGGGAAAACTACAAATGCTGAAAAATTTTTTAGAACGTGCAAAAGCAGGCGATCCTGTGTATATCAACGATGTATCCAAATCTTTTTATGATTTGGATATTTCAAAAAGGTATAGTATACACTGCGTACTGACCTTATTGGAAAACAATGAAAAAAGGCTTTTTGATATGCATATCCCGCGTATGGACCCTCTAAATCAGGAAGAAGTGGATTTTATCAAGCACTATTTGTGGGCTGAAGTCTATAACATTCTTTCAGGTCTTGGCGGAATATCGATGCATGTGTTCATCGATAGGCAACACCTAACACTCAAGAAACTCATCAACGAGTTGAATGATGTCTTTCAGATTGACAAAAAAAGTTCCGAGAGATTCGGTTACGGAAAATGCATCAATGTTATTGATCGTATGATGGGAACGCTATGTCCACAGGAGCCTCCCTTCCGGTTCATCGTCGGTGATACATCCGATATGCCTAATATAAATACTGTTACTGAGTCTAACTATGAGGATGCGTCTTTATTTAGCACGGTCACGGAAGATTTGAAGGGCAAAGTAATCTGTGGCATGGACATAGGTGGCACAGACATTAAACTTGTTCTGGTAAAAGACGGCATTATAGATTGTTACAAAGAATACGATTGGTTCCCCGCTCTTTTTATGACTTCCAATCAATTGGTAGAACCGATCTGTTTACTTGTGAGATTACTGCGTGCAAAGATATCTTTAGATTCTAGTATTGAATTGACGCAACAAAAATCTTCGCTATTATCGGACATTGCTTCAGCTCTTGATAAAGAAGCAACCGATAGCCATATGTTAGATGTCATTTCAAAAGTAGAAAAATATCTACACGATGACATGGTCGAAATCGATGCCATCGGCTTATGTTATCCAGATGTCGTCGTTAATAATAAGGTCGTTGGGGGAGAATGCTATAAAGTTAGAGGGATAAGAAACAATGCTGCTATTAATTTTGAGAAGGATTTCTTAAATCTCACTCATCTAGATACCAGCCTTCACCAACTCATCAAAAAAGACGGTGTTGTGAATATTATTAATGACGGTCCTATGGCGTCTTTTACAGCCGCCGTAGAAATAGCAGCGTCCATGCCATCCTCCGTTGTCACAAAAGGTGTCTTAGCTTATACTTTAGGAACAGAGCTTGGGACCGGTTGGGTAAAAGGTAATGGTTCAATACCAAATATACCGCTCGAAATCTATAATCTGATCATCGATCTTGGTAGTTTTGTCGAAAAACAATACCACTCTGATGATATAAGAAGCATTAATAATTTTAACACCAACCTGCCTGGAACCATTCAAAAATTTTGTAGTCAAAGTGGTGTTTTCAGAATGGCTCTAAAGTATTTCCCAAGTGAACGTCCGGATCTATTTAAAGAGTTACTTGAAAAAGAATATGTTGTCGAAAAAGTCATAGATGGTCAAAAGGGCTATTATGTCCCCACAGAGCCGAGAGATCAAAGAAAAGCTTTTTTAGAGCATATGATGTCACTACCGGACCGCGAAAATGACGAGACCAATGAAAAAATCTGGAGGAACATTGGCGTTTCACTGGCGATCACTTACCTTGAGACAGATAAAATTATACAACTTGGCGCACCTTACCTTATAGCCTTCGGAAGATTGGTTAAGAACAGTCATTGCTTCGAACTCATCAAAGAAGGTGTCAAAAGCATTAGCGATGAGATCTTACTAGAAGTTGCAGATGCCACCATGGCTAACACACCCTTAATGCAACAACTGGAAAATAACGCCCATTATACTGTAGCTCAATTCGCTCAAGCCATCGGAGCTGTCTACTTTGCTAATCAATCATAAGTAACACTCTATTATATTGAAGCAAATAATAAATGTCGTGTTCACCAGACATTTATTATTTTGCAAAAAAAATGAACATAAACCATATCCCATATTTGCTACAGAAAGTAGCCAGGACTATGAAGCTTATGTTCTCAAAGAAATATATAAGAACTTATGATGGGTAAGGTATTACTTTCCTAATGGCTTGCTACTATAGTGTTTGTTCTGTTCTACCAATAATATCATCCTGTGTCTTTTTCGATAATACGTTAAAGAAAGCGCTATAACCTGCTATACGAACAATCAAATCTCTATGGTCATCCGGGTGAATCTGTGCATCTAACAACGTTTCCTTAGAAACAACATTATACTGTACATGAAAGCCATCCAGTCTATTAAAGAATGTTCTTAATAAGGATATTAATTTGGTTTTATCCGCTTCGGATGATAGCAACTGTGGGTTGATTTTTTGATTTAACAAGACACCGCCGGTAATATCTATTGTAGGAAGTTTCGATACTGATTTGAAAACAGCTGTTGGTCCGTTCTTGTCCATCAGGTGACAAGGTGCACACCCTTCTGCCAAAGGCTCTGTTGCGTTTCTGCCATCCGGCGTAGCCATTGTTCCATTTCCTTGTCCAACGTTGGCCGAAATAGAAGATGTACCGCCATAGTAATTTCCACCAATGGGTCCTCTACCATAACGTGTATTCTTATATTTTTTTATTTCTTTAATATGAGTGACATAGGCATCTCGTATTAAGTGATCGACATAATCATCATCATTTCCAAATTTTGGTGGTACATCCTGAAGAATCTTCTGAATCTTTCTGCCTTCTTCACCTTCAAAATCATGCATTATAGCATGCCATAATGCCTCCGGTGTTATAAGTTCATCTTCAAATACACATTTTTTAATCGCCGACAATGAATCTGCCAAATTGGCAATGCCAACTTGTAAGTCAGATATCATATCATAGACAGCGCCACCTTCTTTTAAGCTTAGTCCGCGCTCAATGCAATCATCTGTTAAAGCAGAACATAATACGTCCATTGTGTTTAATTCCAAACAACGGTCAACCGCCGCATCTATAATAACTTGTTGTTTTGTGAATTCTGATATTGTTTTTTCCCAAGCTTTTTCCAAATCTCCATAACTTGTATAATCAACAAATTTTCCTGCACCCTCCATGAGTTTCACGCCTGTTTTGGGATCAGCACCATCATTCATAGCTATGAGTAATGTTTTGGGATAATTCAAAAAGCTCATCCCCGTACATCTATACCCCCATTTCCCAGGTACAGCCACTTCTACACAACCGATGGCACTGTAGTTATAAGCATCCTCTTTTGAGACACCTTTGTCTATTAATGATTTAATGATGACTTCATCACTGTTAAAAGCCGGCATGCCTGTTCCAAGTTTCATTAATTCTATAGCTTCATTCATAAATCGCTCATCCAAACCTGAAAAATAACGAATCGTCAAATTGGGTTGAGGTAAATGTGCTTGAGCAACTGATCTGATAATCATATAAGAAAGTGGGTTAACAGCATCTTTGCCTTCTGCCGTTTGACCGCCGATTGTTACATTTTGGTATAACGGGCTTCCGGCTGAATACTGTGTATGGCTCCATGAGCGAATTTTGTTGATTGTATAAGTCTTTATCCACAGATTTGTCAATAATTCACATGCAAATTCTTCACTTATAATACCATCATTTAGATCCTTTTTATAATAAGGATACAGATATTGATCCATACGTCCATAAGAAAGTGAATGCCCATTGCTTTCAATCTGCAGTACTAGTTGTATGAGCCAAACCGACTGAACCGCTTCATAAAAAGTTTCAGCTGGATTGTAAGGTACTTTTTTTAAAATTCTAGCAAGTTCTCTTAATTCTTTTTTTCGATCTTCAGTACCAGCTTCTTTCGACATAGCTTCTGCTAATTCACTGTATCTTATCGCAAACTTTTTAACAGCATCAATAGTAATCAAAATGCCTTTATAAAAGTGTAGTTTTTCTTGGTTTTTATAATCCGTTAAGTCTAAGCTATTGATTTTTTCTGCGACACGATCCTCGTACCCTTTTAACCCTTGGCTTAATACTTTTTCATACAAAACAGCTATATGCGCATCACCTGAGGTTATGTTTCCTTCTGCTTTTATGATGCCATAATCATAAAACAACCGGCTTAACTCCGGCATAGAAGCCAAAGCTTTCTCTTTGATTGTTTTGCCTTTCCAGTAGGGTTCTAATTCTCTAAGTATTTGCTTGTTGTCTTCAGTGATGTGAAAAACATCACCATCACGTTTTTCAAACAAGTCAAGTTCGTTTACAACCCAGTCCATAGCATATTCGGGAAAAATTGGGGCAGCACAATTTGAAGAAGCTTGATTACCCGCAAGCAAAGTTTCATCTTCGATATAGATACTCATATTCCCAAGGATTTTTTCTAACATTAGAGCTCTTTTTATGGCTAGAGGTTGAGCCTCATTATTCTTATATACCTCAGTAGTGAAGATCGCCCGCTCCGTACACACCCACCTCGTAATATCTAGGACGTCTTCTCTATATTTTTTCATTCGTTTTGTCATTTCACCAAAATATCGATTCATTGTTTCCTCCAATCCTAATATTTCTAATTTTCCTACGACAGATTCTTAAGTATATTATAGCACTAACTTTCATATGTGTCCATTATTAGTTTCATATGAATGTTAATGTATGTCATATAAAGTGTTCTTTGTTTGCCTTGTAAAAGTAGCCTTTTAGGTGCTTTTGATCTAATTTTAAGAGTTCAGCGTTATTAAAACGTAACTTTTTATATTTTATAGTCATTAATGTTTGCGAAAATTTCTTTACGCAATTCCAAAACTTTCTTTTGAAACTTTTATTGGTTTCATGTATAATATAAATATAAACGTTGAAGTGTCATTTACGGAGGTTCGATATGCAAGAAAGCAAAGGCATGGTATTTAACATACAAAAATTCAGTCTTCACGATGGCCCGGGTATAAGAACTGTTATATTCTTTAAAGGTTGCCCATTGCATTGTCCTTGGTGCTCGAATCCGGAATCACTCAGCAAAAATGTTCAAATCACTTGGAATAAAAACACTTGCACAGGCTGCCATGATTGCATTCGGGCTTGTCCTGAAAAAGCAATAAAATCAGTGGATGAAAACATTGTTATCGACGAAGACTTGTGTACCGGTTGCTTATTGTGCACACAGATATGTCCTACAAATTCTCTCGGTTTTGAAGGCAAACTTTACAGCATTGATGGGATCATGAAAGAAGTATTAAAAGATACGCCTTTCTACGAAGAAAGCGGCGGTGGTATAACTTTGTCCGGTGGAGAAGTACTTCTACAAGCAAATTTCGCTACCAAACTCCTTAAAACAGCAAAAAAACACCACATTCACACAGCCGCCGAAACCACTTGTTATACCGATCAAGATACTTTTAATAATTTCATCCAATACCTTGATTTGTTGTTATGTGATATCAAGCACTATGACAGCGATAAACATGAAAAAATCGTAGGTGTACCGCTCAACAACATCCTCGATAATATTCGACTGGCCGTATCACAAAAAAAAGAAATTATAGCACGTATACCTGTCATTCCTGATTTCAACTACAGTATTGATGATGCCGAACATTTCTGTATGCTTTTAAAGTCACTCAAAATACGCAATGTAAACTTATTACCTTACCACAACTATGGTGAAAACAAGTACGCTTTACTCAACAAACCCTACCCCATGGCAGGATATGATCCCATCCATAAAGACGATCCCGAATACATAGATTATGTTAATGTTTTTAAGCATCATGGTTTTGTCGTTTCCTAGAGAAAATAAAAGGCTTTGAGCATTCGCCCAAAGCCGTATTGATCACATTTAACATATCGAATTCTTAGTTACTTCAAAACTTTTTATGTGTTTTATCACAGTAAGGTGGTGTTTTTGTTTGTTTACAGGTACATAAGAAAAACGTGTTGCACACTTCAATGGTTTCATTTTTTTCGGCTGTAAATGCCAGCGGCGCAAAACCCTCACACTCATGAGATCCATCGCAAAAAGGTTGGGTTGAACTTTTCCCACAGGCACACCAATGATAAGTTTCTCCAGCTTTAAGTTCCACTTCCATTGGTGATTTTATTTTATCTTGTTCGTTATCCATAATTACCACTCCTCTTTATGTTTGCACATTATTAGTTTTAAGTATTAGATTAAATGATGGTTGTCAAGATTACTTTCTTTTCACCCTTGTATAATATCACCCCAATCGATACAAGTCAAGATTTTGTTATTGTTTATTATGTATTTATATTGTTTTAATTATTTTTAATTTTAGCATTTTTCACTATTTTATGTCCTACATCGTACTATTACTTTAATTTTTATTATTAAATATCACTATAACAGAAATATATAATGTATCCCAAAATTAACTTCTCTAGATTTAAGTTGATTTTTCCTTATACTGGTGATATATTGATACCTAATGATAAACAACAATAACAAACAAGATTTCCACTTTGCCTTATAACTAACACTATAAACCATTAAGTATAAAGGAGAAATAAATATGAAAAAAATACTATTAACCGGTGGGTTAGGTTTTTTCTGTACTCGGTTCACTCAAAAATACCAGCATACTTTCCAAATACTATCTACAGACAAAGATGATCTGGATATTACGAATGAAAGTAGTGTGACCGAGACCTTTAAAATGTTTAAACCGGATTACGTCATTCATGCAGCAGCTATAGCCGTTACGGATTTTTGTAATGATCATCCTGAATTGGCTTACAAAATCAATGTTCAAGGCGCCTTAAATGTTGCAAAAGCCTGCAAGGCAGTAGGCGCTAAAATGGTTTTCATAAGTACTGAACAAGTATTTAACGGCAACCCAGAGCCCGGCCCTTATACCGAAGATGTTACACCAATTCCGGATACAATCTACGGGCAAAACAAACTTGAGGCTGAACATTTACTTCAAGATCTGATTGAAGATCTTTGGATTCTACGTTTCACTTGGCTCTTTGGCTTACCTGAACGTGATTGCAATATTAATCCGAATATACTTTGGAATACACTTAATCTTGCTTTAGAAGGAAAGAAGACTAAAATTACCACCCATGAATATAGAGGCTTAACTTATGTTCATGAAATCATTGATCAATTCCATAAGATCTTCACACTCCCCTATGGTTTATATCATATCGGCAGCCATAACAACGATAGTCGATACCATATCAGTGAATATATTTTATCCTCACTTGGACTTAATGATCGCATTCATGACTTAATCGAAAAGGATGAAACCAAATTCAAAGAGCACCCTAGAGATGTCCGCCTTAATACCGGCAAAATAAGAAGTTATGGTTTTGACTTTTCAGATACCAAAGTAGCCATTGACAAATGCATCCAAGAATTCCATTTTAACATGAGATAAGGAGGCATCTATGTTATATCTATTAGATACTGCTAACCTAGCTAATATAGAAAAAGCGTTTGATTTGTACCCAATGGATGGTGTTACTACCAATCCAACCATCATAGCAAAAGAAAACATTGATTTTATTGAGCATATTCTAAAAATCAGGTCCATTATCGGTCAAGATGCCATGATTCATGTTCAAGTACTTGGCAGCACAGCTGTAGAAATGATTGAAGAAGCCAACAATCTACTGGACAAAATTGGCGGTAACTTGTACATAAAAATACCCGTTACTTCTCAAGGGATTAAAGCGATGAAACATCTTCATAATGCAGGTGTAAAAATTACTGCAACCGCTGTTTTTACGGCACTCCAAGCTTTGGTGGCCGCTAAGGCCGGCGCTGATTTTGTTGCCCCCTATGTGAACCGTAGCGACAATATTAGTAGTGATGGTGTCGGTATGGTTGGTGAAATAGTAGATCTCTTGAAAGCCTATAACTTTACAACAAAAGTACTTGCCGCATCCTTTATGAATGTTCAACAAGTACATGCATCTATGAAAGTAGGTTCTCATGCAGTCACCCTGAATCTTGATACTTTTGAGAATTCAATCCGACATCCCTTGACTGACTCAAGTGTTGATCAATTCGTCAAAGATTGGGAAGATATCTACGGTAAAGACAAAACAACTTTCAATTTATAATACTGCATCTATGATTGAAGGACAAAACGCCAATAAGTCGAAAGCTATAATGCTTCTACTTATTGGCGTCTTTTAATTTACTTATTCTTTGTATTACTATTGCAACTTATTTCTTCAAGTAAAGGGATGATTTCCACATTCAAAAATACGCGTATCAACACGAAAATGAAGATTGACAAACATAGTTCACAGGGCTAACATATGAGTAATCATACTTTTGCGCCATTAGCTCAGATGGCTAGAGCATCGGACTCTTAATCCGGGTGTCCAGGGTTCGAATCCCTGATGGCGCACTTTCTAAGTATTCCTTTAATTAAAAAATGAATAAAGTATACGCATAGTATGCTATTCAATTATTTTTTCATTTAAGACCATTCTTTTTTGTTTTTTTAATTGCAACAGCAAAAAGATACTGTAAGAAAATGCGATGCTTGCACCAATAACTGGTATGATGACGATGGGTAATACATTAATCAATAGACCTGAAGTGATTATGGCTAAAGGCAATATGACTTTTACCAGACTCATAATTAAGCTCAGTACCCTTCCTAATAGCTTTTTAGGGATCTCCTTTTGTAATATAATCATGATTGGTACATCCACGTAAGCGATTGCAATACCCATCAATATATTAATGGTCGCGTAAAAAATAAGATTATTGCTGTTTTTCAGATTCAATACAATCGGTAATCCAATTAAACCGGCAAGTAGTGCAATAAAGGCATTCATTGAAATTAATAGTTTTCTAAATTCTATCTTACCCATGACCTTCTCAACTGTAAGCGTTCCAAGAATCAAGCCAACAGGAAACATACTGTTGATGAATCCAAAGCTTGCGGAAGGCATCTTTAGCAATTGGTTAATGATATACGGGGCCGGTACATTCACAGAAAATCCCAGCAGAAAATTAAGAGAAACAAATACAAAAAAGAGCTCTAGAATGGAACGGTTGCGTGAAAAAAAGTTCCACCCTTCTTTTAGATCTTTTGAAAATTCTTTTGTACTTTTACCGATTTCTGCTTCTTTAATTTCAACTTTTTCTTCATTAAGTTCATAGTCAATAAACCATTCCGTCACTGCAGAAAAAATAAAAGAAACGGCATTGAAAAGTATAAATAAGTGTATATCCACAAAGGCAAAAACCATGCCACCAATAATTGGCCCAAGTATAGAAGCTGATGAATCGATGAGTTTGCTTAAGGAATTGAGCTTAATTAATCTCTCGGATGTTACCAGCGACGGCTTTGCCGCTTCCATGCCAATCCCAAAGAATGTTGTAAAGATGTTCAGCAAAACTGTGGAGATATATATAATGGCTAAATCTAATGTCATGGTTAAGGCATAAAAATAGAGGACTGTAAACAATATCCCACTTAAGAGATCCATACCAACAACAAGCCATTTTTTTGGCATTCGATCCGCTATCACCCCTGCAATCGGACTCATGATGACCAATGGAATAATGCTTAGCATTAGTGTCGTCGCGTAATTTAGAGCTGAACCGGTTATTTTTAATACATAAAGCCCGATTGCAAACGTATAGATGGATGATCCAAGTATTGATACGGCTTTACCTGAGGTGAATAGATATAGATTATAACGTTCATAACTGCTTATATTTCCTTTTACCCTGGTTTCCATTTTACATGCCTCCTTGTCTAACCTAAGTGTACTACCTAGGGTCAACACAAGGTCAAGTGCATAGTTCGGACAAATAACAACCTATTTTCAGCAAAAAAATATAAACCATTGGGTCATCCCAATGGTTTAATCAATTTTTTTACCACTATATAAGTAAGTGCGTACTTTCTCTCCATCTACAAAATAATCTTCTAGAGGACCACCTTTCTCAACCGGTTCTGATATAAAGTCATCTAAACATTCATAGTTTAATGCTTTTAAATAAGATTGAATATACTTGATATCAAAACTCTTTCGATGGGTAGTAGGTATCCTCGATTGTGCAACGAAATTTTCAAATACAATATAACCACCATGGATATGAGCACTCTCTTTTAATAAATGGTCTATTTTATCTAATAAAAAGTCTGTATGTTCAAAGGCATAGTTACTTGAGCCTGACATATCAAGTAACATATCAGCAGAATGGGGCTTTAAAGGCAATTTTGTAAAGTCAGCACATATGAAAATGACTTTGCTCCTTGTTTGACTTCTTTCGATTACTTTTTTCAGCCACTTGATCTTTACAGGGTCATGATCCACGGCTATATAGGTACCGCTGTCCGGAAAAAGTTCCAACATGTGACGCATAAAATAGCCATGTCCGCTCCCCAGTTCTAGAATAATAGCGTTCTCTAATATAGTAAATGGAATATGTCTAGAAGACCACTGAAGTCCTGCATGAATCTTTTTTAGATACTCTATATCTGTGGTATTAATGTATTCATCTATAAAGCTCTCACTGTATTGGCTGTCATCAGTATTTTTTTTATTCTCATGTGTGTTCATGATTATATCCGGTGTGTAAACAATGCCATCTTCAATACGTAACTGGTAATTGCATTGACATGTCAAAGTAGCTTCGACCAATATCCCCTGCTGTATATTTCCCTCCGTGATCTCAAAAGATGCTTGACAAACCGGACAAGCAAACAGTTCCAGAGAAGCAATGGTAATGCCCATAGTTTCTCTTCTTGTCGCTTGATCTTCTTCTATTTTAAGTCGCATTTCTATAATCTCATTATTTAGATTGTGTTTCATTTTACTCAGTCTGTCTATTTCTAATTCAATATGTTCTTTCTTTTTTTCAAAAAAGGAGGTATATGTTATGGAAAGTTAGTTATTATGCAAAGTTGAATCCATATAATACTGATTTTAGTAGTGTATGGATTCATTTAACTTTACATAATTTCAGGTGATTAACACCTAAAGTGATTTTAGCCAATCAAGTAAATCTTTGTTTTGTTTCCAAGGGGGCAGTTCTTCATTAGCTGGACTATCATAGGCTTCTGTTAAGGCTTTTCTCTTCATTTTTTCATCTGCTCGAGCATAGATTTCAGTCGTTGAAATATCTGAGTGCCCCAACAAATCTCTGATATATACAAGATTTACCCCTGATTGAAGTAAGTGCATTGCCTTACTGTGTCTCAACCAGTGTGGTGTGATTTCACCTGTAATACCTTCAATACCATGAAATTGAGCTTGCTGTGCATACTTTTTTAGAATATAAGTGACTCCTGCCCTTGTTAATTGTTTATTACTTCTGTTGGTAAAAAGAGGATAACGACTATAAACCGGTGAAGTTAATCCTGAACCAGATATATAGTGACGAATTAACTCGCCAGTCGGTGTCATAACAGGAACAATTCTACTTTTTCCACCTTTTCCAGTCAGAAGTACAGTGACTGTATCATTTAGTGTGATATCACCAACTTTAAGATCGACAAGTTCCTGTACCCGAGCTCCTGTGTCATATAAGAGAGATAACACAACAGCATCACGCTTCCCTTGAATGGTTCTTCGATCAGGTTGCTCAAGTAATCCCTTAACACTTTCTAGTGGTAAGTATAAAAGAGGTCCTTTATCCGTCTTTTTCATTGGTATTCCAAGTATTTGTTGCCCTTGTTGAATGTACTGTGGTTCCTCAACCATTAAAAGCTAAAAAGAGTGAATTGCAGCAAGTCTTTGATTCCTAGTTGTAGCTTTACAATGGCGTTCATCTTCAAGCCATTGCAGATATCGAACAATTAACGCTCTATCCACTTTCGAAACTGTAAGCTTTTCAGGATAAAGTTGTTCAGAATCTCGACAGTATCTAAGCAGTAAAGAAAAAGAGTCCCTGTAAGATAGCTGTGTATTACGTTTGCTTCCCACTTGACTGGGTAAATATTGCATTAAGAACTGAGTCAGATAATGAGCAAAATCAGTTTCCTTCATAAGCTACCTCTGGAATGACGAATGCACAGGATGATTCTACTCTTTTTATTAAATCCGGATACACCTCAGCGGTCAAGCGTAGATATTTTGCTGTAGCACGTACTGATGTATGTCCCATATATGTAGATAGAATTGGAAGCATAGCTGAGAGGTCTACTTCATTCTCAATCCATTTTTGTAGAACATGAACAGCAAAAGTATGCCTAATATCATGCAAGCGCGGTCCTTTGCCTTTACCACCGTGAGAAATTCCTGCTGCATCTAAATATCGTCTGTATCTTTGATAGACAGTCATCGTACTAATCATTGTTCTATCCGGTGCAAGAAAGAAATACTCATTATCTTTCTCCCACCAAATTTTTTCTGCGTAGTCAATGCAGGATTGGTTAACAGAATCAGACAGCGGAATTAATCGATCCTTATCTGTTTTTGCCTCACGAATTGTAAGGATACCATCTTCTAGGTTAACATCTTTATACTTTAAGTGAACAACCTCTGATACTCTAAGGCCACATCCGTATAAGATACGAAAAATAACAGGCAATGCCAAGTGCATATTTTTAGCTACTTCCCATGGTTCTGTCTCATCAACGGCTTGAAGCACGGCATTTATCTGTTCGCGTGTAAAAATGTAAGGAACAAACGAATCACGAGTCAGCCCTTTTATCTCAGGGATCACATAAGCCTCATAGCCAAGATGATTAAGATAAATAGCAAACTGTCTTATACAAGTGATACGATGAGATCGAGTACTTGTAGCTTCTCCTTCTCTTGGTGAAATCCATTCTTCGGCAAGCGAACGAGAAATCTCAGGTTTAACAATTCCCCTTTTTTGACTAAAACGACAGAATCGAGATAAGCACTTTGTTTCACTTTCATATTTAAATCCTAAACTTCTTTTGAACCTAATAAATTCTTCTGCAAGGTTGGAAAACACGCCTATCATGATTGGAGCTCTTTTTAATCTAGCCATTAAATAACCACCTCCAATGCACATTTGCGTAGCTCTGTGATATTAATCCTAAGATAGGTCAAGGTGGTTTCAGTGTTTGTATGACCTAAGATTTCAGAGATTACAGGTAGTGGAATTTCATGCTCCAATAAACGACGGGCAAGGCTGTGGCGGAGTACATGCGAGCCTTTCTTTTCCCTTCAAGATGGATACCGCTTTTTAAAAGATGGTATCGAACTAGGGCACCAACAGCTCCTGGGTTAAATTCTGTGTATGGCGGTACCTGCCTGATAAAACATGATCAGATTCACTTTTTGGTCGTGCGCCTTTTAGATAATGGATCATAGCTTCTCCTACATCTTGAAGAAGTGGAAGCTCTAAGGGATTACCTGTTTTCATTTGTGTTAACCGGATAAGTTCATTTTCCCAATCTATGTTGGTGAATCTTAGATTTGCCACATCACTGCTACGTAGACCAAGTCTGGCAATTAATAGAATTATGGCATAGTCACGAATTCCACAAGGATTACCTAAATCAATGGAGCTAAGTAACTTTTGACTTCCTCAGCGGAGTATGTGGACGGAAGACGGCTTTTTCTGTTGTAATAAGGATTTGGTAGTTTAGAAAACATTTCTTTTTTCATGAATCCACATTCATAACAATACTTCAGATAATAGCGAACCGCTCTCATGGTATGGTTAATCGTTGGTTTTTCATAACAAGATAGGGAACCCATAAAACTAAATACATCTTTTATTGCGAGCTGCTCTATTCTTACCATATTTTTTCGTATTAGGAATGCGAAGAAACGTTCAAGATAAAGACTAAACGTTCGATTAGTTTTGTCTTTAATGCCTGTTTTACTTCTATAAGATAAGTATGCTTCTGCACTTTCTTTGTATCCATCAGGGAATGAATACGTTCTTTTATCCATCGCTAAATATAGGTAGACATTACCTGATAACTGGTATTCAGACATGGCGTTAATGCTTCGAGAATATGTAGCACACCATTTCTTTTCTTCAATCTTGGAAGACATAGAATAATGATCTTCTAAAAACTGAAGTCCAAAATCCATGCTAAAGGAATCAACATTTTTGTCTTTAGCGTAAAGTAAAAGTTGCTTGGAAAGAGTTTTAAAAACATTTTTGTAATAGTTGGAAGCACCTGCCTGGTCCAAAGCTTCCTTAGTTCGATTCACAAGTTCTTTTAAAGATAGATTTCTCATTTGATTTACCTCCTGCTTTTGAGAGTACGTTATTTGTTACTCTTTTAGCGTGATAGATTATGGAAAGTAAATCAATAGCCAATATCCCTATTTATGTAGAATTTCGTATTCAACTTTGCATAATGTATAACTTTTCATAACCCACATTATGTGAAGCTTCACATAATTTAGATCAAACGTCGATCATAACCCGTCAGTTTGCCGATTCTTCTAAATAAAATCAATTGTTGAATCTCAGACAATGTAAAGCCTATTTGTTTAAGCTGAGTTATTTCATGAAAATCCTGGGCACAGTTTTCATCAAAATCATATTGAGCCTTTTGTTTTTCCGGTACCAGTAATCCCATAGACATATAATGTCTTATGGTATCTATACTGGTATTGTTTTGAACTGCAAATTGTCCTATTCTCATATGCTTCTCCAAAATACTAGTATAACCCAGTGGTTGGCAGATATTTCTTGTCTCAATTGTAATTATAAAGAAAGCCTTCATTAAACACAAGCATAATAGCAATTCACCCTTTTATACTTAAGATAAATACTTTCCTAAAGATATCATGAAATGATTAGTATTATGTGGAAAGTGAATTCGTTCCATGCTAAAATAGATTTAGCATTAAGTTCTTCGAAAGTTATTAAAAAAATGAGCTGTGTTTTAATAATGTTTTTAATAATACAAGGAGGCGCACATGTTTAAAAATCTAAAAATGCAAATACTTTTCTTGTTCCTTCTTATTAGCGTTATTAGCCTCATTTTATTTGGAGCCTTTACCCAGTATTTTGGCTCTCGTCTCTTAACTGCCAGCACTTTGGAGCGAAGTGAATTTGCCGTCCTTGCCATGAAACATGAGTTTGAAAAAGGGATTGATGAATCTTATAAGGTCATTAATGTCCTCGAGTTCACACTACTTGATTATTTAAAAAACAATCCACCTAAAGACAAAGATGATATTGACCTTCTGATGGATTGGCTTGAACCTACCATCCGGCAACAAGCTCAAAGTCAAAACCAAAGTAAAACTGCATATATCTACATGAACCCCGAGCTTTATAATTATGCTATAGACATCTATTATGCTGACCAAGATGGAAACGGTATTGTCACTCGACAGTCTACCTTACCTAATGATTATTTTGCATCCGGACCCAATGCTTTAGATGACAAATCCTGGTGGTTTGGGCCGATTGAGACCCAAGGTGACTTTTGGACACAACCTTATGATTGGGTTCTAGACAACGGAGAAACCATCCGTTTTATTTCTATAACACGACCCATCTACTATGAGGGGGAACTTTTTGCGGTTATTGGTACCGATTTGGCCTATGAGATTATTGAAAAGCGTGTCCAGGATTATGCCGAGTATAATCTTGGAACCTCATTTCTTCTAAATACCCAAGGCGAAACTATGATTCCAAATAACAGTCTTATCTCTAGAGAACTTTTTGATGAGGACCACCTTCTTTTTACCTCCGAGCTTTCCAATGGGTGGACACTTGGTATGTCCACTTCTAAGAAACAAATATACGCACCACTTTGGAGATTCCAACAATTGTTGTTAATCATCGGGCTGGCTGTTATGCTCTGTGTCTCCATACTATCTCTATGGTTTAGTAAAAGCGTCACTGCACCCCTCAAACTCATAGAACATGTGATTAACACTGCCCAAGGTAATCTATATGCCATTGACCTGCCTGAATCTCTGGGTAAACGAAAAGATGAAATCGGTGCATTGGCACGTGCTCTCGACCAGATGAATCGCCAACTTCAGACAGATCTTATGACGATTGAGTTTAAAAATCTCGCCTTAAACAAGGAACAATCCAAGCGTAAAAATATTGAAACCAGACTACAGCTTATAACAAAGACACTTGAGCATTCTGATAATGGCATCTTCATTACAGACGAGAACTACCGCATCTTATATACCAATAAAACATTTCACAGCATTACTGGTTATCAAGATCAGAACCTTGATTTAGATTTATTAACTGCCGGCATACACCTAACAGATAAACAAAAACATATACTTACCACCAAAGGCCTTTTACAAGGAGAATTCGAGCAAAAGCGTTTAGGTGATATGCTCTATCCTATGCAGCTGTATATCACAAGGATTGTTGACGAGGCTACTTATTATCTAGGTCTTTTCAAAGATATTTCAGAACAAAAAATAAAAGACCAGCATCTGAACTATCTTCGTTTCTATGACTTTGCCACTCAGTTACCAAATAAGGTCCTGTTTCAAGAAAAAATAGATGTTCTCTTACAAACCAATACCGAATCATCTTATGTCTGTCTCCTAATTAATATTGACAACTTCAGAATTCTTAATGGGCTTATCGGTACTGAGGCTTGTGATCAGCTCATCAAGCAGTTTTCCGACCGTTTGCTTCAATATGAACACCCGCATGACCTGATTGCTCGAACCGAGGGGGATGAATTCGGCGTTTTTTATCAACTTGATCTTGATGAAATTATCCTCAACCATCTTACTTTTCTCAAGAGACACCTTACTAAACCCTATTTGCTCAATGATGAATTACATTATATTACTGTAAGTTTCGGCTTTTCTTGCTCGCCCGAAAACGGTGCAACCGCTGAAAAACTGCATAAAAATGCAAGCATTGCCCTGAATCATGCAAAGAACAACGGTAAAAATCAGATTGTTAAATATGAGGATGCCTTTGAATCTATATCTGCTGAAAACTATGAACTCCTAAAACATATGCGTTTTGCACTTGAACAAAATGAATTGTATTTACATTTTCAACCGCAAATCAATGTACATAGCAAACACGTTGTTGGTGTTGAAGCCTTATTGCGTTGGAAGCACAATGATCAGTTGATCTCTCCGGCTCAGTTCATACCTCTCGCTGAGCAGACCAGGCTCATCATTCCTATTGGTGAGTTTGTTCTTAAAGAGGCTTTTAAGCTTGCAGAAGATTTCTACAAATCTAATACATCCATTGTTGTTGCTGTCAATATTTCTGCCGTGCAACTCAAATGGGATTTTTTATTCGCACAGGTTATGCGCTTAAAACAAGTCTATACCTTTCCTAATGCGTTCATTGAATTTGAGGTCACCGAAAGTCTTCTCATAACAAACGAAGATGAAGCGATTGATGTCATCAAAGAATTAAAGCGCATGGGCTTTCTCATCACCATTGATGACTTTGGCACAGGATATGCCTCCCTTAGCTACTTAAAACGTTTCCCCTTTGAACGTATTAAGATTGACCGCAACTTTATTAAGGATTATCCCCAAACAGATGATGGTAGCATAGCAAAGCTGATTATTAATCTAGCAAAAAACTTGAATATCGAAATCGTTGCAGAAGGCATTGAAACCTTAGATCAATTGGAGTTCTTAAAACAACATGATTGCAATATAATACAAGGGTTTTATTTCTCTAAACCTTTGTCCAAAGAAGACTTATTTGCCTATATACATAAACTAAGTCTTTCAAATACATAAGTGCCTATTGTATTAAATCAAGAGGAGCTGAATGATCTCATTCAGCTCCTCTTGCCTATGCTACTATATTTCGCTATCGACTACTTCAGTATCTTCTTCTGTTGTATCCTCTTCTGTTGTATCCTCTATTACTTCATCTTCAGTGTTGTCCTCATCAACTTCTATCGTTTGAGCGTCTTCATCCCATGCAACAGTAAGTCCTAGGTTTTCTGCTATAAATCTTAAAGGCACCATAGTTCTATTATTCATTACACCTGCTGGTACATCAATAGTAGCTTCTACATCGTTGACATAGGTTATGTTGTTTAATAAGTCAAAAACAATTGTCTTGCCATCTTTTACGATTGTCACAAGCTTCTCTTCACTGTTCCATGTTACGGTAGCACCCATAGCTTCAGTTATAGCTCTAACCGGAATAAGGGTTCTACCTTCTTTTATAACCGGCGGAGTATCAAACTTGACATCTCTATTCTTAAAAAATACATTTTCTACCGGAATGGATCTCATATTTTTCTGATTATTGAAGCTTTTATAGACTTCTTGTAACTGGCTCAGTTCTTCTTCTGTATACTTACTTCTTGCAATCTGCTTCATAAGCGCAAGCTTATTCTTCATCTCCATTTTGTAAGTATCTTTTTCAACTTTCAATGCTTCAAGTTCAGCTCTCAGACTTTCTATTAGTGCTGTATCACCAGCTTCTTCCGCTGTTTCAAGTTGTGCTTCTAAATCATCAAGTTGATCTTCTAGACTATCTTTTAATTCTTCTAGCTGGTCTTTCTCTTGTTCAAGAAGTTGCTTTTCAAGCTTCCAAGCATTTTTCATTTCTTTACTCTTGCCTTTTCCATTACTACGATCTTCTTCATCTTCATCATCTACATCTTCATCTACATCTTCTGTCACTTCTTCTTCAAACTCACTGTCAGGTGATGTTAGGTCAGTGTCTTCTGCATAGGATACCGCAGAAAATCCAAGTGTTAATACAAAAATCATAAGCATTGCTAATACCTTATTGAATTTTTTCATTTTGCTTCCTCCTTAATGAATGATTGGTTTCGTCCAACAGAGCGCAAAAAAAGCTCTGAAAGGATTGCCAAACAGAGCTAATACATGTTCCTGTATTTTCAGTATTTGGTAACCCGGCTACCTTGGTTGATATTACCTTAAGGCCCGTGGCTTTGCGTCCCCAAATTTCCTTGGGTTTGCCTTTATCATATTACTTGATATTTTTATTACTTGTAATTGAAGTATAATATTTTTATTCCATAATGTCAATAGCTCTTAATGACCCTTAATACTTTATTCTGTGGGCGTATAAGGCTGATCAAAGCTCTTTTTCATAACACCGTTCTTCTTAAGCTGCATATTCCAATAGAAGTTCATAATACCTGTCCATTTAAGTGATTTATATATGGTCTTCCAAGTTCCTGTGAGTTTATAAGGCTTCTTAAATTCATCTACAATCTCATAATCAAAGACACCTTTTTCTATATAAGATGCTCCAAGCTCTTTGATTTGATTGATGAGTTTGGCGAGGGAATTCTCTGGTCGAATCTGTATACCTTCCATGCCGCCCTTAATCAACGTTCCACCATAAACAGCATTTAACCTAGTGGGTAGATGTGCAAGATACGGCAATAAATAAGTCGACTGGTAACTTTCCATGAAACCTGACTGAACAAAGAAAGCCATTTGAACGGTGTCCTTTTCTTGTAGTGGTGTGAGTTTTTCAAAAAACTTCATGACGATGCCCGGCATACTATGAACATATAACGGAAAAACAAAGATATGCCTGGTATGGTTCCAAAAATCTTCCGCCCATAAGTCGTGATTCTTTTGCAAGGCTAGATGCCGCACTTCGTATGCATCTTCTAACAGTCCTTTAGATTTCATACCTTCTATGATATGCTGAATCAATATTAAACTATTGCTTTTCTTACCACGAGGAGAACCATTATAAATAATGACTTTTCCACGATTTGGTCTTTGTAACGCTTGCCATGGCATGTCCTGCTGCGGTTCTCTATGCTCAAGGGTTTTTCTAATAACTTTATGTTCCTTAAGCATCCATCTTCCGGCAGTGATCCTGAAATGATGTGCCATTCTATAACAGTAGTCTTCAATAATTTGATTCTCAATAGAGGTTAGTCCATCTTCTTCATAGTAAAACTCCAGTTCTGGATATTTCTCATAGCGGTAAACGTGCATCATTTCACCCTGAATAATGTCAATATATGGATGGTACAAAGGAATGAGACGATCTATAAAGGTCTTTACATGACCGGTTAAGAATCCATTGCTTGTGGGGAAAAGAAATACCACTTTGTCAGAGGCCATAATCTTCTCATAGTAGAAAATCATATCATCATTATGCACACAAACCCCAGGTGTCTTGACCCAGCACTTCCAACATCCTACACAGTCATTCACGTGTGCATTTTCTACTGATATTATTTCTGTTTTCTCCTGTCCATATGTTTCATTGAGTGTTTGTATAACGGATTCAATTGATTTACCTTCTGTATAATGGTCTTCTGTACAAAAATTAAAAACGGTAATAGTCACTTCTCCCACTCCTTCTAATGATTCATTTTTTTGATTTATAAGACAACGCAACATAAGGACTCATTCTATTGCATCAAGTATATTTTATCATATATTCTAACTATAGGTACTGACAAGATACAAGATAAAGTATGAAGAAAATAAGAGTTAGATATTGGAACATGATAAATCTTATAATGCCCCAGAGATTGTCATTAAATCTAAAACCACAAAAATGCTGTAGCTCTTTTCCTCAGGATATAGTTGTCAAATACTTTTGTCCCAGTATCCTCAGATAGTCCAATACACACTAATAGTGGTAGCAAATGTTCTTCTCGTGGATGACAATACCTTGCGTTTGGGAAGCTTTCCCAATTTATAAAGTCTTCCCACTTTTTATTTTCATTCTTTTCATGGCAACATACTTCTATAAGTTTATCTTGAAACTCACTGTTTTTTGGATCTTCTATATTTTTTCCCTCAAGGAAAAATTGTTTCATATTGTGAAACGAAAACCCGGAACCAATAATCAAAACATTTTCTTCAAGAAGTGGTCTTAATGCCTTGCCAATACTAAGATGTATTAACGGATCAAGACTGTGGTGTAACGAAATCTGTAAAACAGGTATATCCGCCTTAGGATACATCATACTTAAGGGAATATATGAACCATGGTCATAAGGCCTATGATTATCTAGGCGACATTCAATACCGTTCTTCTTAAAAATCTCGGCTATTTTCAAGGCTTGATCATGATCTCCTTTACAGGGATATTGAATGCTGTATGCAGCTTCTGGAAAACCATAATAATCATATACCATCTCAGGTTCCATACCACTCTGAATTGTGACTGTGTCTTCCTCCCAATGCGCACTAAAAACAATAATTAAGTCCGGTTTCTTAATACTATTTGGTAGCTCTCTCATAAATTGAATCATTTTATCATGAGAAGCGTCCTTAAGTAGGGGTAGAGGACCACCACCATGCGAAAAATATATAACCTGTCCATTATTTTTTGAAGGCTCTTCATGCATAATATTTCTCCTATCTCTATCATAAATACATTATATCATGACTTACTGGTTTATTAGTCTAACCATAATACTATCACTATCTGATGCCTTATTGGGCTCTAAATGAAAAGTGATAATGCTTCTTCTTCCAAAATAATACCTCAATTTTTGCTCAAGAGCATCTGAGACTGCATGTGCATCATATAATGAAATGTCTTTATCAAACTGCAAATGTGCTTCAATAGCCACTTTATTCCCTATACGTCTCGTTCTCATATTATGATAGTTCAAAACATCTATCGATGCATCAAATAAATTGGTTATATACTTTATCTCATCTTCATTAAGGGATGCTTCTAATAACTCATTTACTGCAGGCACCATGATTTTAATGGCAACAATAATGATAAACATACTGACCAATATGGCTGTGATAGGATCCAATATTGTCCATTTCTCTCCTAAGAAATAGGCACAACTTATTCCAAAAAGTGTTCCAATAGAAGAAAACGCATCTGTTCGATGATGCCAACCATTCGCTATAACTGCTGGAGACTTTATTTTCTCTCCTACGCCTTTTGTATAACGATATAACATTTCTTTTGTGATAATTGAGATTATCGCAGCCAATACTGCTATTATACCGGGTCTGGCTATAATTTCATTTTCTACCAAAACACCATAAACATTTATTACACCTTTTTGTAAAATTCCAAAGCCAGCAAAAAACAATACTAATCCAATAATAACAGTTGCAAATGTTTCATATTTTTCATGTCCGTAACTATGCCCTTCATCTGCAGGTTTTTCTGTGAATTTGAAACCAACGAGCACAACAATATCTGTAAAAAAGTCAGAGAGTGAATGGATACCATCTGCAATCATAGCAGAACTATGCCCTAATATTCCTGCTCCTATTTTAGTGATTGTCAGTACCGTATTAACAAAAAATCCAACCCACGTCACCTTCCTTGCTTCGCTATTTCGTATTTCATCAATTACGTCTTGATTGTGCATACTGTCCTCCTTAAAAACCAAAAAAGCACATGTGTAGAACATTACTGTCCCACAGATGTGCTTTTACCATAATCTGCTGTCGCCATTGGCAACCCGGCCCTATGAACTCAAGTCGGTTCATCGCCTGTTCAGTTTAATAATCATCTCATAAATATTTGCTTTTAAAAATTATAAACAATAAAACTCTATTCGTCAACCTAATTACGTATTATTTATGATATTTACGGAATATATGAACTCCTTTAGCGTCTTAATCATTACTCAAGTTTATAATTTATAAGGTAGAATATGCGGCATTTAAGTTTTTTTCAGTAGTAAAACCTTCAGTCAATTATAGAACTATTTTACTCGTCTTATCTTTCAACATCTGTAGTGCCTTCTTCTCCTTCAACATCGTCAACGCGCTTGCCCATTGTATCCGTATTGCTTTTTGAATAATCTTCAAATTTACTATTGTCCTTCGTTCTCTGTTTGTCTTTTCCTTCTATGCCAGTTGTGCCTTCTTCTCCTTCAAATTTTTCATCGCGCTTGCCCATTGTATCCGTATTGCTTTTTGAATAATCTTCAAATTTACTGTTGTCCTTAGTTCTTCGTTCGTCTTTTCCTTCTATGCCTCTTGTGCCCTTTTCTCCTTCAAACTCTTCACTACGTTTGCCCATTGTATCTGTGTTCTTAAATTTATTTTCCATAATTTCTCCTTTCGATCATTGAATAACTTACCATATATATGGATGATTATTCGGTTATATTGTAGTAATTTCATAAGCTACCATTGATTAAGTTCCTCTTTCCTATTAAATTGAATTCATTCTTATTAAACCTCCAATCTTATTTATATGTTGATTCATTCAACGGCTGTATCCGGATGGCTTTTTGTATAGTGTTCGAATTTGCTTCCTTCTTTAATTCTTGCCTTGTCCTTGCCTTCTATAACTGTTGTACCTACTTCTCCTTCATAGTCGATAATACCTTCTTCATGCCTGTGTAATTCTATTGTATCTGGATGACTATCGGTGTAATGCTCAAACATGCTTCCTTCTTTAATTCTTTCCTTATCTTCTCCTTCTATACCTGTTGTGCCTACTTCCCCTTCAAAATCGATAATATCTTGGTCAAGTTTGTGTTTTTCCATAGTATCCATATTTCTAATTTTAGTTTTCATACTTTTCTCCTTTCACATGAATAATTAACGTTAGCTCACGAAAAATTATTCAGATTTTTTTACGTTTCATTAGTTCTTTTACTTATTATGTTTAATAAGTCTTCCAGTCACTACCTATAATATTATTGAGGCCATTACTCATAAACGAATCTGAATGTTTGACTTTTGTCTTAATCTGATCACATCTTGCTTTATTATATGAATATTTTTGATATGAAATCGCCTCCAATACAAAAAACCGACCATAAGGCCGGTTACGCTATTCACTCTCATATGACCAAAGCGTCCAAATTAGATCATATGGTCTTAGAATCCCAATTGTGTTTCACTAAATCAAATTATATTCTACTTATATTATACACTAAAACTACAAAAAAAACAAGTTTATCCGTTTTATATGTTGCATTAACACGTGTTTAGTGTTATAATTATTAGTTTAATTTAAGCAAAAGAAACCCTTGAAAATAGCCTTAATAACTATTTTCAAGGGTTTCTTTTGCTTAAATTAATTTTCTGGTCATATTAAACATTCGCATCCGTTGCAAAAGCCTCTGAACCCATAGGTGAAATTGTAACAAAAAGACGTAATACTTCTTCACCACAGTTTATAACTTGCAGGCTTTCAGGTCCTTCAACTTGCATTAACTCTCCAACTTGCAATGAGGTTTCATTGCCATCGGTTATAACTTTTGCATTGCCTTCCATAACTTGCAGGAAAAGCGTTGACGTAAGATGTGTATGTCCTGGTAATATTTCACCTTTTGCAATATTTAGAACGAACGCAATTACATTATCACTTTTTGAAAGCATACGTTTGGATATTTTCCCCTCTGGCTCATGAAAGTAATCCTTAAAAACAAACTTTTTCATTATTAATCCTCCTTAAAATTAAGATATAATCTCGACATACTCCTTTTGAGTATATATTGCAACAAAAACTATTCATTAGGCTTATTAATCCACTTTGGTCACTAAGACAATCGTCTCCACATGCACGCCTTGAGGAAACATATCAAGGGGCTGAACTTGATCTACTTTATAACCTTTTTCTGCAAGATACTTAAGGTCTCTTGCCAGTGTTGAAGGGTCACAAGATACATAGACAATGCGTTTGGGATTAATCCTGACCATCGCTTCTAGCAGTACTTCTTCACAGCCTTTTCTTGGTGGGTCCACAACGATGATATCTGCTCGCATCTTTAATTCATCATAAAGCCTTGGTATGACTTCTTCTGCCTTGCCTGTATAGAATTCGACATTGTTTATACCATTGATATCCGCATTATGAAGTGCGTCTTCTATCGCTGCTTCAACCACTTCTACGCCAATGACTTTTTTGGCTTTTTTTGCCAGTAAAAGAGATATGCTACCAATACCACAAAAAATATCCATGACTGTTTCTTCACCCGTTAGTCCTGCAAACTCAATGACTTTTGCATATAGTTTTTCTGTCTGAACCGGATTAACTTGGAAGAAGGATAAGGGTGATATGTGGAACTTGACATCATCTATGGTATCTTCAATATGGGTATCACCATACACATGAAGCAATTGTTCCCCCATGATGACATTGGTGACTTCTTTGTTGATATTCACACTGATACCGGATATATAATCCAGCTTGGTTAATCTTGCTATTAGACCTTCTGAGGCTTTTAAGCGTCGGCCGTTAATGACCAATGTCACATGCATAAGCTTTGTAGAATGAGCATGTCTTGTTACAATATGTCTTAAAAAGCCTTTATGTGTTTCTTCATTATAGGCGGATATACCGTTTTGTGTCATCCAATCCAAGATGAGGGCTTTGACTTCTTCATTACGCTGATCTTGTATGTAACAGATGTCCGTTTCCACTATTCTATGACTGCGTTTGGCGTAAAAGCCGATTTTTACACGACCACCTTCTTGCCTAACCGGATATTGAACTTTGTTTCGGTAATAATAGGGCTCATCCATACCTATAACCGGTTCCACTTGTATGTCGCTTAATTTCCCAATTCTTTTAATCAATTGGTCTACTTTATTTTGCTTAAACTTCAACTGGCCCTCATAGGATAAATGCTGGAGTTGACAGCCGCCGCACTGACTTGCCACTTTACATATAGGTATAACTCTATCCGGGGAGGGTACCTGGATGGACTCAAGCTTCCCAAAACCAAAATTCTTACCGACTTTAACAACCTTGGTAAGAACTGTCTCACCTGGCAAACCGCCATCGACAAATAAAGTATAACCTTCCACTTTGCCGATGCCTTCACCGTTAACACCAATATCATCAACCACCATCTCATATACTTCATTTTTTACCACTGGTGCCTTTACTTTCGACATTTTATACCTCTATTCATCTATTAATCCGCTAAACAAAATCTAATATCTGGTTCTTCTTAAGTTGCTCTCAAACATCCTCTGATAACCTAGCCAATCATCTTGCTCACTAGAAGCATTCATCAAGGTTGTAAATGTTTTCATCTTTGCATCCATATTATCAATATAATGCAGGGCTATCGCTTCAATGAGCTCCGGTTTCTTAGGTGATCCGTATTCCAACTCGCCATGATGGGCAATAATCATATGCTTGAGTAAATTGGCAAGGGTTGGTGGGAACTTAGGAATCTCATCAATTTTTTTACTTAACCATTCAATACCTATAATGATGTGCCCAATGAGTTGACCTTCATCCGTATACTCAATAATCGGAAACTCCGACAATTCTTTGAGCTTACCAATATCATGGAACATACAGCCTGAAAACAGGATGCTTTTGTTTAATACCGGATATTGCTTGGTCATAAAATCACATAGTCTAAGCATATATAAAGTGTGTTCTAGTAAGCCACCCATATAGGCATGATGCACAGTTTTTGCCGCTGTATGGGCCTTAAAGCTTTTGGCAAATGCCTTATCTTCTACAAAGAAATTGGTGGCCAATTGCTTTAGCCAAGGGTCGTCCATATCCTCGATATATCCAACAAATTCTTTATACATTTCTTCGACATTATATTCTGTTGCCGGTATATAGTCTTTTGGATCGTATTCACCTTCTTGTGCTACACGTACACGTTTAATATTATATTGGATACTGCCTTGAAAGCTTACGACCGTTGCATCAACTTTGATATAATCACCAGTACCAAAACTATTGATACCATCGTTTAGATCCCATATTTTACCGTCGCCCACACCTGTTTTATCTTGTAATCTCACGGAATAATAACTCTTCCCTGCTCTTGTTTTTAGTACCTGTTTTTCTGCACATAAATATATATCGACGATTTGATCGCCTTCATTCACATCTGCCAAATAACGCATATGTTCTCCTTTCAATATGTAAGGCTGTCTTTATCCTATATAACAGCATTACTTGTTGCCATTATCACATTATAGCTTATTTTAAGGTGAAGTTAAAGAAAAGAATCGATGGTCAAAATCCCCTATGACAAAATGAAGACCCTAATAAAGGGTCCTCTTGGTCATATTCTTAGAATCTTTTCCTAATCTCTATCAATTGTTTCTTTATCTCTTCCTTACTGGTACGCCAAGAGAAGTCCGATCCAGGCCATCCATATTCTAATGTTACAATCTCTGGTTTACATTTGTACCTCAACCAATCCAGTAAATCGTAGTCTCTTGGTGTTAAAGGTGTATGCATATCAATTAATCCTTTGTCTTCAGTCATCTGAGTTCCGACAAAATGAATTTCTTTGACCTTATGTAGAGGGAGTCTTCTTAGGTAATCATGAACATCCATTTTCAGATGATACGCAGAGACACTGGCGTGGGCTGTATCTAGCAAGAGACCTACATCATGTTTTTCACACATCTCGCTTATAAAATCCGGGTCCACGGCTTCGGGCTTCACGTAATGAGGGCTATAAAATGGATTATAGTCCATATTTTCAATGATTAGAGGTACTTCTAAACGTTCTTTGAAAATCCGGACCCCTTCATCCAAACGCTTTTTTATATCTTCAACCATACGTAAGTCTTTATCGTAAATCGCAAAATGTACCGCCAGATGTGGGGATTCATATTGGTTTAGAACATCATTCATATGTTGCCATTCATTGTTACGGTCCGGATCGACCATACCTATGTGCTCGTGCTTGCCAAAACCATGGATTAGGATGGATTTCTTCTTAACAACTTCCTCATGTAAGCCTATAAAGGGCTGAAAATAGCCCATTTTAATACAATCTATTTCAACTGCGTCTTCTTCAATTAATACCATCAGTTCTTTCGAATAGTTACAACCAAGTTTCATTTTATCACCACCTTATTCTATGTATGGTTTTATTGAAACATTAACTGGCTCTTATGTCAAATAAAAAACAAAAAGCAGCATCTCTGCCACTTATCATCGTTTAGATCCATATAAAATTGTACTTATCTTACGAATTAGCTTTGAAAATCTGGAAAGTTTTTTTGAATGTTTAATTTCCTCTTTGTAAAATGAAGGACATCCATTATTCGTCTTAGTTTCGCTCATGATTCACACTCCAATTATCAAGCTCATTGATTCCTAACCCCTATTATACAACCTGTTTTTGAACAGATTATGAATAGAACGTTAATATATTAGCGTTTCTCTTAAACCCCTTAACTTCTAGCTTTTCAAGGCTTCATACCCCTCTTTTAGTACAAAGAATTCATACCATTGTTAAGGTGTCATAAAAAAGATATGTTAGGAAGCTTTATAATTATGTCATAATCATGTAAAATAATAAGAAAGTATATTCATATATATTAGAGGTGGTTTTTTATGGTTGACCCTAAAAAAATGAAGCTGGAAATCATCCAAGCAAGTACCCTTGATCTACTAAGAATCAATATTGCCTTAACAAAGTATGATCATTATAACAAAGCCATTCAATCACCCCAGTCTTTAGGAAAAGATACAGGTGAACATTTTGTTTACATCGATACAGTAGACCAAAAGTCTTTAGGTTATTTAAAGCTTATGAAAACAAATCTAACAGGTACGTGTTGGCTTCAAAGCTTTCTCATATTGCCGGATTATATCGGACAAGGTTTTGGCCGACAATTTTTCTATGATTTTTGTAGAGACTATATACAGGCCCGTCACTATAACAGAATCTATCTGACATGTCATCTAGATAATACACCCGCAATTTTGTTTTGGTCCTCCCTTGGCTTTCATAAATATAATGACATTGAAAATGTCATGCCTGTCTATGAAAAAGCAGCCTATGACCTCTATTACCTTGATTTATAAGCACAATTATATAATACATACTAAAGGAGTTACCCATGAATCAAAAAGCCCTTAAAATACTGGAATACGATAAAATCATATTACAACTTAAGCAATTGGCTCAATCAGAACCAGGCAAAAAAATGGTTGATGCTTTGAAACCATACTCCGATCTTGAAACCATCACCAGAAAACAAAACGAGACTTCAGAGGCCCTATCTACTATACTCAAATATGGCTCACTGCCTATTCGTGGTACACAACTTATCGGCCCTTCTTTAAAAAGACTGGCCATTGGTGGTAACCTCTCCATACTTGAATTGCTTCATATCGGGGATGTACTTCGTGTTGCTTCCCGTCTTAAAAGTTATTTTAGAGAAGGTGAAGAGATGATTACCACGCTTTCTATTGCGCCTCTTTTCTTGGACATCGAGCCACTGACGCCTCTACTTAGAGAGATTGATCGCTGCATCGTATCCGAAGACACCATTGCTGATGAAGCCAGTTCACAGCTACATCAAATACGACGCAACATACAAAATACCCATGCCAAAATACGTTCAAATCTTAATAGTATCATCAACAACAATAACCAAAAGACCATGTTACAAGATCCTATTATCACCATCCGTAATGACCGCTTCTGTGTACCTGTCAAAGCAGAATATCGTAGTCAATTCAAAGGTATGATTCATGACCAATCTTCGACCGGTTCAACACTTTTTATCGAGCCTATGTCTGTTGTAGAACTTAATAACGGACTAACTGAATTGGCCCATCAGGAACAAGAAGAAATCAACCGCATTCTAGCAGAACTTAGCGCACTTGCTGCCATACATATGGAAGCATTGAAAATCAACTTAGATGTTATGGCTGAGCTGGATTTTGTTTTTGCCAAAGCTGAATTAGCCTTAAAGCAAAATGCTACAATGCCCCAGTTTAACGACAACAAAGAGATTAACCTTAAGAAAGCAAGACATCCTCTTCTAAGTGATAAAGAAGTTGTACCTATTGATATCTATCTTGGTAAATCCTTTAATACTTTGGTAATTACAGGACCCAATACCGGTGGAAAAACCGTCACCCTTAAGACTTTGGGCCTCTTTTCTCTCATGGGTCAAGCAGGGTTACATATTCCTGCTTTTGACGGCTCAAGTCTAACCGTCTTTGATGAGATCTATGCAGACATTGGCGATGAACAAAGTATCGAACAATCTCTTAGTACCTTTTCCTCCCATATGGTCAATATTGTGGATATACTTAAAAAGGCCACCATCGATTCTCTCGTACTTTTTGATGAACTTGGTGCCGGTACAGATCCAACGGAAGGTGCAGCACTCGCCATGGCGACTTTGGAAAACCTATTTGCAAGAAGCGTTCTAACTGTAGCTACCACCCATTATAGTGAACTAAAAGTCTATGCCCTATCTACAGAGGGTGTAGAAAACGCTTCCTGTGAATTCGATGTTACCACCTTGCGCCCTACTTACCGCTTGCTTATCGGTGTGCCCGGTAAAAGTAATGCTTTTGCCATTTCAAAAAGATTAGGTCTGGGCGACGATATAATTGAAGAAGCCAAAGCCCTGTTGCAACAAAAAGAAGTCCGTTTTGAAGACTTGATTACAGACCTTGAAATCAATAAAAAAGCAGCCATTGCAGAGAAAGAAAAAGCTGAAAAATACAGAAAAGAAACCGAAATCCTAAAACGTCGATTTGATTTACAAAAAGAAGCTTTTGAGCAAAAAAAACAAGAAATGCTTACGGAAGCCAAAAAAGAGGCCTATAGAATTACGGAAGCTGCTAAAGAAGAAGCGGATCGACTCATTCGCCATATTAACCGAATTGCTGATAGCGCTCAGATTGATACCAAAGCCTTAGAAGAAAGCCGCAGTACTTTGCGTCAATCTATGACGAAATTAGAAAATGAAATGGGCTTACCAAAAGCTAAGGCAAAAGGTACCAAGGCAAAAGATATCGCTATTGGTGACAACGTTTTTGTTGCACCTTTTAACGGAAATGGTACGGTGTTGTCCTTGCCAAATAGTAAAGGCGAGATTCAAGTTCAAATGGGTATCATGAAATCCAACGTTTCTCTAAAAGATGTAACTGTACTTCAAGAAGATAGCCATCAACCTAAGGAAACTCGGAAAAAAGCTTCTTCAAAAGGTGTAACAACAAAAGCCTATAGTATCTCAACTGAGATTGATCTTCGAGGTGAGATGACGATCGATGCATTGCAAGTTCTGGATAAGTACTTAGATGATGCTTATTTATCAAAGTTGCCGATGGTCACCATCATTCATGGTAAAGGTACCGGTGCTCTTCGATCTGCCATACACAAGCATCTTAAAAAGGTGAAATATGTGGACTCCTTCCGAATTGGTGCCTATGGTGAAGGAGAATCCGGTGTAACTATTGTAGAATTCAAGTAAAATGCTTATAATAGTATTAGCTCCAGTAACCCAGCCCAACCACAGAACAAGAATTGAGGTGTCCTCATGGAAGCAAAATCAAAAATACTCATTGTTGACGACGACGAAAATATAACTGAACTCATAGCCCTCTATCTGGAAAAAGAAGGTTATTCAACCAAATCTGTTCACAACGGCAATGACGCAATCCATGTTTTTAAGGCTTTCGCACCTAATTTGGTCATTTTAGACCTTATGTTACCTGGTAAGGATGGCTTTGATGTGTGTAAGGACATACGTCAGGTGAGCAATACACCTATAATTATGCTAACAGCCAAAGGTGAGACTTTTGATAAGATTCTTGGTCTTGAACTGGGTGCAGATGACTATATGATTAAGCCATTTGACACCAAGGAACTAACCGCAAGGGTCAAAGCTGTTCTTAGACGTTTTACACCTAAGGGAAATGCCACTAAACAAATCGCTATGCCTAACCTTACCATCAATCTATCTAACTATACAGTTGTCTATAACGATACAAAGATTGAAATGCCACCGAAAGAATTAGAGCTCATTTATTTCCTGGCTTCTAACCCGAACCAAGTCTTCACAAGGGAACAGCTCCTTGACCGTATATGGGGCTATGAATATATCGGTGACACCCGTACTGTTGATGTTCATATAAAAAGAATTCGTGAAAAAATCAATGAATCAGATGCTTGGGGTATTAAAACCGTTTGGGGTATAGGGTATAAATTCGAGGTGAACTAATATGTTCAAGACATTTACAGGCCGTTTTTTTGCCATCTATGCCATGACCACTTTGGTGATTTTTCTTCTTTTATTTGGTGTGCTCACTCAGATTATTTCCAACTATTTCATAGAGAACCACTACAATATGATGTTAGAAGAAAGCCGAATTTTAAGTGATCAATTCATAGAAACTTATAAAGCAAGAACTTTGACGGACCTTAATTTTAATTATCAATTAACCGCCACCAGTAGATACATTGATTCTAGAATTATGATTCTAGATGAAAACCATCGGGTTTTTAAAGACACTCAAGTCACAGGAAAATCCCTGGTCGGTCATAAACTCAATCACCCTATTGTCCGTTCTGTCTTTGAAGGTAAGCAAATGTCAGAAACCGGAACTTTTGGCGACCTCTATGACCAGCTGGTTCTTACAACCGCTTATCCAATATATTCCGGGGATCGGGTTATAGGTGCTGTTATTATCAATTCTCCTTACCCAACACTACGCGAGAACATCAATAACATCTATCAAATGACACTTTTCTCACTACTTGTACTCTTAGCTGCTACTTTTATATCCACATATGTCTACTCTAAGAGCATTTCAAACACCATCTCAGAGTTAAACGACCGAGTTCAGGCCATCGCTAATGGTGATTTTTCAAGTCACGTCATTCTAAGTACCGACAATGAGATTGGACAACTGGCCAACAACATTAACCATATGGCCTCTGAACTTGAAAAGCTTGAAGATATGCGCAAGGATTTTATTGCCAATATCTCTCATGATTTCCGGTCGCCTTTAACATCCATTAAAGGCTTTGTACAGGCTATACTGGATGGTACCATACCTTATGAGCGACAAGGCAAGTACCTTAATATTGTTCTTGATGAAACGGAGCGTCTAACGAAGCTCACCAACGACATACTCCTACTGACAAAAATGGAAAACAACACCGTACAATTAAATAAGACCCATTATGATCTTCACCAAGATATCCGAAAAATACTTTTTCAATTTGAACAGAAGATTCTGGATAAACGTATTGACTTTACCCTACTCATTGATCAACAAGAATTATTTGTTTTTGCGGATATGAACCAAATTCAACGTGTATTAACCAATCTCATTGATAACGCCATCAAGTTCTGCTCCCCTGAGGACACCATCATTGTTGAGACCACTGTACTCTCAGGTAAAGTTGAAGTTAGCATCAAAGATTCAGGTCCCGGTATCTCTGAAGAAGATATTAAGTACATCTGGGATCGTTTTCATAAAGCGGATCGCTCAAGAGGTAAAGACAAAAAGGGTATAGGACTTGGTCTTTCCATTGTCCGTGAGATTGTCAAAGCCCATAACGAAACCATTGATGTCTATAGTCAAGAAGGTAAAGGCACAACTTTTGTCTTCACATTACCACTCTCTCATCATACATAAAGGCGCATTGCATTTTCAAGTGCAATACGCCTTTATCTTAAATCTTGGAGAGTCTTCTTCAAATGCCTTTGTCCATTAATTTTTTCTTTTGTTTTAGATGATTTTTTATAAGCCCATCAAGAAAAAATATGATTTCTTTGGTCAGGTTTATGAATTTCAGGCCGGCTTCGTATTCACCACCTGAATAACGACACCACATCACTTCAAGCATGACCTCTCTTTTGTCCCCGGCATTTTCAAGGTTGAATATTAGAACATCTCCGGCTCCTAGGTCTCTTGTACAACGCACACCTAATCCACTATAGGATATGTCCTCAACAATGACGCGAATCGGTGCAGGATCCGGTATCTCTTCTTTATTTGATATGATATGCTTATAACATAAAATATGGTTCTTGTAGTCGATACGTTGTCTCGTTCTTTTGTTTTCTTCCAAATAGTCACCTTCTTAGCTTTATAACCAATTATGGTGATGCAATTCGCCTTCCATCTGCATTTGTCCAAAATCATGCTGACGATAAGCTTCATAGAGCACAATGGATACAGCATTAGATAGATTTAAGGACCTTATGTCATTTGCCATCGGTATGCGTATACAAGTTTCTTGATACTTAAGTAGAATTTCTTCCGGTATACCGGCGCTTTCTTTGCCAAACATTATAAAAGAGCCTTTTTCATAATGAACATCCGCATAAGTTTGTTTAGCCTTAGTTGTACCCATGTATATCTTAACCCCAGGATGCTTTAATAAAAAATCATCAAATGAGTCATACATATGCAAATCCAATTTGTGCCAATAGTCTAAACCTGCACGTTTAACCGACTTTTCATCTAAGGAAAAGCCAAGCGGTCTTATAAGATGTAATGAAGCACCTGTCGCTACACAAGTTCTTCCGATACTGCCTGTATTATGGGGAATTTCCGGTTCGAGTAAAACAATATTCATCATTTTGATTTAATCGCAATGTTCAGTTCAAGTAAAGTAGATCCATCTTCTAGCTCAAGTGGAACACAGATTGTCTTAGAATCACTAACTGTAAATGACATATTACTGCCTAGACATAAGTTTGGTGGTGTTATATCCACAATAATACCCCTCGTTGAAAAAATTGTAGCCGCATTACCCAGTACCATATTCGCAAGTTCACCAATGGCACTTTTAGCCATATCATTTAATTCTACAACCGGCATGCCCATCATCATATGTGAAGCAATATTACAGGCAATATCTTCTTCAAGAGAAATAATGACCTGTCCCCTGAGTTCTCCTGTAATACCTACGATAACTGTTAATACTTTTCCTTCATATTCGGGATTCTTTAAATAAGGTTTACCCATTTTTGTATGTATTTGAGATAAGTCCCTTAAAACACTTTGTGCGGCACTGATAAACGGATTAATTAATTCTACATTGACTGACACATTGTTCCCTCCTTTTGTCTCTTTTACTTATTGTATCACACCCAGTTATAAGCTATCAATAAGTATTAAGGAAATAGACTTTAAGCAGCATACCTTAGCCTCATAAGAAGGTTAAACTTGACAAGATACTTATTCTATAATAGAATTAAGTTATTACTATGAGATAATAACTATTACAGGAGTGATGATATGGATCAAATTACCTCTATGCTTAAAGCAAAAAATCTAAAAGTGACCCCACAAAGGTTAGCAATTTTTAATGTTTTATGTAACACAGTAGAACATCCTAGTGCTGAGTCTATTTACAATGCTTTACAAGAAACCCATCCAACGATGAGTCTTGCAACCATTTATAAAACTCTCGATACTTTAAAAAAAGCCAATCTTATTCAGGAGCTCAATGTAGGTGAGGATCGTTTTCGTTATGACGCCATTATCCATAATCATCCTCATATGATTTGTAATCATTGTGGTCAAGTATATGATTTACACACCAATGTCGTTGACCAACTTATTAGCCAACTTCAATCGGAAACTGATTTTACCATAGAGTCCGAAAAGATTTTCCTATACGGAACCTGTTCGGATTGTAAAGTGGCACATTAGAATTTATATTGAGTTAAGCAAGTCTCTAAGTGAAAAAACTTAGGGACTTTTTTAAATACTTTTAGAAGGGTTAGATTTTGGAAGTGGGTTCCAGGAACTTCATGGTCGATGTTGGTATAATATGGTTTTCGGGTTACCTTAGCATATCATTTAGGGCATAAGAATTTAGACATAATGAAATGACACGTATGCGGAACCGAATGAGGAAAGAAAAAGCGCTGATCGATCACAGTTCTACATGGATGTAGAACGTCCTTCATTCTTGCATGGATGCAAGAAAAGAAGGATGATTGAGCAGTGCTTTTTATTGACGAAATGACCACCTATTACCGAGTAGATGTGATACACAGTTTTTCCGATGACCGTACGAAGTGTAAGGCGAGGAAAAAGTGTGTATTATATCTACGATCATGACCTATAGCTACATTTGATGAATTACCTCCTAATAAACGATCAAAATAAGACTGCCTCAGATTATGATATACTCTGAGACAGCCTCTTTTTATTGTGTATTTGGTTTTTTATTTTATGTAGTGCCTTTATTTTTTTATCATCTTCTCAACAAACAAACCAATTCTCTCAAGTGCAATCTTCAACTCTTCCACAGAATATGCATAGGAACATCTTATAAATCCTTCGCCACATTCTCCAAAAGCCGTTCCAGGTACAACCGCTACCTTCTGATCAAACAATAGCTGAGTTGCAAATTCTTCAGATGTCAAACCGGTTTTCTGAATGGATGGGAATACATAAAATGCACCCTCCGGTTCAAAACAATCCAGTCCCATTTTTCTAAAGCCTTCAACCATAAGTCTTCTTCTTTGATTATATGCACGGCGCATCATTTCTACATCGTCATCACAATTCTTTGCTGCCTCAAGTGCTGCATACTGACTGGTGGTTGGTGCACTCATTATGGCATATTGATGAATCTTGGTCATAAGACCTACCGCCGCTTCCGGTCCAAGCACATAACCCATTCTCCAACCTGTCATAGCATAGGCTTTGGAAAAGCCATTAATGATGATTGTACGTTCTCGCATACCCGGTAAGGATGCTATGGAAACATGCTCAAAACCATAAGATAGCTCTGCATAGATCTCATCAGATATAACAATCAGGTCATGTTTGATAATAACTTCTGTTATGGCTTTTAGATGTTCTTCTTTCATGACCGCTCCGGTAGGATTGGTTGGGAAAGAGATCATTAACACTTTGCTTTTAGGTGTAATAGCCGCTTCAATCTCTTCAGCTGTTATACGAAATTCATTCTCGGCTCCTAGCGGTATGGAAATGACGTTAGCACCAGCAAGATAAGCGCAAGGTTGATAGGATACAAAACAAGGTTCTGCAATAAGTACATCATCTCCGGGATTAATAAGAGCACGAAGGGCTAAATCAATCCCTTCACTGCCACCTACAGTTACAAGGCATTCAGTCTTATAATCATAGTCTAAGTTAAATCTTCTTCTCTGATAATCACATATAGCTTCTCTAAGCTCTAAGAGACCGGAATTAGAAGTGTAGAATGTTTTACCTTTTTCAAGGGAATAGATTCCTTCTTCTCTAATACGCCATGGTGTGTCAAAGTCAGGTTCACCAACACCCAGAGATATGGCATCTTTCATTTCTGTTACAATATCAAAAAACTTGCGTATGCCTGATGGAGGAATTACGGATGCTCTTTGTGATAATTTATTCTTCATCATGGAGTCACCACCATTCTCTCGTCTTTTTTCTCATCGTCTAATATAATCCCATAATCTTTGTACTTCTTCAGAACAAAATGGGTACCTGTACTTAAGACGGATTCTAAGGGTGCCAAAGTTTGTCCAACAAATAAAGCCACTTCCTTCATGGTTGATCCTTCAATAATAACTGTAAGATCAAAACCACCAGACATCAAATAAACCGCTGTTACTTCCTTGAATCTGTAGATGCGCTCAGCTATTCGGTCAAAGCCTTCACCTCTTTGTGGGGTTACTCTGACTTCAATTAATGCTGTTACTTTTTCATTGTTCGTACGATCCCAGTTTATGAGTGTATGATAACCACATATAATTTTTTCTTTTTCCATTTTGCTGATTTCATCGGCAATATTATCTTCATTGTCATTAAGCATCAAAGCTAAGTCCTTGACTTCTATTTTGCTATTGTTTTGGATAATCTGCAGTATGTCTTCTCTCATATTGTTACCTCCATAATCTTGTATATTCATGTAAGTTATTTGATTACTTTATACAATTCGTCTGATTGAGGCGGTTTTAGGGTTTGTCTCATTTGGTCACTGATGATGAGACGGTCTTTACCGGCTGTCACCTTCCCAATATGGGCACTGTGAATACCGGCCGCTTCTAATGCTTTAACCAGTCCCGGACCATCCTGCGTACCAATAAGCAGTGCACCACTTGAAATAAGTTGGTAAGGATTGATACCATAAAACTCACATATTTCGATGGTTTCTCTTTTTATGGGAATATGATCCAGTTGAACTTCAAAGCCAACCTTGGCACTTGAAGCCATTTCCCAAAGCGCACCGTATACGCCGCCTTCTGTTATATCATGCATGGCTTTTACACCATGCTTCATGGCGGCCGCGCTATCCTCAACAACCGAAATCAAAGATGTAAATTTCTTAGCTTCTTCAATCAAGCTCTGTTTAACTTGACCCCTTAGCTCTGCTTCTTTTTCAAGTGCAATAATTCCAGTACCTTCTATCCCTGCCCATTTGGTCATGACCAAGTCATCTCCAGGATCCAAATTACAAGACATAGCCAGACTGGCATCTGTTGCTCTACCAATACCTGTTACCGATACAATGGGTTGATTGACAGCACCTGTTACTTCTGTATGTCCACCCAGCACTTGCACGTTCAAAGATGTACAAACATCATTTACATCCTGCATTATAACCTTAAGGTCTTCTTCTAGGAAGCCTTTTGGTAGCAATATCGTAAGCAAAATACCTACAAGGGTTGCCCCACTAGAGGCTATATCATTGGCTGTCACATGCACAGCTAGCTTACCGATCTCTTTGGTGGTTCCAGTAATCGGATCCGTTGACATAACAATAAGATCCTCACTGGGGAATTTTAGGACACAACAATCCTCTCCAATGCCTGGACCATGAATAACTTCTTCTCTTTTTACGGATAATGGTTTTAAGATGGTTCTTTTTAAAACCGATTCAGATACTTTTCCAATCTCCATATCTTCATTCCTCATCGTTTCCCGTACTGTTTCCTAATTTTATAGTATTATAGCATTTTTCCTGACATTATAAAAGAGGTTAAATATATTGACACCTGAACTATAAGAAAAAACCACTCCATAAGAAGTGGCTTGATATCTTTTTATTGTTTAACCAATAATGTATCCCATATAATCAAGGCGACTTCACCTCTTGTGACGACTTTACTTGGATCTACGCTTGAGTTAGCCGGTATGATACCGATGGATTTGGCTCTTTGTATATAATTTTCAGGCCACTTGCCTGTTAGATTCTCTTGTTTACCTAGAGCATTTACCATAATGGTTACAATCTCGCCGTAAGTGATGTTGCCGGCAGGTCTGAAAGTATCCCCCGGATAACCTTGGACTAGCTTTAGCTTATTGGCATTACCAATCACCCCATGGGCCCAGTGGCTGGTCGGCACATCCGCAAAGCTCTTACTTTCACCATCTACTTCAACACCTTCATACCCTAATATCCTAACGGCTAAGGCTGCCACTTCAGCTCTTACAATTGGATTGTCCAGCTTAAGAGATCCATCATCATAACCTCGAAGTATACCCAAAGTTCTAAGTTGATTCCCTGCATAGCTTTCTTCATTGGTTGCTCCATAGACAACGGTGGTTGACATTAACACCACTACCATTGTCACCATCATTATTTTCTTCATTATATTCTTCATCTATTTACCTCATCTTCTTTGAGACGCATCGTTTACAGTCCATCCATTCGTTTGTACAGGTGCTATTATAGCATGAATGATACCTCCAAACCATAGTTCACGGGCGAATGAAAACATAATGTAACAAAGCCTTATCTTAAGATTGCCTTTGTCGTCTCTCTGACAATGAGTTCAACGGGTAGCTCCTGTGACTTTAAGCCTAACTCACCATCTATTTTTTTTATGAGAAGTCTGGCAACTTCAACACCTTTTTTATAGATATCTTGTCTTATCGTGGTTAATGCCGGAAAAGTATACTCACAAATACTTAAGTCATCAAATCCTATTATAGATAAATCTTCCGGAATCTTCTTCCCAAACTGATGCATAATCTTGATAATGCCAAGTGCCATAATATCTGCAATGGCAAACACCGCTGTAACCTCCATATGGTCTTTCAAAAGTCTATGCCCTATAGTTATGCCACCTTTGAAGGAGACCGCCTCAACGATTACCGGGCATGTTGTTTGATCTAATTTGGCTTCTTTGATGGCACGTTTGAATCCTATGAAGCGTTTTTCATTGACCTCTGATACACCAACCTCACTGGTGGCAAAGGCGATATGCTTATGACCAAGGGTCGTTAAATGTTTGGTTGCAAGATAAGCACCGAGTTCATCATCAATACCTACATTATTGACACCTACAGCTTCATAATTATAATTGTCAATCAAGACAATCGGTACTGTTACCAGCTTAAGATCTTCCCAGAATCTTGCATCGTAAGTACCAAGTATAGCTAAGCCATCCAGCATCCGCTTATTCACAAGTTCAAGGGCATGATCAATAGAATGGATACAGGATATGAGTATGTCATAGCCAAGCATTCTGGCTTCATATTCTATCCCACTAATAATCTCACTATAAAATGGGTTGGTTTTCAGAAGAGAGCTTGGTGCACTGTTTTCATATACTTCCGGTATGAATATACCAATTAGATTAGATTTCCCGATGGATAAACTTCTTGCCGTCATATCCATTTTATAGTTCAGTTCCTTAACAGCTGTGAGAACATTTTGCTTCGTCACTTCCGTCGTTTTATTCGGTATGTTATTGATAACATTAGATACGGTTGCAACCGATACACCTGCATGTTTTGCAACGTCCTTCATTGTTATTTTTCCCATAGTTACCTCGCTCCTTGTCTTCTCCAAACACACGCGTTTTCTCTGACACTCTTAATTATAGCTTTTTTGACCTTGCTTCGCAATTGGATTTTAACGTTTAGTAAACTATTAACCTTGGCTAAAGTGTCAAACTAAATAGTTGATCTTTTACAGATGAAATCTTCTCTTTTACCGTAGCGTTAAAAAGTTCACCAAAACTATTGACAAAACTTCTAATTGTGGTAAGATATATCTTGTTCACCTTGAGGACGCTTCCTCTTGGAGATTCAAGTTCATATTTTATTTGGAGGGGTTCCCGAGTGGCCAAAGGGGGCAGACTGTAAATCTGTTGCGATAGCTTCGAAGGTTCGAATCCTTCTCCCTCCATTTGATCGTTATACGATCATAATAAGTTGTTGGTTATGCGCCGGAGTGGCGGAACTGGCAGACGCACAGGACTTAAAATCCTGCGACCTATAAAGTCGTACCGGTTCGATTCCGGTCTCCGGCATTAATTAACGCTTATTATATTATTTTGTAAAACCGAATTGTCTTCGAATGAAGATGATGCATGAAGTACTTGTACTTCTGCCCAGATAGCTCAGTCGGTAGAGCAGAGGACTGAAAATCCTCGTGTCGCTGGTTCGATTCCGGCTCTGGGCATTCCGCAGCTTAGAGAAGAATTGTTAGCATAGGATGAACCATCCTCCTACTTCGATTCCGGCTCTGGGCATTCCGCAGCTTAGACAAGAATCGTTAACACAGGATGAACCATCCTCCTACTTCGATTCCGGCTCTGGGCATTCCGTACCGTTACGCGGGTGTAGTTTAATGGTAAAACTCCAGCCTTCCAAGCTGGTTACGGGGGTTCGATTCCCCCTACCCGCTCTCTGCGCGAATGGCTCAGTGGTAGAGCATCGCCTTGCCAAGGCGAGGGTCGCGAGTTCGAATCTCGTTTCGCGCTTCACAAAAAACCAGCCAAATCCTTTATATACAAGGATTTGGCTGGTTTTTTGTTTTCTTACTATTGAGTCCCTTTGAGTCCATTCATTTTCTTTAGAGATTTTGTAATCAATCTTGAAGTTTCTTCTCTTTCTCTATCAGGTTACCCTCAATACCGAATTACAATACACCTACACTAAAGTAATCCGATCATCCAAAACTTTAACCTTATCTTCAACAATTAATCGATTGTAAACCTCATCCATCGCCTTTATTATCTTCTGACCAGCACGATTATAGCCAAAAACTCTTCGTGTTTCTGCATACAAGCCTTCCTTAGTAATACCATAACTATTTAGTACTATTGTCATCATCGCTTCTGCAATTTCTTCAGGTGATATATGTGTTATATCCCTAATATCATAAGTTGTTTCAGGTATACGAACTTTAGGAAGAATTTCATTCTTACGCCACAAGAAATCATACTTATAATCTACTGATTCTTTACAATATGGAAGGGCTGAGTTGACAAGATCACGTACTACTTTCGTTACTTTTTCGCGACCTGTTAGTGGTGCTATCCTCCGACATAAAAGTTCAAAATGAATCGGACTTTCAATCTCAACAACGGTCTTTATTTCTTTGGATAGTTCCCTCACATCATCACAGTAATAATTCAAACTATTATAATCAACAGTCTTATAGAATTCGAATCCATATTTATCAATATCTTGATGCTCAGTCTCTGTTGTTGCTTCTACTTCGACAAGCAACTTTTCGTGAATATCATCATCCACTTTTGTGGGGATATCTATTTGCACCTCTTGCTCCAAATTAAAGTTATCAATACATTCTTCTATAGCCTCAAGAAGTTTATTATTTTCATTCTTTGGATCCTTAATGTAATCAGTGGACCAAATTCTGTGGAACTTCCATCCCATATCCTCAAGAACTGTTTGCCGAATTCGGTCCCGTTCTCTAGCAGTTCTTGTCGAATGATAAGTAGCTCCATCACATTCTATCCCCATTATATAAACACCACTTATTTCAGGGTGTTTTACACCTAGATCAATCTTATAGCCTGAACAACCAACTTGTGTATCTACTTTGTGTCCTTTCTTCATTAGAAAATCATAAACACTTCTTTCAAAAGGTGAATCAAACTCTTTGACTGAATCTGCAGTAGCTTCTCTCTCTAAGACGCTTGGCCCGTTCTTAGCAAATTCAATGTATGACCTTAATAAATGTACCCCTTCAGACGACGTTCTATCTAAATCAATGTCTGTTGGGTGTATAGAACCAACAAGCTTAACATTATGTTTTGCTCTAGTTATAGCAACATTAAGACGTCTTTCACCACCATCTTTTGTCAATGGTCCGAAGTTCATCGCCATCGGTTTTCCTGTGCCATCTTTTGCATAACCAATGCTAAACATGATCGTATCACGTTCATCTCCCTGGACAGTTTCGATATTCTTTACGAAAAAAGCTTCTGCCTTATCTTCATTGAAAAATGACTCATATGAATTGTCATTTAATCGAATCGTTCTAAGCTCATTCTCCACTGCAGTTTGCTGAGCAGTACTGAATGTAACAACCCCAAGTGATCGATTAGGGTGACGTACAAAATGTTCAATAACCAATTGAGCTACTTTCTTTGCCTCAATAACATTGCTTCTACTTCCGCCTCTGTCATATAACCCATCACTAACATGAATATATTCAACCCCCTCATGAGGTACATCGTCCTTACATGACGGGAATGTAACCAATTCGTTATTGTATATTTTCGCATTTGAAAATGCTATAAGGTGTTCATGTCTACTTCTGTAATGCCATTTAAGTGTTCTATTAGGTAATACGGTTAGTCCTTCGTCAAGAATTGATTCATATGAATCGATTTCCTCTTCTTCTGAATCGTAATCATCATTCATCTTTGACGTACCAAAAAAACTTGTAGGTGGGAGCTGCTTATCATCCCCACAAATAACAACTGTCTTACCGCGCATAATTGCACCAACTGCATCTTCGGTCTTAACCTGTGAAGCCTCATCAAAGATTACCATATCAAAATCATAGGATTCTGCTTGCAAAAAGAGACTTACAGACAATGGGGACATCATCATACAAGGTTTCAATGTCATCAATAGATTTGGTATTGATGCAAACAGTCTTCTAAGAGGCATGATTCTACGACGTTTGCTCATTTCTCTATTTAAAATACTCACCTCATCACCAGCTGATGAAGTGAAGTTTCTGTTAGGTAATGAGTCGATTAGTTTACTTCTCACCCTTGCCCTAGCAATCTCAAGAGAACGTTTATCTAATTCCCGGAAATTTTCAATACGTTCAAATTGAACTCTTTGACGGAAGTTTAATACAGATGGGTATTTAGCAATATTAATATCAAGCCATAGTTTATAGAACCTTCTAAGATAACCATTTCTTAAATGAGTTTTTAACATACCTGCTTCTTCAGCCTTTTCAATATATTCTCCTAGCCCCATTTCTTTACAAGCTTTTCTATGGCTTCTATAATCTACCCACTCTTCCAACAACTTGAAACCACTTATACAATTGCTAACGATCAATAATAGCTCAACTGAATTAGCATTCAACATGCCTCTGCCTTCGTCGAAAAGAGATTTGAACCCTTCCCATTTCTGCAAAGCTGTAACCTTTTCCTTTGTTAGGACTTCTAGCAGGTCGTTACTGTAGGAGGTATTCTGAAACTTCTCGATAAATTCTTTGGATACTTCAAACCTATTTTTATATCTGGTAAATTGCTCTGTCCACTCTAGAGCCTGAATAATTCGATCCCAATCTGTTTCAGTCCCAGTGAATAATTCACTGAATACTTCTTTGAGACTTTGATAATTTTTGTTTAGATTCATCTCAATTTCTTCAAGTCTTAATTTCTTTTGAAGATCATTTTTAAGTACGCTAAACTTAACCATACTTATAGTATAATTGTCAAATAAATCAACAGCTTTTCTTGCTTCTATCAATATATCCCTAAATGTTCTCAAAGCAGTTGGAACATATCTAATGCCCCTCTTATTAATAGTATCGTAATTAATAAGGTCCATGATATTTGTCCACTGTGCGCTTGAAAGATAGTCATTAATTTGTTCCTCTACCTTCTCTAATTTATCAGGATATTCTCCATTACAAAGTAGTTCTTTCGTTGCTTTATTTAATATACTTTTACCTATCAGCTTTTTTAGTTCATCAAAGTCAGATCTAGCATTTTTAATGGCATCCCAATCTGTATATTCGTTCATATACTTCATACCAAATGCTTTTGTAAGTATATTTTCTTTTTGATTAAACCAATCTTCGTGGTTATGGTATTCAGTTATAAGCTGTAATGCATCAATAATTATTTGGTCAGTGAGCTTATCAGTAGATTTGTAATAACCTCTTATTGCACTTTTGTCCATCTTATATTGTTTCTTAAATATTTTCAGGAAGCCTGTATAGTTTGTTCTAAACCTCAAAAGCATCTCTTTGTAATCAAGTGTTAGAACATCATTCTCAAAATTAGTATTTAAGGTCTCTCTAATCGTAATAATCTTTTGACGTTTCTCCATCGACTCCTGAAGAAGTTCATCCACTATTCTATTTTGATCATCATCAAACCACATCTCTGTTGGGTTTGGTTTTTTATATAACTCTAAAAGAAAATTACTAATATACTTTAAGTCATCATAATTCCTTATGTTATTTAACCCAAATTCTTTGCTTATTCCAACTGCTAATTCATTCACACAAGATAAACTTTCTTGTAGTTCATCAGATTTGTTGATGTAGTAATCAGCTCTATCAATTAACTCATCAATATCTATATTTTCTATTTTTCCTATTTCGGATAATTGACTTTCAAATCTCAAAATATCCTCATAGAAAGTTTTACCATCTACATCAAAAAACTCTTCCTTATACTTCATCATCAGATTATCAGTTATTCCATGATAATCCTCCAATGTATGCTTATAGTCTTTTGCCTTTTGACTGGCATCAACAATAATCTTTAAATCACCTTCTAGCCACTGTTCTGGAATTTCTACTGGAGGTGTTGATACGTAATGTAGGAAGTTGATATATTCATCAATTTCATCCAGAGTCATTTCCCAATTAACACCCATATCTGAATTAAAAGACATTAATGCATTATTTATTTTATCCAATCCCTCTTGAAGCTTCTTCAGATCAATTTCTGTATTTAGTCGAAACTCGTGTGTTACGCTTTTAAGATTACAACCAATCCATGGATTATCTTTATAATCTTTTTTCATCATACCCAGTACATGTGAAAAATCATCCAGCGCTATTTTTATCTTATTTAGATCTTCAAGTGTCATACTTTTGACATTATCAATGGTAAACTGAAGGTCTTTGCATGCTGGTAATGCAGCTAGCTCACCTGTAATTTCAAAAATACTTTTATTTAAGGGGTCATTCTTTATATGTAGATCCTTTACATACTGATTTAAAAGATCTCTTTCTTCTTCTAGCTTTTGTAAGTCATAAAGCGCATCGTCTTTTAGCGCTCGTTTATCAAGATTGAACGTCCTATTAAGGTCATTAAGCACCTCTTTTTTATTTTTTTTATTGTTGTGTAAGGACATACAAAATTCCGCCAAGCCTACATTTGACAATCTTGAATGGACTACTTCTAATGCAGCTGACTTTTCAGAAACAAAAAGAATCTTCTTTCCATCTGAAAGTCCTTCTGAAATAATATTGGTAATTGTTTGACTTTTACCTGTACCTGGTGGACCTTGCAAAATAAAGCTTATGTTATTTTTCGAATATAGAATAGCATCCTGCTGACTTGAATCTGCATCTACAACCTGAAATGTGTCAATTGGTCGCACTTTTGTATCATGATCAAATCCATCAAAATCTTCCGATATACGTTTAATATCTGAAGAATCTCCTGCCAAAGCATTTAGCACTGGATGAGCCTTTATACGTTCGACATTATTCTCTATATCATTATACATATTCATTTTCATAAATGATAATAAACTTATACTTGTATCATGAGTAACCTTCCACGAACTGTTACCTATAACGCTCTCAATTGAATTCAGATATCCAATGATATCTTCATTATCACTATCAAATTCTGGTAAGGAAATTCCAAAGTCTTCATTAAGCTTAAATGCTAGCGTTGGATTTAATACGATCTCATCTTCATGTAATTGTAGTACGTATGGATCTGTAATTGAATCAACTCTTAGACTTACTGGTACAAGAACTAGCGGTGATTTCAAGACGATATCCGAGTGCTGTAATTCTTTCCACTCTAAGAAGCCAAAAGCCATATAAAGCACATTGATACCTTGCTCTTGAATAAAACTTTTAGCCTTGTTTCGTATATTACGTAAAGTCTTTTGCTCTTCGCTTAGTGTTCTATCTGACCTTATGTTACCACTAATAAATTGCTGTTCATCCTCATCCACTGGATTGGGGAAAATCATCTCTTTTTCCTTCAAAACAATATCCTCGAACAGCTTGCTAATACCTGGCTCAATAATATTTATATTAGATCGTTTTGTCTCTTTGTAACTAATCAGCTTATTTCTCTTCCCCAATTCCAGTAAGCTCTTCTTCCAGTTATCTATATTCTTCTCTATTTTAGTATTTAACATTTTTCCTCCTCCACTCTATTTCAAAATACTATATTTATCGTTTGTACTTATTAATCCCACAATATATTTAAGTCAACATCCATACTATCTGGCTTCAACTCATCATCCAACTCATCCACCTGTACATTAACAGGAAAATCCAAAGCCAGCCCACTACAGATACATTGTCCCTGTGACAATATTGAAATCATCTCTTGCTTTGATCTATCTGGAAAAGCAACCGATTTTTGAATAGTTCGTAAAACCTCATCATTAATTAATCTGTGAATGAAATAGTTATGAAGTTCTTAAATCAAAGTTGGTCACATATCAGATGGTCTTTGAGTAGAAATGGTTAAAAGACAAACAAATTTTCTAACTTCTTTAATAATCTTTTCAAATACTTTAAGGTGCTATCAAAGATATACTAGAGACATAAACTTTCAAAAAAGAAATTGTCAAAAGATAGGAAAAGGGTACAAATATAGCTCCCATTGCAATAAAAATTGGCAGAATACATGAATCCATCGGATTCAGGGCCTCAACATTAAATATGAGAAACGCACTAACTCCAATTGATCCTATACATCCTACCACTGATAAAAATCCTTTGATGCCTAATAATTGATTTTTCATTTTTACCCCCATTAATCTTAACTATATTAATGCCTAATCTTGCTGTATACTTACACTCATCTTACATAATACCCTTGTAGGTAGTTGATTTCAATAGTATATGCCTATTACACAATAAAAAAACAATATCCATCTTATGTGGATATAATAATTTGATTATATGGCATTTATGTTGTCCTAAATGGTCAATTAACATTTATGAATCAAATAAGCTTCTCAAGATCTTTCGTCAAGCATTCTTAACCAACTCTACAATAACCACAATTGGTAATAAGATAATACTTATTAGGATTGTCCAGATTGTTGTTCTCTTTTTCATCATTTTCTCCTTTTAAATCACAAATATGATTGTTATCGAGTAACTGATTAGAATAGTTTAACGATGGTTCAGCAATGGTTCATGTTGGTATTAAAAGTCTTTTCCTGACCAACTTTCCAACCTTCTTCTTCCCTTTAAAGACACTAAATAATAAATGCTACCCTTTAATGCATCCTTATATGGGCTTTCTAGAGTATGATGAGTATTCGAATCTCGTTTCTCGCTTTTTATGAATCACTCAAATCCTTATGAGTTAAGGGTTTGGGTTTTTTTATTTTTCTCTTATTAGTTCCCATGAGTCCGTTCATTTGACTAAGTGAATTTTGAATGATTTGTGATGTTTTTCCTTGTTTTGGTTATTGTAGATGTAACCCCATGTTGTTTTGATATCAGCATGTCCCAGAAACTGTCTAATCATCTCTACAGGCACACCGTTACTATGCATTTCCTATGATACAATTCTTCTAATATCATGTGCTGATTTTACAGGGAACCCTGCTCTTTATTTGTCAACTGAAAAATGGTCCAAATATTATTTTAAAAATGGTCCACTTAATAATAGTCCCAGTATGGGCTACAATTAATTTGGTTTTTTGGTATACTTACATATTTTGTTTTCACATACTTCACATACAATCATGTCTATGCCACCCAAAACAGTTTTACATAAAAATCCAACTCTCTATATTCAATTTCCTGAATTATTTGACAGAACTCCATTAATGATAATGTCCTTTCTCCAGATTCTTTTCGGCTCAATCGTGTGATTAATGTGGTATTGTATATAACTTCAGCAACATTTCCACCATTTCGTATAAAAGAGAATTTTTCTGTGTTAGTTCAAAGTAAATTGCTTGAATTATAGTTTTTGAGAGTTGACAGTATTGTTTCATCATTTGCCTCCTAGTGTTTTACTAGAGATATAAATTGATAACACTGATGATGTCAGAGCCTTCTAAAATGAGTATTCTGCCATCTTTTGGTAATGTACATTCAAACATTCTACTGTCATAGCATTTTATACAGTGTCGTTAAGTACCAGGGACTGTTGAAGCTCTCTTAATAAAGTTGACGTCATATTGAAAAAACCATACGCAATTTCTGGATTGAAAAGAATATTGATAAATGATAAAATTGACATGGGCTTATGGTCCCAATAATTTAAGAGGAGAATGAAATAATAATGAAAAAAATAATAGGGGTAATCTCATTACTAATTGTGTTCACACTAACAATAGGTACAGTGTCTGCTGAGACACAAACACGCTACACGGAGAAAGCACAACAACTAAATGATTTAGGTTTATTTGCAGGTACAGACAGTGGTTTTGAACTTGATAGATCACCAAAAAGAGTTGAATCGGCGGTTATGTTAATTAGGCTTCTCGGTGTTGAAACTGATGTCAAAGCAGGTACATTTAGCCATCCATTTAATGATGTACCATCTTGGGCAAGCAACTACATTGGTTATATGTATGAAAATGGTTTGACAAAAGGCATCAGTGCAACAGAATTCGGTTCGAATCAATTAACAGATGCCAGAGGTTATTCAACATTTGTACTTCGCTCCCTAGGTTATGACGATTCAAATGGCGATTTTGCTTGGGCAACTTCTATTGACACAGCAGTCGAGAATGGTTTGCTTGCCGCCGAAGAAAAAACAAGACTTGTAGATGACCAATTCCTTAGAGATGATATGGTCAATTTCTCTTCAAATGCACTTGAACTAAAATTGAAAAATTCTAACACTACTTTGCTTGAATCTTTAGTAGAAAAAGGAGCAGTGATTGTCGTAAAAGAGGAAGTATCTGTAGAAGAAGTTTTTACTAAGGAAACAGAAATAGTTACACGTGACTATGACTATTTCATACAGATGATTAATAAGGCAACTGAAATTACTGATGGATATGCATATATTATTGAAGACACTCCTTGGGGGACTTCACATAAGTTTTACGATACATCAGAACAACTAGAAACTCTAAATGTTAAGTATATGGATTTAACGGGATATAAGAATCCATCGAAAGAAGAATTAGCCTCATATTTTGTGAGGGCTGAAGAGAATGGTTGGCCACTTGCTAGACAAGGGTATTCATTGGTTGCAGGCATTCAAAATGGCGGTGATGAGGATAATCAAATAGCAACTTTCTTCGACGAGGATAAAAACTTAGTTGCATATGCTGTCCTTTCCAATGAAGTTGACGATAGTAGAATTAAAGCATTATACGTAGAAGGTGTAGTAAGTGTTGAAGACCAAGAATCTTATGAAGAAGGAAGCATACAAACATTTGAAGAAAATGGCTATTATGCAAGTTATACTGTAAGAATAAAAAAAGACGGAAAAGTTCTTTATAAAGCCGATTCTGGATTCTATATTGAAAATAATGAACAGATTGATGGCGGATACGACAATGAGAGTAATATGTTGTCTGATGGTAGATTAAAAGTAGGGGTTTATTTGGGAAAAATATTCATACCTGATACTACTTATGAAGTTAGTATATCATCTAATTATGACCTTAATGTAAATGTTAAATAGTACTTAATAAGCTAGAGATTCTTTTACTATGATGTTGCTATTTTCAATACAGACATCTCTCTAATATAAGATGACTGAGTACGTTGTTGAGTACCTAATAAATGAATGTGTTGGAAAACTCCTTTCTATATAGGTTTGCAATTATTGTATTTGTTCGAATCTCGTTTCGCGCTTCATAGAAACACTCAATTCTAAAACTAGGATTGAGTGTTTTTTATTGGTATAATAAATATGGTTATTAAAAATAGGTCCCACTACTACAGGACACATTAATAGATATGAATACTAAGGAGATCGTGATGCTTACACTCTATTTTTCAGGAACTGGCAATACCCGCTACATTGCCACGCATTTTGCAAAAAAAATGAATCATGAAGCTTTTTCTATTGAAGAAGACCTAAACTTTGTGTCGTTGATTTCAAGTCATGAAACTATAGCTTTTTGCTATCCCATTTATACTTCGGATGTACCCTTTATTATGAAAAGATTTGTTAAGACGCATCTACATTTACTGCAAAACAAGAATCTCATTATACTCTGCACCCAGCTCTTTTTTTCCGGAGATGGGGCGCGCGTCTTTACCGATCTGTTAAAAGACATATCCTATTCTGTCATGTATGCAGAACATATCAATATGCCTAACAATATTTGTAACTTGTGGGTTTTGCCCTTAGCAAAAGAAAAGCGAATTGCTAGATACCTTAATCGTGCAGAATCCAAATTAAATAAAATGTGCGAACGTATTGAACAAGGTATTATTATTAGGCGTGGCTTTAATCCGGTTTCTAAGTGGTTGGGATGGTTCACCCAACGTGCCTATTTCCCAAAAATTGAAGCAAAAGCCATGAAAGATGTTCGAATTGACACGCATTGTAATTTGTGTGGCAAATGTACACGTGTTTGCCCCATGAATAACCTTACCATTGAAAACAACCAAATCACGCAACAAGGCGCCTGTACTTTATGTTATCGGTGTGTGAATCTATGTCCTCAAAAAGCAATAACTGTACTCATCCATTCTAAAGTGAAAAAACAGTACAGATATTGGGTAGTATAGTTTTTACTTATATTTCTTCCATTATTCTTCTATTTTGTGATGCATATCACATTCCTTCTTCTTTTTGAATGCTATTATTAGGTCAAGAGAAAACAACAATACATACTAAGGAGGAAACATAAAATGCAAAAACTAAACATAGAGCAAACAATCGGCGAAAGTGTAACCCTTCATCCGGAACTCGTAAAAGTATACATGGACTATGGCGTGGATTTCTGTTGTGGTGGTGATCGAACGGTAAAGGAAGCAATAGAAAGAGATACGCATGACATGGAGACGTTACTCCTCGAGGCAGATGAAGCTATAGAGAACGCATCAAAATTTACTGTTGATGCATCATCTATGAAGCTTACAGATTTCTCCACCCGTCAGCTCATTGACAGAATCATTAAAGAGCATCATACTTATCTTAAGGCTGAATTACCCATTATATCTGAATTGATGTTTAAGATATTAATGGTCCACGGTGAACGTCATCCTGAATTATTTGAGATTCACAAATTGTTTGGGGGATTGAAGACCGAATTAGAAGGACACCTGGTGAAAGAAGAAGTACAGCTTTTCCCAAGACTTATATCAAATGACCCTAATTGCAAAGCACTCATCGAAGAACTTGAAGCAGAACATGACGTAGCCGGTGACGCACTTCATGAACTTACAGACTTAACCAACCATTTCAAATTACCTGAAGATGCATGCACCACGTATCACATGGTTTACGAAAAACTAAAAGCTTTGGTAGCAGATATGTACATGCACGTACATACAGAAAACAATGTCTTATTTAAAAGATTTCTATAGAAAGGAGCATACAAATGTTCAAAATTAATGATCGTATTACATGGGTAGGTAAAATAGATTGGGATCTAAAAAAATTCCACGGTGAAGAATACTCAACACATAGAGGATCTTCTTATAACTCCTATTTGATTGAAGATGAAAAAATTGCACTGATTGATACGGTATGGCAACCTTTTGACGAGGAGTTTATAACGAATCTCAAAAAGGTCATCGACTTAAAAAAGATTGACTATATTATTGCCAACCATGGTGAAGTTGATCATAGTGGTGGTCTTCCTGAACTTATGAGAGAAATCCCTGGCACGCCCATTTACTGTACCGCCAACGGTATTAAGTCACTCAAAGGTCACTACCATCAGGATTGGAACTTTGTTCAAGTAAAAACCGGGGATACCTTGGATCTTGGAGAAGGTAAACTTATATTCATCGAAGCACCTATGCTTCACTGGCCAGACAATATGTTCGAGTATTATACTAAAGATGAAATTCTTTTCAGTAATGATGCTTTCGGCCAACACTATGCATCCGAGTTTATGTATAACGATCTTGTAGATCAAGCTGAACTTTATCAAGAAGCCCTTAAGTATTATGCCAATATATTGACACCATTTAGCCCCTTGGTATCGAAGAAAATCCATGAAGTCCTTGGATTTAACGTACCTGTAAGCATGATCTGCCCAGCGCATGGTATTATCTGGCGAGAAAATCCCACTCAAATCGTTGAGAAGTATCTAGAATGGGCTGATAATTACCAAGAACATCAAGTAACCGTCATCTACGATACTATGTGGGATGCTACCAAAAAAATGGCTGAAGCAATTGCCGAAGGTGTTAAATCAGTGGATCCAACGCTTAACATTAAGCTATATAATGTAGGTACAGCTGATAAAAATGATGTGATTTCCGAAGTTTTTAAGGCTAAACTTGTGGTGGCAGGGTCCTCAACAATTAACAAAGGTATTTTATCTGCTATGGCTGCAACCCTTGAAATGATAAAAGGTTTGAACTTCAAAAATAAAAAAGCCGCCGGCTTTGGCAGCTATGGTTGGAGTGGTGAGTCACCTAAACTCATGAAAAAAGCCCTTGAAGATTGTGGCTTTGATGTTCTCGAAGAAGGCCTTGGTGTTCTTTGGAAGCCGGATGAAAATGCACTTAAACTATGCCGTGACTATGGTACACAACTCGCAAACAAACTATAAATAATAATCAAAATAATCACCTGTTCAGGCCTATGTAACTTTGCCGGACAAGGTGATTATTTTTTAGTCTATTGGATATAAGTTTTGCATCATTTCCTGTGATGCATTAAAAATCTCATTTGTACGGTTATAAAGCCCATCCATATCTTCATAGCTACCAAGTATCCCGCCATCATGTGTAAGAATCCAATCGGTTATGGCTTCTACTGTAGATGTGACCACGGGTGTCTTGCGCTCCTTTAGAACGTCATCATAAACTTGTTGCAAAGGCATGGATACTGTAAAATCTTCATTTAACATACCATCAAATATATTGGGACTCGATAACTTCCATAGGCTTATGGTCAAATTTTCACGTATGTTTCGTTTGTACTCAATAGGCGCATTTGGGTAGTCCATGAGAAATTGCTCTGAGCGATAGGCTCTTTCTTTTAATGCTTCCGGTGAAATTGCCAAATACTCCTCAATGGTTGTGGGTTCAATGACGAACTCAGACAGCATACTCAAATAAGACTTGGTCATATCACCTACATACATGCCATACTCTTGCAAATAATACAAATAATCTACCACCGGATAAAAACTTCCCTCTGCACTGTACAGACCATAGCCTTGATCAAAGAGCATTTGCAAACTGCTTTTATATGATGTATTGTCAATTAGAGATATTAATATATCTTTTTCGCTTCCCAAGAAAGCATACCCATTGGAAAAGCGATCTGCATTTTTTTCATATATATCAAACAGATAAGTATGCATATCAATCTGAGGATCTTCATAAAGGAAAATAGTTTGCTGTGCCATACCCACTTCACCTCTAACAATGAGCTCTGCTAACATATCATCCGCCAAAGATGTGTGGGCATTTCGAATATTTTCATCGATATAGGTCTTGACCTCTTTGATATTAGGACCGGTAAATAAAAATGCAACAAATCGATCACGCATTAATTGTTCCTGAGATAAATCCAAGTCATCAGGGACTTCTTCACTCTCTGAATCCTCTACTTCTAGATCAAGGGCATCTTGTGTCTCTGGTTCTTCTTCTATTATCGTTTGTTCCGGCAATTCTTCATCTATATTAATATCATTTTTGTTACATGATGATGCCAATAGCAACATCCCAAGTAACCCAATGCTTATCCATTTTTTCATGTGAACCTCCCGATTCTTTTGTACAACGACCTCATACTAGCACATATATGTTACAATTCGTTTATAAAAGTCATACGATTAAGTAACATAACATGAACCTTGACCCATATTATATATCATTCACCTCTTTATTTGTAGTGAGACATATGGTTCATTGTTTTTGGGAGGCTATAGATGGAATAACCTAGAAGTTCGGCTTTTCCATCTATAGTATTTTCTATAATGCTTTTGTAAAGGCTTTTGCAATACCTGAAGCCACTCTTGCATTGTTGTAAACCAGTTGAATGTTCGTCTCAAGGCTCTCACCATGGGTTAATTCTTTTACTTTGGCTAACAAAAATGGTGTTGAATCTTTGCCCTTAATGCCTTGCTTACTTAACTCATCTAAGGCTTGTTCAATTGCTGTTGTGATTTGTTCTTCGTCCTCTTCATAAGCTTCCGGAACCGGATTACCAATTACAAAACCACCACGAAGCTTCATGGACCACTTCGCTTCCATCATAGCTGCTACTTCTTCCGGGGAATCCACACGAACATCCACATCAAACCCACTATCTCTCAAATAAAAGGCAGGAAGATGATCCGTTTCGTACCCAATAACCGTAACACCCTGTGTTTCAAGATATTCCAAGGTGAGTCCAATATCCAGGATGGATTTGATGCCTGCACAGACAACCGCCACATCTGTATGCGCCAGTTCCATTAGATCTGCTGATATATCAAAAGTTTCAGTCGCGCCTCTATGGACGCCACCTATGCCTCCTGTTGCAAACACTTTAATTCCCGCCATCTCCGCAATCATCATAGTGGTCGCAACTGTGGTTGCGCCATCTAATTTTTGGGCCACAACAACCGGTAAATCTCGACGGCTACATTTGATAACCTCAAGTCCTTTTTTACCCAGATATTCAATTTCATCTTTGGATAAACCCACCTTGAGTTTACCATTTATTATGGCTATGGTTGCCGGGACTGCACCATTTTCTCTGACAATCTCCTCAACTTTTAATGCCGTTTCCACATTTTGTGGATAGGGCATACCATGAGATATGATGGTAGATTCAAGAGCCACTACCGGCTTATTCATTTCAAGCGCCTCTTCAATTTCTTTACTGATTTCCAAATATCTATTCATCTCTTAACGCTCCTTTATCATTTGCTTAATGTTATCAACCGACAGGTTCCTTGCAATGGTATCTTCACTCATCACGGTCACACCAGATGCACCTAGACAAAAATCTACAAAATCAATGCCCCTAAGTTGATGTTGCAGAGCATATACCATAGCTGCTGTGAAAGCATCTCCGGCACCTGTCACATTTACAACATCTGATACTTTTGAACTTCTAAAAAAACTATGTTCTTCATCTGTAAAATACACACCTTTTTTCCCCAAAGTAATAAACACTTTTTTAATACCCATATCAAGAAAAGCTTGCCCAGCTGATTCTATGTCTTTGTCAGTAAGGATTTTTCTATCCAGGAGCACTTCAGCCTCAATAAGATTGGGCTTAATGCCATAAAAACCATCCAGTACCGCTTTGCCTCTGAGTGCTTTCGTCGTTGATACAGTATCGAAAATAAGCTTCGTGTTCTGTAAATGCCGTACTAAAAAATGAATGCTTGCCTCTGGTAGATTGGCATCGATAACGGTATAGGCACTTTTATCAATCTTCATCAGCTTCGTCCTTAAGAAATCCTCATTCAACCTGCTTGTTATGGACATATCAGAAACTGCTGTAACCATGTCCCCAAGGTGATCTAAGATATAAAGATACGTGGATGTGCGTTCATTCATAAGCAATAAACAGTCTTCAATGTCAATACCGCGCTCTACGGCATTTTCTCGCACCATTGAAGCTTCGGCATCTCCGCCCATAGCTGTTATCAATCTTACAGGCACTTCCAACATGGACAGGTTTTCCGCAATGTTTCTACCCACGCCACCCAGAGCATGGTTGATTTTTCCCGGATTGGAATCTTCCATAATAATCATCCGATCGGATTTACCTTGATAATCAACATTGGCACCTCCGATGACTGTGACGGGATGTTCGGTATTGGTGATATAGCCTTTGCCCTTGATATAGCCTTTTTTCATCAGATTACTGATATGAACCCCAACAGATGTGCGGGTGATACCAAGCATGGCTGCTAATTCGGCTTGTGAAATCATAGGGTCTTTTTCAATTAAGTTATACACTTCACGTTCTCGTTCTGTCATAGCGCCTCCTAAACATTTGTTAGTATCACTTACATATGATTAGTTTATCATGTTCGTCCTCTTATGACAAGCTTCATAAGTCTAAATGCTTATATAAAAAAGCTATTGTTATTTCTATGTTTTTTACATTATAATCTTAGTAGATGGTTAAGATGTTCGTTAACCAAAAATATCTATCATAAAGAGGTGAGCCACTTGCGTTTGATCTTCATCGCCGACAATGCCTATCCATCCCTAAAAAAACACCTTCAAACCCTGGGCGAAGTTATAGAAATCCCAAAATCCAATCACTTATATCCAAGTGTAGCCAACCATGTGGATTTACATATTCATATTGTAGATCAGATTATTTTCTTATCCCGTACAATTCCAGATGCAATCTATAATCGATTGAATACCTTAGGGATTGATGTATGTAAGATTGATGAGGTCTTAGAAGCCGTTTATCCTAAGTCTGCTTACCTGAATGCTTTGTCCTTCACAGATTATTTTCTACATCCAAGATCTATTACAGCTCATAAGTTGAAAAAACATATAGACGCCACTTCAAGACAATGGATTGATATCAAGCAAGGCTATACAAGATGTGTTGCTCTCCCTGTGGCAGATCAAGGACTTATCACCACTGATGATGGTATTATAAACGCATGCAAATCTACAAGCCTAGAAGTGTTAAAAATACAACCGGGCTTTGTTCGTCTTGAACATCATGATTATGGTTTTATAGGCGGAACTGCCGGCCAAATTCAAGATACACTCTATTTTAACGGTGATTTGACCACACATCCGGATCACCATACCATAAAAGCATTTATACAAAAACATGACTGTCATATCTTTCAAGTCGATGGTATGCCGCTTTTGGATATCGGTTCCATTCTTGTTTATGAAGGAGATTATCTATGAAAAAACATATGAATATACCTATTTTTGTACCTCACAATGGCTGTCCTCATGATTGTATCTTTTGCAATCAAAAAAAGATATCCGGGTATAAGAACAGTTTCAATGAGCGTCAAATCCGAGATGAGATTGAAGCCTATCTCTCTACAGCAAAGGGTGTTCCTCATATTGAGATTGCTTTCTTCGGTGGTAGTTTTACAGGTATTCCAATAGAAGAACAGAAGTCATATCTCACACTTGCAACAGAATATATACACAAATACAACCTAGATGGTATACGATTATCCACAAGACCGGATATGATCACTAAAGAGATTCTGGACTTCTTAAGCCATTACCCAGTAATCGGTATTGAATTAGGTGTTCAATCTATGTCCGACGAAGTCCTTCAAGCGTCAAAACGTGGTCACTCTTCATATGATGTAATCAAAGCTTGCAAGCTGATTCGTTCTTACCCTTTTGATTTGGGTCTTCAAATGATGCTCGGTTTACCTAAGGATACAGTAGCACGTTCTCTCTCTACAGCAGATCAGATAATCAACCTAGATCCGGATATGGTCCGCATCTACCCCACGTTGGTCATAAAAGATACCCCTCTTGAGACACTCTATCATCAAGGGCTCTACACACCATGGAATCTCGAGACAACCATCAACCTTTGTCTTGATATTTTACCAAGATTTGAAGCTGCAGGTATTAAGGTTCTACGTGTTGGCCTGCAAACAACCCCTGAGATTCAATTGGGCCAAGATGTCGTTGCCGGACCTTTCCATCCGGCACTCAAGCAGCTTATAGATGAAAAACGACTCTTAAATTACATTCTTGATTTCGTAGTCGATATTAATGAACCCATATATGTCGAAGCAAACCATAAACTCTATCAGGCTTTGGTGGGACATAAAAAAGGACATCTGCCTATTTGGTCCGGTCATGATCCTATTATCCATATTCGTCAAAATCCCGATTTGCCCATACATGTTATAAAGATAGGAAATACCTATCACAGTAGCTATAGACCGGAGAATTTGCATCAAACAAGATAACATTCAAGGCGTATGTATACAATAAACGATAGCTTAAACTAAATTTTACAATATTTTTTCATAGTTTGTTCACAATCAATTTACAATTTAAATCCAAAGTGCTAAGATTATATGTAACGACATAATAACGTGTCCCATCATTTATTAAAAGGAGGTAACTATGAAAAGATTTTTAAGTATTATCTTAACTCTATCCCTTTTATTTAGTTTTGCAGTTCCAATCAACGCCGCAGGTCATGTAGAAATCACTGTTTTCCACGTCAATGACGTTCATTCCCGTGTCGCTGAATATAACAATTTTGGATTTGCAAAGATTGCCACTGTGGTCAATGAGGCAAGAACAGCAGGAGATCATGTTCTGCTCTTAGACGCAGGTGATTCTTTCCATGGACAAACATTTGCCACCATATCTAAAGGTGCAAGTATTGCTCGATTAATGAATTTAATGAAGTTCGATGCTTTAACAACCGGTAATCATGATTTTAACTATGGGCAAGCCAGACTTCTGGAATTGCAAGCTGAAACCAACTTTCCATTACTCGCTGCTAATGTCATTAAAGCAGATAATTCCATGTTACTTGATGATTATGTAATCAAAGAATTTGAAGGTGTAAAAGTCGCAATCTTTGGTCTTGCTACACCCGAAACAACGTATAAAACCCATCCGGACAATGTTGAAGGTCTTACCTTTGAAGATCCAACTGTAACAGCGCAACGTATGGTTGACCTATTGACACCAATGGCGGATATTATCGTCTGTCTAGGACATATTGGTAATCAAGGCATGTATACCTCTGAAGCCATCGCTACAGCCGTTGATGGTATTGACCTATTTGTAGACGCTCACAGCCACTCTATTTATGGTGAAGGTAGTGGTATGGTCGTTAATGATACTTTAATCGTTCAAACAAGTGATTATGCAAAGAATCTTGGAAAAGTTACTTTGAGTTATATGGATGGTACGGTTACATCTAGCGCTACCTTACTTACCACAGAAGATGCTGCAAGCATCGTTCCTAATCCTGATGTATTGGCACTGATGGAGACTGTTAATGCTGAAAATGAAGTTATCACTTCAGCTGTCGTCGGAACAACCACCATCGATCTACAGGGTGAAAGAAGTTTTGTTCGGACTGGCGAAACCAATCTAGGCAACTTAATCGCTGAAGCTATGCTGGATGCAAGTGGTGCTGATTTGGCCATTACCAATGGTGGTGGTATCCGTGCTTCTATTCCAACAGGCGATATTACACAAGGTGATATTATCTCTGTCTTACCTTTTGGTAATTATGTTATAACCAAAAGTGTAATGGGATCAGATATTAGATCTATTTTAGAAGTGGGCATTTCTGACTATCCTACTGAAAAAGGTGCTTTCCCTCATATTGCCGGTATGACCATCAAATTTGACTCTAACCTTCCGGTTGGTTCAAAACTTACTGAAGTTATGATTGGTGATGAACTTCTAGACGATACAAAAACGTATGTACTAGCTACCAATGATTTCTTAGGCGCTGGCGGAGATGAATATACGGCTCTTGCAAATTATCCAATCCTTGGAGAATTCGCTGCTCTTGATGAAGTCCTTGTGTCTTACATGAAGGAAAATGGCACAGAAAAAGCTACTGTAACCGGTCGTATAGCAGCCGTTGAACCCGTTGTTGTAGAAGAACCTGTTGTTGTTCCTCCAGTGGTTGTACCTCCAGTTGTTACACCACCAGTCGTAGAAGCTCCGGTTGTATATATCGTTAAATCCGGAGATGTATTATGGAGAATTGCTAAGGCCTATGGTTTTACTTGGCAAGAATTATCTGAATTCAATCAATTAAAAAATCCACATCTCATCTATCCAGGTAACAAGATTCTGATACCAAGTAATTAATAATCATTTGAAAAGATGAATTATGCATTCAGTATTTTGTAAGATTCTTATACTAAAAGAGGGACCGTCGATGTTTGACGGTCCCTCTTTGTTCTTATTTTTTCCCTAATAATCCTGTGGGGTTCTTTATGATACGCATCGCATTAATAATAGCAATAAGTGCAACACCTACATCTGCAAATACAGCTTCCCACATTGTGGCCAAGCCACCGGCACCCAAAACCAATACAATCAGTTTAACACCCATTGCAAAACCAATATTCTGCCAAACGATGGCTTTTGTCCTTTTTGCAATGACAATCCCATCTACAAGTTTATAAGGCTCATCTGTCATTAAGACCACATCCGCTGCCTCTATAGCTGCGTCGGAACCAATACCACCCATTGCCACACCAATATCAGCTCTGGCTAGTACAGGCGCATCGTTAATACCATCACCAACAAATAAAGTCTTGCCTTTCTTTTGCTCTTTTATAATGTTTTCAAATACTTCGACTTTCTCATGTGGCAGAAGCCCGGCATAGACTTCATCTATTCCTAATGAGGCTGCTATTTGATCTGCTACAGCTGATAAATCACCTGTCAACATTACAATTCTCGTAATACCCTTGGCTCTAAGTTCTGAGATTGTCTTTTTACTATCGGATTTAATTTCATCCGAAATCACCATATAACCCATATATATACCATCTCTTGCGACATGTACGAGGGTGCCCAAGTGATCTGCCGATTCAGGCTCTATCCCATAATCTGCCATGAGCTGACGATTGCCCGCTAGAACTTTATCACCTGATAAAGTTATACTTATACCTTTACCTGCTATTTCTTCATAGTCATCGATTTTTTCAGAATCTATAGCGCCACTATAGGCTTCTATTACTGATTTTCCAATTGGATGATTGGAATAATATTCAGCATAGGCACCCAGCTTAAGTATTTCATCTTCGGTGGTATTAACCGGATATATTTTCGTCACTTTAAAAACACCTTTTGTAAGGGTTCCTGTTTTATCAAAGACCACCGTTTTTACTTGATTTAGTGCTTCTAGATAATTACTACCTTTAATTAGAATACCATGTTTTGAAGCCCCACCGACGCCTCCAAAGAAGCCTAGGGGAATGGAAATCACGAGGGCACAAGGACAGGATACAACTAAGAATATCAATGCTCTATGGATCCAAGTTCGAAAATCCTCACCCGGCATCAGAAGTGGTGGTAGAAACGCCAGTGCTAGGGCTAAATACACAACTATTGGTGTATAATACTTAGCAAATGTGGTTATGAATTTCTCTGTTTCTGCCTTCTTACTCGTGGCATTTTCAACCAAATTCAAGATCTTAGATACAGTTGATTCGCCAAATACTTTTGTTACATCAACCTCAATAAGACCATTGGTATTGACGGATCCTGACAGGACCGTGTCACCTTCTCTAACTTTTCGCGGTACAGATTCACCCGTCAGCGCTGATGTATCTAACATAGCAGAACCCTTAACCAGTATACCATCAAGTGGGATTCTCTCTCCTGCCTTAACCCAGATTCGATCATTCACCTGAAGTGTATCTGCCATAACTTGAATCAGCTCTGTTTCGTTCATGACCCATGCTACATCCGGGCGAATATCCATAAGACTAGCTATTGATTTTCTTGATCTATGAACCGCCATATCTTGAAAACGCTCACCAATCTGGTAAAAAAGCATAACCGTTACAGCTTCCGGGAACTCTGCAATTGCAAAGGCACCTATGGTGGCTACAGACATGAGAAAATTCTCATCAAAGACCTTGCCTTTAATAATATTACGCCCTGCAAGAATAAGAACATCGCCTCCAATGGTTAGATAAGCTACTAAATAAATGATGAGCTCAACCATAAGTGATTGCTCTAAAATCAAGCCGGTTATAAAAAACATTGATCCGATGATAAGTCGAATCCATATGCTCTTACCTTTCCATGTTTCAGCTTCTTGATTAAGCCCCATCGTTATTTGATCTTTCTTCTTCATAACGGTTATACCATTTTCAATCTGATTCACTTTTTTTTGTAATATTGGTAGTAAATCAAGATCTTGCGCCAAAGTCTCAATTGTAATCGTCTGTGTTGCAAAATTCAAATGTGCTTGATGAATACCAGAGAGTTTACATACCTCGTCTTCAATTTTCATTGCACAACTATGACAGTTTAGACCTTCTAAAATATATTCATGACTCATAATAGCCTCCTCAGTTAATATTAACATATGCATACTTGTTCATATATTAATATTATACTGCCAAACACACCATTCGTCAATGAACAAAATAAATCCATTCTTATTTGATAGACCCTTTATCCTTTTTTTACATTTGTGGTATAATGAAAACAGATACCAATACGACACTTTTGAAAGTATATAAGGAGGTCCCTATGTCCTATTACAAGAATATCATACATTTTTACGATCAATTGTTTCCTCTGGACCAAAATAAGCTAGATTTTGTAAACACCTCTCCTACCAAGCAAAAAATACTCGATATCGGATGCGCTACAGGTGCTCTGTGCCATGCACTCTACCACTTAGGCCATGAGGTCGTTGGTATCGATATTGACAAAAAAATCATTGATCAAGCGAGAGGCTTAAATGATGATGGCCCTACATTTCATGCTCTTGACATGTTGAATCTTGAAGAGCATTTTGAAACTGCTTTTGACCAGATTCTCTGTTTTGACAATACCCTCGCCCATTTACCAAACGAAATGGCTGTTCGCCAATTCTTCAAAGCAATGTCTAAAGTTCTTAAAGATGACGGCGTTTTCAAATGCGAAGTCGTCAATTATGATCTTGTGTTAGCCACAGGTATGTTAGAACTACCTGTTATTAAAGTCGATGACCTTATTCTAAAAAGACACCAATGTCTTGAGCAACAGTGCATGGAATGTTACACCGAATTGGTTCACAATGGCGAAGTAGAGAAAAACTGTATACCCCTTTTTCCTATTCGTTATGAACAACTAGAAGTATTATTAAATGAAGTCGGTTTTACTAAGATTAAGCTTTATCGTGATTTTATGCGTAACACGCCGGAAGGTAATCACATTTACAACATCCTTGAAGCTTGGAAATAGACGGTTACAATTTTGTAACCGTTACCTGCCTAGCTCTATCATAGACATCATCCAAATCCAGTCTAGGGTATCCTTCAACGGATATGGTGAGCGCACTACAAGCTGCGGCAATGGCCAGACAATCATTCAAAGGTTTCTTTCTGGACAAGCCATAGATGAATCCTGCTAACATAGCATCACCTGCACCTACCGTGCTAATGATATCTACATCGATCGTACCACCACGATAGGCTTCTTCTGCTGAAACCAGAAGACTGCCTTTTGCGCCCATAGATACAAGTACATAGGTCATCTTGTATCGCTTAATGATTTCTCTGGCCGCTTCAATAATTTCAACATCACTTTCCAATTTGCGATTGAGCGCATTTTCAAGCTCGTGAATGTTGGGCTTAATAAGATAAGGCTCGCCCTTTAAGCCTTCACTTAAAACGTCATCATCTGCATCTATGATGATCTTGACTTGTTTCCCATAACGGTTAGCAATCTCTTTGTATGTATCTTTGGGTAAACCTTCCGGTAGACTACCACTCATAATAAGATATTCACTTTTCGGTGCTATGGCATCCAGTTTTTCCAAAAATTTTTCATAGTTTTTCGAATCAACACTGAGCCCCGATTCATTTAAGTCTATTGTTCTATTCAAATCCTTCTCGACAATTTTAATATTGGTTCTTGTATGTCCGGGAACCTCTACATAGTTAACTGCCATTTCATCTTTTTTGAAATACTCAAGTATTTCATGATAATTTGATTGGCCAAGTATGGTCATATTCATTGTTGGCAAGGTAAACCCAGATAAGATTCGGCCCACGTTAATACCTTTGCCGCCAAGATCTTCTCTAATCTCACCTACTCGGTTTACCTCCCCATATTTGATACTATGAATATGAATGGTTCTATCTAATGCGGGATTAAGTGTAATCGTTGTTATCATAATTTACCTCCTGTTTAATCCTTGGTTAATGTTGGTTTCAATGTTAAAGTTCATACGCTTCTATCCCGATATATACGGTAAGTCACTTCGTGTTTTCTTAGTTGATTCTACTTAAAAGGAGTTTTCAATGATTAATGCATATAAATCCGGATTTATTAAGATGAATGATGAAGGTACAAAAAGAAAAGGCAACTACTTAGTCATCGAGATGACGGTAAAAAGCCTTTCCTTCATTCATCTAATTGTCATCAGCCAGGACGGCTTGGTTTTTGCCGAGGCTATCGATTCTATGACTGAGATTACGGGATACCATCACTATAGCACCCAATCTTCGACGCACATTGGTGCCGGCGAACTCGTTCGTCTAGATACTCAAAGTAAAAATGGAATGATTGAAGGCTTAACCACACAACTGGGTTTTAATTATCATTTAACCGCACAGGCCTTCGGAGAAGGTTTACTTAGACTTTCAGGTCAGCTGTGAACACTTCTTTCATGATTTTGTAAGCAGCTTCTGCTAGACTGTCCCACTGTGCAACCGCATCATAGCCAATGACATACCAAGCCAACATAGGTGCTTTGTTCTTAAAGGGGTTAAGAGGTTCATACTTAATTTCTCCATGTTGCTTTATGTCATAGTCTTTACCAAGCTTAAAAACCATACTATCCCCATAATAAAATGCAAATACTTTATTGTTGTGAATAAGTGCAGGAGATGACATCATTTTTCCATGATCTACATCTTCATATTTTTGTACCATTTTTTCAGCGATTTGATCGTAACTTAGCTTTACTTTTGCCATCCCAGCCTCCTTTATTCCTATAGATCCTCACCTATCATGTGTAACTGCTTTACAAACTGATTGGCCACTCTACCGGACATACCGCCCTGTCTTATGCTCCACTTCTTAGCTTCTATTTCCACCCAGTCTCGGTCATAATCCAACTGATCTTCTTGAATCATCTTAAATACCATCTCTAAATAAGCTTTTTGTGATAATGACTCAAATGTAAGATATAAACCAAAGCGATCTGATAAGGATGTCATTTCATGAATAAAGTCTTGAATATGTATTTCCCCTTCACGGTCTGATCTTACTTCTTTAATCAGATGCATCCTATTGGACGTCACATAAAAGGCTACATTTTTTGTTTCATTAAGGACGCCGCCTTCAATAAAGGATTTCAAAAATTTGTACTCATCTTCATTAACCTCAAAAGATAAGTCATCCATAAAAATGATGAATTTTAGATTTGAGGTTTTAATTTCTTCAATCAAAGCCGGTAGTTGGCTCAGTTGTCCTTTGTGAAGCTGAATCAATCTTAGCCGCCTATCTTTATACAAATCCACTATTGCCTTTATAGATGAAGATTTTCCGGTACCACTTGCACCAACCAATAGGGCATGGTGGTAGAATTTACTTTTTACAAAAGCCTCTGTATTTTTCCTTAATCTTTCTTTTTGAATATCATAATCATAAATCAAAGACCATTTAAGCGGTTCGAATTTTTCTATTGGTTTGATGGTATTGTTTACGGTCATATAATAAGCCGTATGACTTGAAAATCTGCCGGTTCCCTGACTTTTCATCATGGTTACAAAATCATCACATTGCTGATGGAAAATAGGTCTATCCCTCACAAGCATGAAATAATCCAAATAATTTTTTACTTGATGATGCTGACTTGTATTATCTAATAAAAAGGTTAGGAGTCCATGTTGATTATCGATATCTTGAATGGCTTGATCAACATTATAATGGACCAACCAATTAATAATCATCAAATCATTTTTGATACAGGCGTAATCAAACTCGGTCAACCGGTAATCTTCGTCAATTAATTTGGTAAGAATATGATTCTCCGATTCTATCATCAACAGCATGATATGCTCCATAAGCGTATTGCCACATTGTACCAAGTCTTTAACCAAATTAAAGTAGGATCTTTGTCTTTCGTTATAGTCTTCTTTGGTTATCAAGTTATAATAATTGCATACAATTGAATCTCTCTCCAAACTTGAATAGATGACCAGATTCTTAAGCTGATGGGACATAGGCTAGGCCTCCTTTACTTAACGACATTACTAATAGCAAGTATAAGCGCTTCTTCAACTTCTTTTGCAAGTGGTATTAAAGCCGGATTTTCCTGCAACGCGATTAAGTCTGTTGGTTTTATCAAACCCAGAACCCAATTTCCCTTTTCTTCATAAATGGCCATTTTACAAGGTAAAAAATAACCAGCGCTGATGTCAATGTCTAAGACTTTCTTGGCCGCTACCGGATTACATACTTCTAGTACTATAAAATCTCGGTCAAATTCTATTCCCTTTTCCTGTAGTTTGTCTTTCATATTCAGTTCCCAGAGTATCCCGAAACCTTCTTCTTTTAATGATGCTTCCAATTTGCTTCGTACTTCCATTTTACTTAAGTTCGTTACAACTTCATATCTAATGTCCATGAGATCTTCCTTTCTTGATTCGTTTTCTTGGTAACCTTTAATAGGTTAATTTTTTTGATAGTCATTCTTAATACAATTATATAACAAACACGCCTATACAACAAGGCGTGTTGTCAAGAAAAGACTTTCCTGGAGAACAAGAACAAAGAGGCTATGCCTCGCTTTGCAAAGCAAATTGTTCCGACAGGAAAGATTTCCTTGATAGTTAATGCGATGCTTCAACGCATTAACATAGCATTGTCTTTCCTAGAGAAGAACAAAAGGTAGCTTGAGTTAAAGTCCGTTAACCTTACTCTTACTACCTTTACCATACGATTAAAAGAATATACCTTCATCTCCGATTAGATCCGCAACCTCTGACATAATCTCTGTTAGTACAGATTCATCTATACTTAATAAGGTCATGGTATCATCAGAAAATTTGTAATTCAGTCCATCAATCCCTATATTATAGCCCATCATCATCATGAGTCCATCTGCAATGTGTATCATAGCCGTCATCTTTGGATTAATGGTTGCCTGTTCGGGATTATGGTGACAGGCAATAGCCTCTATCAAATCTTGAGGCAAATTCCACTTATCCGCAATCCTTGCACCCACTTCGCTGTGATTATAACCCAAAACTTCTGCCTCTACTTCTAAAAATGTCTTGTTATGTAATTCTACTTCTTGGACAATCAGCTCAAACTGCTCTTTCATATACGTATCTAGAATGACCTTACCAATGTCACGAAGCAAACCGGCTGTATAAACCTGGTCCGGTTTTGGAAACTTGATTTTTTTAGCAAGGGTTCTTGCAGTTATAGCACACATCTGAGACTGACGCCATAGCCCTTCTCGTTCAAGTGCATAGCCTGGCAACTCTCTTTCCATTACCTTACCTACTGTTGAGGCAAAAACCATACTTTTAATAGCCTGAAAGCCCAATAATACAGTGGCCTCAGAAACGGACTTAATATTTCTTGACACACCATAATAAGATGAATTGGCCAAGCGTAATATTTTTGTTGTTAAGCCTTGGTCTTTCATGATTTCACTTTCGAGATCCTTTGCAGTTGACTTAGGATCTTCTGTTATCTGGATGATGCGATTCACTGTCTGAGAAAATACAGGAATCTCATCAACCCGACTGATCAATTCTTCCAGACTTAGTTTATTCATCTAAGACCTCCTCACGAGGATTAGCAGCGTAAATATTCTATCTTTTATGACTTGCCAAATACTCAACATATTTGCCTGTACCGATTGCAACACATGTTAAGGCATCTTCAGCAACAATAACATTAATACCGGTCTTACTCTCAATAAGTTGATCAAGGCCTTGAAGTAAGCTACCACCACCTGTCATAACTATGCCTCTCTCTGCAATATCAGATGCAAGTTCCGGTGGTGTTTTTTCTAGAACACTATGTACCGCTTCTACAATGTTTCCTGCAGCTTCTCTAAGTGCTTCTTCTGTTTCATCCGATGTAACGGTTATTGTTTTTGGTAATCCTGTAATCAAGTTACGACCACGAATGTCCATCTGTATAATTTCCGGTCTTTTAAAAGCGGTTCCGATTTTTATTTTTATTTCTTCCGCTGTACGTTCACCAATTAACAGATTATGCTTTTTCCGCATATATCTAACAATAGCCTCATCAAAGACATCCCCAGCTATCTTAATGGACATACTGACAACCGTTCCTCCAAGGGATATTACAGCGATGTCTGCAGTACCGCCTCCAATATCTACCACCATGCTACCACAGGCTTTTGATATATCAATACCGGCACCAATGGCTGCAGCTATTGGCTCTTCTATGATTTCGACTTTTCTAGCGCCTGCTTGATAGGTTGCATCTTCAACAGCTCTTTTTTCCACTTCCGTTACACCACTTGGCACACAAACCGTTATACGCGGTTTCCTAAGTTTTCTACCGACTGCTTTACTAATAAAGTACTTCAACATTTTTTCTGTTACAGTATAATCCGAGATTACACCTTCTCGTAAGGGTTTTACCGCTATGATATTTCCCGGTGTTCTACCGAGCATGGTTCTTGCTTCATTTCCTACGGCTAAGATTTTATTTGTATCACGATCAAAGGCTACAACAGATGGCTCTCTTAGAACCACACCTTTTCCTTTTATATAGACCAAAACATTTGCGGTACCAAGATCAATTCCTATATCTGTACTAAACATATTTGTTCCCCTTCCAATTATCTCTACTTGAGCTACTCTCAAGTTCAATGACGACGATATCTTCTATATTATAACTAAAAAAAAGTATTTTTGAAAGCTTTTTTAAATAATATCGTTGGCTAAAGCGTCAAAACTTAGTTTTGACCCTTCAACCCTAATTGTTACCTGACTTTTTACCAATCAGTTTAGAGGGACTGCACGAGCAGTCCCTCTATTATTTATATTTTTGTAAGATCAACGGACGTCTTTTTAAGATGCCAAATCTCAGTTGCGTATTCCTCGATTGTTCTGTCTGATGAGAATTTACCGGCATTGGCTGTATTCATCATCACCATTTTTGCCCACTTACCTTGATTCCTATAAGCGATATCCACACTTTTTTGTGCTTCAATATAGGCTTCAAAATCTTTTAGGATAAAGTATTGGTCGGCCGGTTCACCACCACCATTTAGGAGAGAATCATATATCATTCTAAATAGGTCCGGATTCTCAGGTGCATAAAATCCATTGATCAACTGCGTAACAACTTTTCTAATCGCTTGGTTTGTATTGTACAGATCCCAAGGATCATAAGTACGTTCATGCTGAAGTTGTATGACTTCATCAGAGGTCATCCCAAATATGAAAGCATTCTCTTTGCCCGCTTCTTCAACAATCTCAATGTTGGCACCGTCCATTGTTCCAAGTGTTACTGCACCATTTAACATGAACTTCATATTTCCTGTTCCTGATGCTTCCTTGCTGGCAGTTGAGATCTGTTCACTCACATCTGCCGCTGCAAAAATTATCTCAGCATTAGATACACGATAATTTTCAATGAAAACCACTTTGATCTTATTGTGTATATTTATGTCGTGATTGATAACATTCGCCACATTGTTGATGAGTTTAATAATCAACTTAGCCCGTTCATAACCAGGTGCTGCTTTTGCCCCAAAGACAAAAGTTCTAGGGATCATATTACGGTCAGGATTTTCTCTTAACTCATTATAGAGATGCATAACATGAAGTATATCCATCAATTGACGTTTGTACTCATGAAGACGTTTGACCTGAATATCAAATATGGACCTTGGATCAATCTCTATACCATTGTGCTTCTTAACATATTCTGCTAAACGTACTTTGTTTTCATATTTGATATGCATAAATTCTTTTTGTGCTTTTTCATCATCTACAAAGGCTTCCAGATGTTTCAGATGTGTAAGGTCTGTTGTCCATTCATCACCGATTTTTCTTGTAATCCACTCTGCGAGCTTAGGATTACCATGAAGCAGGAATCTTCTTTGCGTGATACCATTGGTTTTATTATTGAATTTATTCGGATAAAGCTCATAGAATTCTTTTAATTCTTCGTTTTTCAAGATTTCAGTATGAAGTCTTGCAACACCATTAACCGAGAAAGAACCTACAATGGCCATCCAAGCCATTCTTATTTGCCCGTTTGCGATAATGGCCATTCGACGAATACGTTCATTATCTTGTCCATACTTATCAACAAGACTCACAACAAATCTTCTGTTGATTTCCTCAACAATCTGATAGATCCTTGGCAGCAATCTACTGAATAACTCAATTGGCCATTTTTCAAGTGCTTCTGACATAATCGTATGGTTGGTATAAGCACATGTTCTTGAACAAATCGCCCATGCCTCGCCCCAAGCAAGACCCTCATCATCCATAAGTACGCGCATGAGTTCCGGAATAGCTAAGGATGGATGTGTGTCATTGATATGAAAAGTGACCTTATCCGGTAATTCACGGATATCATTATGCTTTTGTTTGAATTTACGAATGACTTGTTGTATGGTCCCGGATATAAAGAAATACTGTTGCTTCAGTCTCAATTCTTTACCTTGATAATGGTTGTCATTAGGGTAGAGAACTTCAACAATGGACTTAGCTAGATTTTGTTGCTCAACTGCTTTATGGTAGTCTCCTCGGTCAAATGATTCTAGGTCGAAGCTTTGAATCGCCTCAGCATCCCATAATCTTAAAGTATTAACGGTATTATTATTGTAACCTACGATAGGCAAGTCATAAGGAATCGCATTCACCGATTGATAATTCTCATGAATATAATGTTCTGTTCCGTCATCGCGTCTCTCAACTCGAACGTTACCGCCAAATTTGACTTCAACAGCGTATTCAGGTCTTCTTACTTCAAAAGGATTACCGTTCTTCAACCACTCATCTGGCTTTTCAACCTGATAGCCATCAATGATCCGTTGCTCGAAGATACCATATCTGTATCTAATACCACAGCCATAGGCAGGATACTCAAGTGTTGCGAGAGAATCTAAGAAGCAAGCTGCCAAACGTCCAAGTCCGCCGTTACCAAGACCTGCATCCGGTTCTTCATCTTCAATGACATTCAGGTCAACGCCTAATTCATCAAGCACTTCTTTGACAATCTCATTAACACATAAGTTAATCATATTGTTACCCAGCGCCCTACCCATCAAAAACTCCATCGACAGGTAATAAACCGTCTTGGCATCTACTTGCTCATAAGTCTTATGGGTTTCAATCCATTGATCTATTATGATATCTCTTACTGCATAAGCAACCGCTTGAAATATTTCCTGATTGGATGCTTGATCGATGGTTTTTCTGAATTGGTTTTTAATATTCTCAAAAATAGCCTCTTTGAAAACTGTTTTATTTACATTTAGTCTGTTCATATACCCTCCATTTAATAAAATGAAATTGTAAGCGTTTACATTTTCCAGAACACTGATACTTCCTAATGATAGCACACTTCCTCAATTTCATGCAAGCGCTTACACTTCGTTAATTTTTTTACCGCATACCTAATTCCCAATAATTCCACTAAATCCTTTGATTTAAAGACTTTCAAGACTATTATCAATATATTTATATTAGCTAGTAAAAATATTTACTAAATATTAACCTATTAAATCTTATGATAATATATTTTTTTGTATTTTAATTATCTCTAGTGTTATACTTTTTTGTAATATTCTTTATCTCATTTTTCACTGTGACACGCAGTAAAGAAGGAACTACTACCAACACCGACCATGAAGTTCCTGGAAGCAGTGTGTATGACAGGCTCATAAGAAAGTAACCTCATGCATCATGTCAGTCTCCAAGACATGATGCTAAGTTGAAATCTTTCTTATGAAATCTGCAAGTCTGCATGGATGCAGACCGCCGACTTTTGGTGCAGGACGCACCAACCGGAGGCCGTAGTCATACACACTGTGGAAGGGTTTTCATGGGACCCATATAGATATACATTAAAAAAACAGGCCTCCAAGCTTTTTTCGCTCAAAGACCTGTTTGACGCATATAAACCCAACTCTTTATTACAAACTAATACTACTATCTTCTCACTACTGTCAAATCAACCGAAGTACCATTAATACTCCAATTCTTAAAATACCCCGTAGCATCTGAACCTTCTTCTACGGAAACTGCCAAAGTCTCACTGGCAATCAAATCCACATTGCCTTTGATTACCTGATCCGCCTTCTCACTATTAGCATAAAAAACATTAATTTGATCCGTTACATCAAAATCAGCTTCCTTACGCATGGTTTGAATCTTACTGATAATCTCTCTGACAAAGCCTTCTTCAAGTAACGCGTCCGTCAACTTGGTGTCAATAACCACCGTTACATTGCTATCTGTGGCTGATTCATAACCTTCTTGCTTCGTCGGTTCAATCAATAGATCCTCTTCCAACAAGACCACCGGATCACCATTCACATCAAAACTCAAAGCACCTGTATCCTTTAACCTACTCATTGCCTCGTTACCATCAACATCGGATAAATAAGCCTTAATACCACCAAGCTGCTTACCATATTTCGGGCCTACAGTTCTAAGTTGCGGTTTGAATAAATAAGTCGTAAAATCACTCACGTCATCCCGCATTATAACTTCTTTAACATTAAGCTCTTCTTTGATGATATCTAAATACGCCGGATCCAGCTTCACATCACCTTCCGACTTGATGTACATGGTCGCCAAAGGCTGACGGTTCTTAATAACTGCTGAATTTCTACAAGCACGACCGGATACGACAACTTTTAAAACCAAATCCATCTGTGCTTCCACCTCAGGAACAATCCATGCTTTGTTGGATACAGGGAAATTACAATAATGTATACTTTCCGGGGCATCTGGATTAAGTCCTACAACCAAGTTCTGGTAAATGTCTTCTGCCATAAAAGGAACAAAAGGCGCGGATAGCTCAGCAAGTGTCTTAAGGGTTGTATATAAAGTCATATATGCATTAATCTTATCTTGTGGCATGTCTTTAACCCAGAAACGTTCTCTTGATCTTCTAACATACCAGTTGCTTAAGTCATCTACAAAAGCAGCTAAGGCTCTAGAACTTTCAAATATTTTATAGTTTTCTAAATTCGTATCTACCTCTTGAATCAAAGTGTTTAACTTGGAAAATAGCCATTTATCCATTAAAGATAAAGCATCATAATCCAATACATGTTCATTAGGATTGAATTTGTCTATATTCGCATATAACACATAAAAAGCATAGGTGTTCCAAAACGTACCCATGAATTTTCTCTGTCCTTCAATGACTGAAGTCCCGTTAAATCTATTCGGTAACCAAGGTGCACTGTTGTTATAAAAATACCAACGAATCGCATCTGCGCCATATGTTTCTAATGCTTCAAAGGGATCAACTGCGTTGCCTTTGGATTTGGACATTTTCTGACCATTCTCATCTTGTACATGACCCAGAACTATAACATTTTTGTATGCCGGTTTATCAAAAAGCAAAGTGGAAATTGCAAGTAAGGAGTAAAACCATCCTCTTGTCTGATCCACGGCTTCGCTGATAAAATCAGCGGGAAAGTTATCTTCAAATATTTCTTTATTCTCAAAAGGATAATGCCATTGTGCAAAAGGCATAGCTCCAGAATCATACCAACAATCAATAACAGGATCAACCCTTTTCATTTTTTTCTCACAAATCGGGCAATTAATCAACACCTTATCAATGAATGGTCTATGAAGCTCAATATCATCCGGGCAATTGTCACTTAGTGATTTTAATTCGGCGATACTGCCAATAGCATGTCTATGGCCGCAAGAGCACTCCCAAATATTTAATGGGGTACCCCAATAACGATCACGACTTAAGCCCCAGTCCATGACGTTCTCCAACCAATCACCAAATCGTTTCTTACCAATTGCTTCAGGTAACCAATTAATCTTAGCATTGTTGGATAACAATTGTTCTTTGACTTTCGTCATCTCAATAAACCAAGAGTCTTTTGCATAATATATAAGTGGGGTGTCACATCGCCAACAATGAGGGTATGAATGCTCATATTCAAGCGCTTTATAAAGCTTACCGGATGCATCCAAATGCTTTATAATATCTGCATCACACTCTTTAACAAAACGCCCTTTCCAAGGTGTTACCTGTTCTACAAATTCACCTTTTCCGTCAACCAATTGGACGAAAGGCAGATTGTATTTTTTCCCGACTTGAGCATCATCCTCACCAAAAGCAGGTGCAATATGAACGATACCGGTACCATCGGACAAGGTTACAAACTTAGCACAGGTTACATAATAGGCTTGATCTGACGGCTTTTCAAAATCAAAAAGAGGCTCGTAATGAACAAACTCCAAGTCCTTACCTAACATGGTTTCCAAAACTTTATAGTCCTCACCTAGAACTTGCTCAGTCAATGCTTCTGCCAGATAATAGATGGAACCACCTTGCTCAACCTTAACATATGTTTCTTGAGGATTCACACACAAAGCAACATTCGATGGCAACGTCCATGGCGTGGTTGTCCATGCTAAGAAATATGCATTGGCTTCATCCACGACTTTGAACTTAGCAATCACGGACTCATCCTTAACATCCTTATAGCCTTGAGCAACCTCATGACTGGATAATGGTGTTCCGCATCTTGGACAATAGGGTACAATCTTATGACCTTTATAAAGAAGATCTTTCTCCCATATTTGCTTAAGTGACCACCATACAGACTCAATATAATCATTCTCATAGGTTACATAAGGGTTTTCCATGTCTGCCCAAAAACCAACCGTACCACTAAAATCTTCCCACATATTCTTATATTTCCACACACTATGACGACATTCTTTAATAAATGGCTCAAGTCCATAGGCCTCAATCTGATCTTTTCCATCTATGCCCAGTGCTTTTTCAACTTCAAGCTCTACAGGAAGACCATGGGTATCCCATCCTGCTTTTCTAAGAACCTTATAGCCTTTCATGGTACGGTATCTTGGAATCATATCCTTAATAACTCTGGTCAGTACATGCCCAATATGCGGCTTACCATTTGCTGTTGGAGGACCATCGTAAAAGGTGTAGGTTGGCCCATCTTTTCTAAGCTCAATACTTTTCTCGAAAATACTGTTGTTATTCCAGTATTCTAATATTTGCTTCTCTCTTTGGACGAAATTCAAATCCGTCGAAACCTTTTTGTACACGTTGTCTACCTCCTATAGTATCTATCTTTTTCACATCTTGAAAAATTTATAATTCGTAATAGGGCTACCCACAAACCATCAATAGCTTTAGTATTACATAAAACTCAACGTTCCCAATGACATATTTCTAAGTTCTTGGCTAGTTACCTAACCTAACCCACCGCAGATGAAATGCTGACTTTTTATCTTTAACTTGTGAATTACCATCACCAAGAAATCCTACAAGTGGAATCGTTGAGTAAATAACAAAGCCCCATTTAGATAGGGCTCAGTCAGGGTATCCTCAATAAATTATTATAACATACATCCTTTATTTGTAAAGTTTTTTCATGGTTAGCACTCTACAATTTCAAAGGCTTTGTTCATCAGTTCAATGGCTTCATTCGGGGGCAATGGTTTTGATATATAGTAACCTTGAATCATATCACATTTTTCAGTCCTTAGAAGTTCCATTTCCTCATATGCCTCAACCCCTTCTGCAACCACATCCATTTTATTGACATGGGCAAGTTGAATGATGGTCTTAATCACTTGTTGCTTACTTTTATTATATATACTGTCCGCTATAAAGGCTTTGTCAATCTTAATAATATCTATGGGTAATACATTCAGATAGTTCAACGATGAATAGCCTGTACCAAAATCATCTAAAGAAATTTTGTAACCCTGTTCTCTCAAGTCTTTCAGTATATTCGTAGCAAAGTCTAGATCTTGGAGCGCCGTGGTTTCAGTGACCTCAAGTTCAACATGCTCCGGACGTATGACCTTCCCAATCATGGCATCCTGAATCGTTTCTATAAGTTTAACATCTGCAAATTGTTTGGCAGACAGATTTATGGATATGGTCAAACTGGTATACCCTTTTAAATGCCATTGATTGAGTTGAGAGATAGCTTCATAAATGACCCATTTACCAATGACAATGATAAGCCCGTTTTCTTCAGACAATGGTATGAAATCATTCGGGGGTATAATACCCTTTTCAGGATGCATCCATCTGATTAATGCTTCATATCCAACTATGGTTTCTTCCTTTAAATCATACTTCGGTTGATAATAGAGCTTAAATTGATGGTTTAATGTTGCTATTTCAAGTTCTTTCTCAAACCATAATTGTTGCTCCATTTTTTCCATTAATATCGTTGTAAAATGGTGGTATTGATTTTTGCCTTTGCCTTTTGCTTCATGTAAAGCTAGGTCGGCTTGTTTAAGCAGTATATCAAAATCAACATCGGCACTTAAAGTCGTAGCTATACCCAAACTTAGTGTAACTGAAAATACAGAGTCCTCAATGACAAATTTATTCTGGAATATATTGAGCAGTTGTTGCGCCTGTCTCTCAACTTCCTCTACATCAATAACATCTTTTAATAATACAATAAACTCATCACCACCATATCGGATCACTTCATATCTACCATCCACTTCGTTACGGATCATAGTAGCTACTCTTTTAAGTACTTGATCCCCCATCTTGTGACCATAGAAATCATTGATTGTTTTGAAATTGTCTATATCTATGAAATAGATTGCTAGATTACTGTCTTGAGTCAATAATTTTTCACTAATAACTTGATTGTAGTAGGTCTTATTCGGTAGATTCGTCAGCTCATCCGTAAATGCCAGTTTCTTAATTTTGATTTCTGCTTCCTTTTCTTTCGTAATGTTGGTTAGGGAACCGGCCAACCTAACTGGATTTCCCTCCCCATCATATTGGGCTTTCCCTCTTATAGAAATCCATTCCATGATGCCTTTTTGTATTTCTATCGTTGTTTCATGCTCAATAACATTATTATCTTCAATATTCAAATGCTTTTTGATTTTATCATATAACTTTATAGATTCATTCGTCGGCAAGCAATTGAATATCTCCGAGGAGATAAATGAGTTTTGATCTGCTGATAATCCAAATATGTCCTTTGCCTGATTAGAAAAATACATATTCTTCGTCTCAAAGTCATAATCCCATATACCAAACTCAGACCCTTTTGCGGCTAACCTATACCGTTCTCTACTTTTTCTTAGTTCCTCTTCTTTTTCCTGTAATTCTATATATTTTCTTGTGACTTCACTTTCACTGGCCAACAACTGCTGATGGGTTGCTTCAAGTTCCATATAACTTGCCTGAAGGTCTTTTCTCGCTAACTTACGATCTTTTTCAGCTTTAAGCCTTAACAATAAATTGGTAAGGGCATAAATCAAGATGACCATCATAATAACTAAAGCCAAAATAATAAATTCTAGTGGATGGCTCTGAATCATATTTAAAACTGTTGGACGATTTATAAACTGAGCATTTTTTGGAAGATTGGTATGCACAAGATTTAATTTCTTTATCTTATTATAGTCATAAATCTCAATAGGTTCGAGCTTTTGATAAGAAGATAAATCGACATTGCTACCTTTTATTTGTTCCATTAGCATCTCAACAGATTTACGAATATATTGATTCTGTTCTATTGTGATTGCACCCGTTGCACCTTTCCCAATATAATTATCATAAATGGTATAGACGGATCCGTTGCCTCTTAAATCAATAGATTCAAATAATTCATCTAATGTATATACTTCACCGGTGGTGTCTTCAAGGTCTGAGAGGAGAATTGCAGCTTCTTCTTCTATATTAACAAGAGCATTGACATACTCTTGTCCACGACCTTCTGAAAAGACCTGATATAATAGGCTATGACTTTCACTAAACTGCTGTAATGCTAGTAAATTATCTTCTGATAGCATTTCCGGTTTGGTATAAATATTTATTTTTTTTAGGTTTGGATTTAACGTTTTTGCTGATAGCATCAAGGACGCTAATGGCACTTCTCGGTGAATGCCTGAAATTTTATTAAATGAAATGGGTGTATAAGCTTCAGACCCTAAACCAATATAGACAATCGGTTTGTTATTAAAGAATTCATCATAATTGTATTCAATAAAGCTACTGGCACCTTGGTTAATGGATAATATGCCATCTATTGATTCATTATTATATTTTGCCTTTAAGTACGCTAAAAATGTTTCATTATATTTTTCAATGTCAAATCTTATGTCATCCAAGTACTCCATGTGTAACTGAACATTCTCAACTAAATAGCCATCTAATGCTTCTTCAATTTGACGATTTAAGATGTCGTTACTACGCATGCCCTGATGATAAGTATGCAAAACCAAAATATTAGTTGTTTTACTACCCAAGTCTTCAGTAGCCAGACTTGGTATCGCCACACCTATCAACATCAATACTATAAGTATGAACATTCTTTTCTGAGCATCTTTAATAAATCGTTCCAATATTAACACGATTAAACCCTCCTATACTTGAACAAATCGCCATTTAGTCCAAGTTTCGCACATAACATACCTATTCATTATATCATAGACTTTCATATATACAATAGCTAAGTCATTAGACCGGTCGCGTTAATTTAGTGTCGGAAAAGTAAGGATAGAAAAATCCTGATGAGATATTTTGAGTTCTGTAAAAACCATCTTATCATAGTTTTATAATTCATTGTACCTTTTCCATTAATTTTGCATACTTAAAAAGCCAGTCCATTTAGGATTGTGGCTACTAGACTTTAGTATATCTAAATTCGTCGGCTAAAACCCTTCCATGACTACATTGCAAACGACCTTCGTTGATACGTCCATGTATCAAACGAAGGTGGAATACATCCTTGTATTCTGGCGTTTTGCAACATAGTCATTCCAGGAACTTTATCCTCTACACATCTGATTTCACTTTTTCTTATGTCTTTTTACTAAACGTAGATCAAATGATGCCCCTTAGTTTCTTTGTAAGACAATACATACCATCTACTAGCCGGGTACTACCTGCGACTGTCTGATGGTTCCAAACGTCTGTATAGGTCTTTTGTTTCCTTTTTATCTCTTTATCTACTTCTATTTTTATCTCATCTTGAATCATGCGGTGCTGTTTTTCTTGCTTGTATTTAATCAAATCACATACTTTACCATCATTGGCTACATAAGCTCTAAGTCTTGCCATCTTAGTTACACCTTTCTTTGACCATCCTAGCGGACGGCTACTTAACCTTGAAGAGAGGAGGTGGCTCACTTGACCTTCTGCACTGCAACCCATCCTTGCATATTCATCATGATTAGGTCTTATTATGGCTTCCCAGTGATTGCTTATGTATACCCTGGTTCTTCTTATCTGTTCTTTTCTATTCTCGCTATCTGAGTACTCAAGGGCTATGTCAAAGACTGTATTGACTGCTTTTTTATCTTCAGATCTTATGCCGTCATAGATTGCCTTTCTTGCATCTGATACTGAATCACCAAGATGACCTATAGCTCTCATAATTGCTTGGTTTAAATGGAATTTATCAAGCACAAAATAACACTTTGCCCCGAGCACATCCATCCCTGATTTTATCCACGATGCGCCATCTCCCATGATGTAGATATGTTCCAAATAGTCTTCATCATAAACCGCATCTATGTACTCAAGCACTTCTTCCCATAAGTCTTCACTCTTTTTGTAAACGCCTGCAAAGTAATGTTTTCCTATTAGTCTATTTCTTTTACTTCCTTGGCTTTCTTTTTCAACATCCTCAAAAATACATGCTAGACGTGGCTCTATTGTGTTGCTTTTATAGCCATTTTCTCCGACTTTTAAATCTCCCTTTTTATTGTTGAATTGTAAGGATACATGGTCTTCATCAGCATTTATATATAGGACTTTGACCTGTCTCTTTTTCTTTACAAAGGGTATTAATGCAGGTATTTCTAAGCTATGAACCTCTTTCATGACCGCTTGTTTACTGATAATATCTTCTGTATGTGTTGCATGTTCACCACTGATTCTATAGCTAGTGTCAACAACATGCTTTATGGCTTCTATAACAACATCTTCACTTTTTCTCATGTTTTTTGTAATACCACATGCTTTATCTGCAAGAAATATGAATTCACCTGTTTCTTTCGACTTAAAATAAGTCCTTTTGTACTTGATCTCACCGCATGTGCTTGTAAATGAATTAGGGACCCTAGCACGTTCAACCACGTAGTGATTGATTCGATATGCTGATTTTCTATACACCTCATCAATGCCTTCTATTGTCTCTGCAATAATCTCTCGTTGCAGCTCCTGTAATGGTTTTCCTAACTCAAGAACAAACTCTCCAATATTCATTTGATCATCATTTATAAAACTTTCTACTACTTTTTCAATCTTTTTGATACCAATCTCCATAAATTGTTGTATACTAATATGCATAAGAAAAACACCTTTCGTTGTATATTTTGGTTTCTCGCAAAACTTATAATATCACAACTTGGTGTTTTTCTTTTATCTTTATTTATCCGACACTATCTTTACGCTAACCATTAGACCTATTAGCATCTTTTTAAGCTTTTATCTAACCTTATTACCTATCCATCCATTGTAATTTTTATTTGTTAGGGTTAAAATAGATTTATTAAGAACAACGGGAATGGTCCATAACGCTTAGCTAAAATAGGACTTTCCCAAAGAATACCAAAGCGACGAAGTTAGCTTCGGATGAGGAAAGAGGTTAATATGCCCCAGCAAGATTTATCCCTACTTACAGACTTTTATCAACTCACCATGATGCAAGGTTACTTTTTTCAGGAGCGTTTCGGTGAAAAGTCGATTTTTGATTTATTTTATAGAAGTAATCCTAGTGGAAGCAGTTTTTCCATTGCCGCCGGCCTAGATCAGGTCATTGATTATATCAATAATCTCACATTTACTGAAGAGTCGATTCACTATTTAGATTCTCTCGGTGTTTTTGAACCAGCCTTTCTCGATTATTTACGTCATTTCAAATTCACCGGAGACATTTATGCTGTATTAGAAGGCACGGTTATCTTTCCAAATGAGCCGATAGTGAAAGTCATTGCGCCTATTTGCGAAGCACAGCTCATTGAGACTGCTCTCCTTAATATCATCAACCACCAGAGTCTGATTGCCACCAAATCAGCACGTGTAAACTGGGCAGCCGGAGATGATATGGTAATCGAGTTCGGTCTAAGACGTGCACAGGGACCGGATGCCGGAATTTATGGTGCTCGTGCTGCGGTTATTGGGGGTTGCAGTGCTACTTCAAATGTTTTAGCCGGCAAAATGTTTGATATACCTGTCAAAGGCACATTGGCCCATAGTTGGGTCATGAATTTCGATAGTGAATTGGAGGCATTCAGGTCCTATGCCAATCAGTATAAAGCCTCCTGTTTTCTTCTCGTAGATACTTATGATACCCTGAAGTCAGGTTTACCTAATGCTATTACTGTGTTTAATGAGTTGCAGGAACAAGGTACACTACCCGAGCGTTATGGCATACGTTTAGATAGTGGTGACTTGGCTTACTTGTCAAAAAAGGCAAGAGCGATGCTTGATCAAGCTGGGCATGAGAAAGCCATTATTAGTGCTTCGAGTGACCTTGATGAGTATCTTATTAGAGATTTGAAGCTACAAGGTGCCAAGATTTCCTTGTGGGGTGTGGGCACCAACCTCATAACCTCCAGTGATTGCCCTGCATTTGGCGGTGTTTACAAATTATCCGCTCAGATTGTCGGTGATACAGTTATCCCTAAAATAAAGCTTTCGGACAACAATGAAAAATTGACAGATCCAGGTAACAAGAAGGTGCTCAGAATATATGATAAGGAAACCGGTAAAATCAAAGCAGATCTTGTAACTCTCGTTCATGAACACTATGATGAAAGCCATCCTCTTATTATATTTGATCCGATAAGTACCTGGAAAACTTCTACTTTGAAGCCTAACTCTTATACCATAAGGGAACTTCTCGTACCAATTTTTATAAATGGCACCTGTGTCTATGAAAGCCCTACAACTTTTGAAATCAAAGCGTATTGTCAGACGGAGCTTGCTACGTTATGGGATGAATCCAGACGTTTGATAAACGCTCAAATTGTTTATGTAGACCTTTCTGAAGAACTTTACACCCTAAAACATACAATGATTAAGGCATCAAGAGTATCCTTTTAGGTGTTACATTTTTTCCTTTTTTCATGAAAGAAGCCGGTATAAAATACAATATTCGTCTTACTCATTCAACCGATTAACCGCTTGATAACAGGCACTTTTCATTGGCAATTGTCACCATAGACCTGATGGAATTTTGGGTAGTTTTTTCCTTCCTTTTTTCATGATTTCGTGTATAATGATTATAAGTAACTGTACAATAGTTTTTCATTATTTTTTGTAGGATTATTGTGCTTGAAATTAAAATGTGGTTGGGTATATATAGTTGTGCAAACGGTTTACCTAAGAACAAAGAGGCTACGCCTCGCTTTGCAAAGCAAATTGTTCCGGCAGGAAAGACTTCCTTGTTAGTTTACATAGCATGGACTTTCCTAGAGTAGAACAAAGAGGTCTTGCACATGATCACTATACTACCTCTACCACTATGATTAATAGGAGGATTAACCTATGGGCACAGAACCCGTCAACATTATGGAGAAAAATCCAAGAAAGTCCGGTATTATTGCGCACCCGACTTCTTTTCCCGGTCCTTACGGCATTGGTGATTTGGGTAAAAACGCTTATGCGTTTATTGATTTTTTAGAACTTTCAGGACAAAAGTTATGGCAAGTACTGCCTATTGGGCCGACTGGCTATGGTGACTCACCTTATCAATCTTTCTCTTCCTTTGCCGGACAACCTCTGATCATTAGTCCTGACCGCTTGTATGAAATGGGTTTATTAGACAAAGTGGACATTGATGATATTAAGCCATGGGACCCAAGCAAAGTTGATTTTGGTCCGGTGATTTTGTATAAGAATCGTTTGTTAGAAAAAGCCTTTGAAAAATTTGATCTTACCGAAGATGCTACACTTCTCAAGGCATTCAAAAATTTTTGCAGCAAACAAAAAGCTTGGCTTGGTGATTATGCCTTATTTATGGCCTCAAAAGATTATCATGAGGGTGTGGTTTGGACAAAATGGGATACTTCTATTGCTTTCCCTACTGAAGCGGACAAAAAGTCTTGGACCCGCAAGTTAGCCAAATCCATCAAGTACTATAAATTTCTTCAGTTTATTTTCTTCGACCAGTGGTTTGCACTAAAAACCTATGCCAATGAAAAAGGTATTGAAATCATAGGTGATACCCCTATTTTCGTTGCATTTGACAGTGCAGATGTTTGGGCCAACAAAGAACTTTTCTACTTAGATGAAAAGGGATATCCAACTTCAGTTGCCGGTGTACCACCTGACTACTTCAGTGAAACAGGACAACTTTGGGGCAATCCCCTCTATAACTGGGATGTGCACAAATCAACGAACTATGCTTGGTGGGTAGAAAAAGTGAGATACACTTTAACACTTGTAGATATTCTTAGAATCGATCACTTTAGAGGTTTTGAGGCATATTGGGCAGTACCTTTTGATGCACCGAATGCGATTTCTGGTGAGTGGCGTAAGGGCCCATTTAAAGATTTGTTTTATGCTTTCCAGGAAGCACTTGGTCATGATTTACCTATTATTGCAGAAGACCTAGGTGTTATTACTATGGAAGTAGAAGATCTAAGAGATACTTTTAATCTTCCAGGTATGAAAATCCTACAATTTGGTTTTGAGACCGTTGAAGAAAATGGCTTCTTACCCCATCACTTCGTACCAAGTTCTGTGTGTTATACAGGAACCCATGACAACGATACAACGCTTGGTTGGTATCAAACCATACCTGAAGCTAGCAAGGACAAGATACGGCGTTACTTAAATACGGATGCTTCCCATATTGTTTGGGACATGATTCGGGCTTGTTTTGGTTCTGTATCCGTTATGGCCATAGTACCTCTACAGGACGTTATGAACTTAGATTCGTCTGCTAGGATGAATATTCCCGGTATCGCAGGCGGTAACTGGCAATGGCGCTATACTGAAGATATGCTGAACCATGATCTAAGTGGTCGACTTAAAGCTATAACAACCTTATACGGCAGATAAGTCAAACTGATTTGTCAAATTGTCTAAGATGGTGGTATAATGATGCAAAGTCTATAATCAATCTACTATGAAAGGTGATTTTATGAGACGCATTCTTATACTGCTATTTTTTTTCTTTTCTTTTACACTTTCCTTACCGCTTTTAATCATCGGTATGTTGATTGGAAAATTCAATCGAAAATTGGCAATGTCTATTGCCGGCTACTATACCCGTTATCTGGCCTGGGGCCTTATGTCCTTAGCCGGTGTTCACTTTGTTGCAACCGGCATGGAACATCTAGACCCAAAGGATCATTATCTATTTGCTTCTAACCACCGAGGTCTTTTGGATACACCCACCCTTGTCCTATATGCCAATAAGCCCCTCTCTTTTGTCAGTAAAAAAGAAATGGCTAAGGTGCCCATACTGAAACAGTGGATGGATATGTTTGGTTGTCTTTTCTTAGATCGAGAGGATAGCCGTTCTGCGGTTAAAACCATTTTGAAAGGTATCGAGAACCTTAAATCCGGCGATAATCTGGCGATATACCCCCAAGGCACCCGAAGCCGCCTTGATGAATTCCTGCCTTTTAAACAAGGTAGCTTTAAGTTGGCGCTCAAATCCGGCGTCAAGGTCGTTCCTGTTGCCATTAAAGGTACCGATGTGGTTTTAGAGAATAACGGTTTTAATGTTAAGCCTGCAAAAGTATATGTCCATTTTTTTGAACCAATTGACCTAGATACTTGGGACGAGGATTCAAAAAAACACTGTGCTACAATCATAGGTGACCAGATTAAGGCTAAATACCAGCAATTTGGCGATTGTACCTTATAAAAACCTATTTTTAATATTATTGCCTTGCATTTTTAAAGTTACATGATAAAATGGATATAGTTTCCCTAAGTTAGGAGAAACGAATAAGCATCATAAGAAATGAGTGTTCAGGAGGTATTACCCATGGAATGGTGGCAAATCTTAATAATTGTCCTCGCTGTCGTAGCCGTTGTTTTGGCTATCCTATACTTTGTAGGAAAGAAAATGCAAAAAAAAGCTGATGGTCAGCAAGCGATGATTGATCAACAAAAAATGACCGTAACAATTCTCGTTATTGATAAGAAAAAAATGCGCATAAAAGACTCCAACCTACCAAAAGTTGTCCAAGATCAGGTACCTGCTTACTTAAAGCTACGTAAGATGCCTTTGGTAAAAGCCAAAATAGGTCCTAAGATTACGACACTTATGTGTGATGAAAAAGTTTTTAAAGAATTACCGGTTAAGAAAAATGTTAAAGTTGATATTGCAGGTATGTACATCATTGGTATAAAGAACTATAAAAAATAGGAAGACCCCCAACATAATATTATGTTGGGGGCCTTATTGTTTTAAACACTTATATTTTTTAGATCGGACTTGTACAAATTAGGAAATAACTTTTTATCTATTTTGTAATTAATTGTTATAAGACCAACTGTAGCAAATCCCGTTAGAGCTATGACAATAAATGCAATATTGAAGTTGGTATATTGAATGATTAGACCCATAACACCTTTACCCACAACGGAACCTAAGAAAAAACCTACATGGACAAGACTGTTGACTCGGCCTCTGTGAGAAGCCGGAACCCTCCTGCTGATAAAGGGCGATGACCCTAACATGTTCACAATCTCGCCTATAGTAAATAGGAAAATCATTATATAGAATACAAAGTATTGGGGTTCATTCATAATGACCAGAAAACTGAATGCGTACAAAGTAACACCTATCATCATCTTCTGCATTTCATGACTTTTATTAAGTATTTTGGTAAGTATGGGTGTAAATACTATGACTAAGCCACCGTTAAAACTAGCCAGATAGCCAAAATATCTAGCACCATCACTCAGATATAATCGATCCAAATATATCGGTAAAGTAAATGTCCATTGATCATAGATAAATGCAACTAGGAAAAAAGTAACAATCTGTATCCAAATTGATTTTCTTTCTCTAAGAATTACAAAAGTCCGCTTTGTATCCAGCTCATGGTTTTCGTATTCATTGATTTCTTCTTTACTCAAAGTGTCTTGCTTAATAACAACCACAAAGATAACAATCAGGATTGTAGATAGAAATGTCGTGAGTCCATCTATGACAAAAGCTAGGCTTAGGTAGTTTTCAAAAAGCATACCACCGATAGCTGCCCCGAAAACAAAGCCTAGGTTATGACCCAAATAGGACAATGAAAATACTTTTTCTCGTTCAGCCGGCTTTGTTACGTCTGAAATCAATGCTTCAAAAGCGGGACCTTCCATATTGGCAAATAAACCTGCCAATGAAAAACGTATCAGCATGTCGAATCCCGGCTCAACAAAAGCACAACTGATGAAAAAAATAACACTCAGTGTATCTAAAAACACGATGAGATACTTCCGATTAAATCGATCTGCCAAACGTCCACCCAGTATGGTTGCAGGAAGATAGATAACCCCGATGACAATTGCTACAAGGGCTGTTTGTGATTCTGTATAACCCATCTTATTCACCAAGATTAAAGTCATTAAAGGCCATATGAACGCACCCATATTTGTAATAATTCTTGCAAAAAAAATGACATAGGCCGATCTTGATAACCCCTTATATTGAGATAATATACTAAACATTTCCATAAAAATCCGCCACCCCCATGAGGCCTTTTATTCTACTGACGCCTCTTTTCTATAAAACAATAACCCAATCAGAATAACCACAACCGATACAACGAGATACATACCAATACTTGGATTGGTAATACCCCCGTAGAGGATAATTAAAGAACCTATAGTTGCAAAAATCGGTTTAATATAACGACTGAAAAAGTTAAGATCTGTGTAATTTTTTATGTACCACATATATAAGAATATATACAAACCATAGACCAGTACAATAGGAATCTCGTCTAGCGCTATGTATGCGCCAAAGGTTTCATTCAAACTGAAAAACCATAACAACAGATAACCAAAGGACAGACAACCTGCAAATATTGCAGAATTTATGGGCATATTGGTTTTTTTATTAATTTTACTAATAATTTTCGGTACAGGTCCTTGATTACGAATGGCCAAGGAATGCGGCACTCGAATACAAGACATAACCAGACCATTAAGTGTACCTAGGCAGGATATTATGACAAACCCGGTTAATATAACGGATGCCGTATTACCAAAAAGTTGATTGGTAACAATATTAACGGCGTTATCGCCTTGGGAAACAATTTCAGGTGTTGGTAGTACGCCAGCGATACCTAAGAAATAAAAGATATAAACTAGAAATACAATCAGAGCACCTAGCGTCAATGCCTTAGGCAAGTTTTTCTTAGAGTCTTTGATCTCACCGTTAATGGTAATGGCCACGGTCCAACCTTCATATGCAAAAGCTGTAGCAACAACAGCCGATGCCAATGTTCCGCTGCTACTACCAACACTGCTCATAGCATCCGTAAAATTCGTCATCGTAACACCATTAATCAGTCCACTAATCATACCACCAATCGCCACAAGACTGAGTGGAATCAACTTAATCATAGTGGTGGTAACTTGAAATCGACCTGCAATAATAGGTGCAAAATAATTCATCAAATACGTCAACAACATATACGTCACTGCTAGAATCCAAGTCCCCAATGCATTCGTAGGATTATCACTGCCAAGTAAAATCATCGTATACAAGGATGCAACCCATGCTAATATAGCTGACAAAGGCGAGAAATATAAAACACCCTTGAACCATCCCACAAGATAACCGAACTTCTTACCATAAGCAACTTCAGAATAGTCCACGATACCATTGGACTTTTCAATACGTTGTGCAAACTCTGCAAACACCAACGCACCAAAAATCATAGAAAAAGCACCCACCGCCCAAGCCACAAGTGCCAATATAATATTGCCATCGGTTAGTGTCAATACATCGTCTGCTTTAAAGAAGACCCCCGAACCTATAACGACACCTACAACCATAGCAATAGCTGTCAATAAACCATATTTTTTCTCTAATTGTTCCATAATAAGTATCCTCCATTTTTCATATGTTATGAGTATACAATATCTTGGAATCATATACAACCACTTTATTTTTTATGATAATAGCACCTATTCTCCCTATTTTTTTCATATTACCTCATGCCATTAATTTTATTGTCATATCTATTGTTAACCTCGTTTTATTTATGGTTGACAATAGAGATGCTTGACATTATAATGGCAATATCAATAAAAAGGATTAAGGAGAACTTTATGAAACTTACAACAAGAGACCTCATACTTACATCTTTATTTACAGCCTTAATGGTAGTTGGCGCACTGATTAAAGTACCAAATCCATTCTTTCCACTCGTTCCTATAACCTTCCAGCTGTTTTTTTGTGTTTTTGCCGGTCTGTTACTTGGCTCAAAAAATGCGCTCATGTCACAAATCATATACATCCTTCTTGGACTAGCCGGTTTACCCGTGTTCACCGGTGGTGGTGGCATAGGTTATATCCTCAAACCCACTTTCGGATACATCATCGGATTTGCTCTAGCTGCATGGCTGATCGGCAAATTAACCTCCAGACAAAAAAGTATTCGATTCCTCCCAATATTTGCTATCTCAACCCTTGGTCTGTTAGCCGCCTACTTCGTCGGCAACATATATTTCTATATGATCTACAACCTCTACCTAGTTAAAATCATGTCCATCATAGACGTCTCCATCATGATGCTCCCCTATATGATCAAAGACTTCACCCTAATCGCCATCGCAGCCTATGTCGCCACCTTAGTCATACCCGTCATCAAAAAATCCCAGCACACAGATATTGTTTCTTAATCTGCAGTTGTACCATTAGTCAGTATTCAAAACATACTTGCCTCTACTGACATTGTTATAGTAGACACCGACCATGAAGTTCCTGGAAGCAGTGTGTGTGACTTAAGCAAGTCTGCATGGATGCAGACCGCCGACTTTTGGTGCAGGACGCACCAACCGGAGGCCGTAGTCATATACACTGTGGAAGGGTTTTCATGGGGACCCCCTATAATCAAAAAAAGGTCTTTAAGCAATAATAATCCGCTTAGAGACCTTCTGAAATTCATTAAACCATACTATCTAACATATCAACTCTTATCCTTCAAACTCCTTATAAGCTTCATCAACTCATTCTTCTTTTCCAAAAGAGCACTCATCTCATTGTAAACCAAGCCATCATGTCTGTCCCCTTTTTCAAAAAAGTACATGGACAAGGCTCCAAGACCTACATGGGTACCTACAGATACACCCATCTGCATCATATGAATATCTCCGGCAAAACCTGTCTCGCTTTGTAACTTAAGCTTCAAGTTCTCAGCAACCGTCCTATCAGAAGTATAGCCAATAATAATAAAATCTGTTAATTCCAAATCCACTCGAGTTGTAAAGGACTCAACATAATGGGCATAAACCTTTTTACTGCCTCTGACTTTGGCAACAATAGCACCTTTTCCATTACGCATGGACATAATCGGTTTCACTTTCAGAACCTTGCCAATCATAGCACTAACATTGGTTAAGCGGCCACTCTTAATTAGATTATCAAGGTCATCTACCGACAGCAAGTGCTTCACATTCGTCTTATAGGTTTCATTAAAATCAACCAAGTCGTCAAAGGTGGCACCTTGAGCTCTTAGTAATGCGCTTTTTAATAGTAAGTAACCACTACCATGGCTCATGCACTTCGAATCCACCACATGCATCTTATAAGGTGTATCACCATACTTTTCCTTAAAATACTCCCATGCTAAAAGTGCGGATTGATAAGAGCCACTGGTACCGCTTGACATACAAATACATAATATTTCAGTATACCCTTTATCGATTGAAGCTTCAATGATATCAATGTACTCCGTCGGGCTGGGCATAGCTGTAGTCGGCAGATCTTTCAAAGTGCCTAACATATTGTATAATGCGCTTGGTTGAATATCAATACGGTCTTTGTAACTCTGACCATTAATAATAATACTAAGGGGTGCCATACTGATATCATATTTTTCCAAAAAAGCATCTGATAAATCACAAGTTGAGTCTGCCATTAATTTTATCATAAGTCCTCCAAAGCACATAAAGTGCCTAAAATTACCATAACTTCTTTATACTATTTTTCTAAGGAAGGCTCTTGCCCTATCGGTTTTTGGTTGATCAAAGAATTCCTTTGGATCACCTTGTTCAACGATAACACCTTCATCCATAAAGACAACACGCGTGCCCACTTCTCTAGCAAAAGCCATTTCATGAGTTACAACAATCATGGTCATACCGTCTCTTGCCAGTTTTTTCATAACTTCAAGCACTTCACCCACCAATTCCGGATCAAGTGCGGAAGTTGGTTCATCAAAAAGCATGATCTTAGGTTTCATTGCAAGGGCCCTAGCGATGGCAACCCTTTGTTGTTGCCCCCCTGAAAGTCTAGATGGATATTCGTCTCTTTTATCACTAAGGCCTACCAGCTCCAGAAGCTCCTCTGCATAGGGTATAATCGCCTCTTTTGTTTCCTTTTTTACCGTCATGGGACCGGTAATTACATTTTCAAGCACAGTCATATGTGGAAATAGGTTAAATCTTTGGAAGACCATACCAAGCTCAGAGCATATCTCTGCCATCTTATGTTGAGGTAGTTTTAACTGATTATGACCATTGTCATTAGCATCAATCAGCTCACCTTCTACATAGATCTCTCCAGCAGTAATGCGTTCCAAATGATTCAGACATCTTAGAAGTGTACTCTTACCTGATCCACTAGGGCCAATGATACATAGCACTTCACTTTTCTCTACATTCAAATCGATACCTTTTAAGACTTCAAGGGATCCAAATGACTTATATATATTCTTATACTCAATCATCATATTTAATCCCTCCTATTCGTATACAGAGTATTTAGCTTCAAGTTTTTGGAAAATCAAGGTGAATATGGTGGTGAAAAATAAATAAATAACCGCTGCTAATGCATAATAAATGGAGTCACCATTTGAGTTAACCATAATCCTTGACGTTCTAAGCAACTCTGTTATGCCCATTGTTGAGACAAGAGATGAATCTTTCAATAACATAATAGCTTCATTACCCACTGGCGGTATAAGACGTCTATAGGATTGGGGTATAATTATCTTAAACATCGCTTGATAATAACTGAATCCAAGGGCTTTAGAGGCCTCCATTTGTCCTTTGTCAATGGATAAAATAGCAGCTCTGATAATTTCTGCTAAGTAGGCAGCCGAGTTTAAACTAAGGGCTACAATACCTGACATAAAAGCTGAAAGTTTAATACCTATACTTGGTAAGGTATAATAGATCACCAATATCTGTAACAACAATGGCGTTCCTCTAAATACCCATATGTAAGTCCAACTTATCGTGTTTAGTGCCTTGCTTTTAGAAATACGTCCTAATGCAAAAAACAGCCCGAATATCAAGCCGATGAGTATTGCAATTATTGTCAACTGAAGGGTTATAAAGGCTCCCTCAAAAATCGCCAATAGCTGTTTCTGTGTCACTGCCATTACATCACTTCCTCACTTATGATGAATCAAAGTTCATCATTATTTTAGTCTATTATATATGTTGAGTTATATGTTCGTCAAAGAAAAAATAAAAAAACTCGCTTATGCATTGGCAAATGACATAAGCGAGTTCTCTATAATCTAACGTAATTCTTCATCTATGTTAGAAACGTAATCGCCACCTAACCATTCTTCTGAAATCTTAACCATTGTACCATTCCCTTGAAGCGTAACTAAAGCTGCATCAATTTTTTCTTTTAATTCTGTGTTACCCTTTTTAATACAAACACCAATAGGTTCATTGGTTAACTGAGCAGTTGTAATAACATAATCCTCGGAATTCTTTGATACAAAATCAATGGCTACAGCATAATCAACAACGATAGCATCTAGACGACCTGTTTTCATATCTGCAAACGTTTGAGTGATATCATCATACTTAGTAATCTCAAAAGGTGTCATTTCCAGTTGCTTTTCAACTGCGATATCAGCTGTTGTACCAAGTTGAACCCCAACATTCTTACCTTCAAGATCTGCAGGTGTTTGAACTGATTCATCACCAGGTGCTACAACAATTACCTGACCGTTTGATAAGTAAGGTTTTGAGAATTCAAACCCTTCAAGACGATCCGGCGTAATACTAACAGATGATATGATGACATCATACTTATCTGAATTCAGCCCTGAGAAAATACCTTCCCAAGCTGTTGGTACGAATTCTACCTCAATACCCATTTCTGCGCCTAAGGCTTTAGCAAAATCAACGTCAAAACCAACCAGCTCATTATCTTCATCTCTAAATTCCATTGGTGGATAAGAGTCATCAACTGCTATTGTCAAAACATTAGCAGATTCTTCCTTAGCACATCCTGCTACAACCAGTACCATTACAAACAACATGATCATACTTACTATCTTTTTCATTTTATGCCCCTTTTCTTCAGAAAATATCGCTTTCTCTATCGATATTAACGATCTTGATTTGACCAGAACCTTTATAAGATTCTGATACGTTATTATGCTAATGTTGCAATAAAACAGCACAACACCACAATAAATAAATTTTACTACGAAATAAGCATAATTGCAAGTGTTAGATGGGCATCATTCATATTATGACTATTTATTCAATTTGTTGAATATGGAAGTACGGATTGAATTCTTCGTAAATATGATATTTGAGTCTTCATTAATCAATGCTTTGCGTATATATTCGATTTCTTCTTCTGTAAGCTCAACCGTTCTGGATGTTTTTGAGCGGATTACCCTACTGTTTAATTCCTCAACCGCATCCGCTGCGTTGCCTCTTTTACTAAAATAAAAAACTTCTTTATCCGAATCCAATACACCTTCATGGTCTAAGTATATATGTTCAATTACATTTTCTGCTATTCCAGTGCAAGAACTTAATTTTGACATTTCATATTCACCATTATAGTCGATATAGTAATGATCATCCTTTAGGGCACTTTCTCTTATCATAAAACCATTCATCCCATTATTCTCCTTAAACTAAGTCATTGTCTTTAGCTTCATTTTACCAATATTATAACTTCTCCATAGAATAAAAGCAATCTTGTTATTACCATGAAATTAACAATCACTACAAAAACAAAAACTGCCGAAAATGGTCTAAACGGCAGTTTTTGATATATATTTTTATGCTTTTAAGTTCTTATGACTACTTAACTTCTACAGCACCTGTAACAACACCAGTCTCATCTTCAACTCTTGAGTCCATGTATTCTTGGCTTGCAAAGTATAAGTTACCTTCGATTGTATTGTCTACTAAATGGAATCCGTTAGCTTCAACATAAACGTCACCAACAAATGTTCCACCTTGTAATCTGAAGTTTTCACTTTTTACAATCAAGCTTGGTGCTGTTAATGTGAATCTTTCAAGAACGTTACGGTCAGCATCTTGAGTATAAAGACCTAATTTTCTAGCGATTTCTTCTCTATGTATGAATTCGCCTTCAACTACAAGATCTTCTTCTAACACGATGTCATTTAAAGTTGCTGCAAGCCAGAAACCATCCGCACCAAGTGCTGCTACTAATGCATCACCTTCTGTAACGATTGATGCTGTACTTACTGCGTCAACTTCTTCTTCTGTTGCTTCTTCTGCTGTCTCTTCTGCTACTTCTTCTGTTGCTTCTTCTGTTACTTCTGGTGTTTCTTCAACAACCGGTTCTTCTTTTGCACAACCTGCAAAGATTGCTGCTGTCATTACAAGTACTAACATTAAACCAAATATTTTTTTCATTTAACTAACTCCTCTTTTTTGTCAATCTTTTTATTGTTAACCATTTAACACATCCTATTATAGCACATTAGAAAAAATTTTCATAGCTTACAAAAAGAACAAAAGTAATCCATACCATATTTTTGTTACAATAATTTATTTATATTTATAAATATGTATCTACATTGTTCCATTTTTAGCTCCAATGTCCTGACATAGTCTTTTTGCTCTATTTATCCACACCTTTGCCTGAATCATTAACATCTATTAACACTTTAGGATAGGCTTCAAAAATTGTTTGGTCTTTAAGATATGGATTATCAAAACGGATTGCCCATGAATGAATGATGGATAGCGGAACTGAGTATGGGATTTTGTGATTTTGATAGTCTTCCATTCGATCAAGGAAAAATGCTTTTTCATCTTTATTGAGCTCCTTGGAAAAATAGCCAAATAAATGCAACAGCATGTTCATATTACGACCTTGTCGCATTGGGTTCATAAATGACTTATACAACACTTCTTCATATGCTTCCATAACTTCTTTTACCGGTTTATGCTCATGGTTAGCTACAATCTTACCTAAAACTTTCTGATTGGCTTGATGATAGGCCATTAGCAGGTATTTGTTGTCACTTTGGAATTTGACCAAGCTCTTCATACTCTGACTGGCTTTAACTTTGTCAAAAGCCGCCATAGTATAAATACGTGTTAGGAAATGCTCTCTTATTTGATAATTACTAATACGCCCCTCATCTTCAACAGCCAACTCCGGAAATGCCTCTAAAAAAGCTTTGCCGAAAAAACCTTTTGTTTTTTTAGTCAAAGAGCTCACACGTCCGGTGCCTTTATACATCTTAACATCTTTTATCCCACAAGAAGGGGACCTACTTTTTAATACTGCACCATGGATATTCTTATTCTTAAGATCCGATAAAAATGTAGCCGAAAAATTAATCATATCCTCTGAAACATCCTCACCTGTCATGGAATAAACCAACTTCTCTACATCATCTTCCATGATGATTCGAATCGCTTGTCTTGGTATGCTAAGACCAATAGCCACTTCCGGACATTCTGTAATGATATTTACATGTGGTTTAATTTTTTTTATAAAAGCACTTCCTATGATACTCCCATCATAGCGACAGGCTTTATGCTCGATACATCTGCTAACAAAAATTGTGGGTCTTTCAAATTCTCTCATTTTTACCTCCTAGGCATTATGTGGGCTTGTTTCTTTTAACCAAAGACATTCGTAAGGATAAAGATGTATTTCACCGCCCTCAAGTGAGACCAGTTTACCTGTCAACAAATCTGACATAATTCCGCAGAACCCCTTGTTTCTTAGTATTTTACCACTTATGTATTGATTGTTCTCACTGAAATTATATAGACAAAGCATGCGCTGATCTTTATCTTCTTTATAAAAAGTATACACCTGATTATGATTTATATCTATAACTTGTGCATCAATTTTTCCATTTAATAGTGGTTCATTCTTTCTTATACGAATCAGGTTTTGTGTATATAAGAATATAATCCCCTCATCTGTAAAAGGATCCTTTCTTTTTTCTGCTCTTTCCCAGTCAAAATAAGGTCTGTGCACCCACCGGCCTTCTTTTGACTTGTGGGGATCCTTTAGATAGCTCTGGTCATTCAATGTTGCAATCTCATCACCACTATAAATTAAAGGTATGCCTCTATGTGAAAAAATGAGTGCCGTCACCAGCTTAATTCTGTTTAAAGCAAATGTCCGACCATGCGTGTCCTTCCTATCATGGGCTTTCTCAAGGCCAAGTAATGAAGCTAATGTTCCATTGGTCCTTGCATCATGATTTCTTGGGTTATACTGATAGATTTCACCTTTTGCAAAGGAACCTTCAAAATCTCTAGAGTAAAAATCGATTAAAAAATGTTTGTGTTGGTAAGGGTCAAGGCCCAAATGTCTCGTAGCTTCTTCATTAAATCCCCAACCAATATCATCATGGCAACGAACATAATTCATAAAACAACCTGTAACCGGTACTTTGAATCTTTCATTATCGATTTTCATAAGACGCACATCTCTTGTTGCCATACTGTTAAATATGTTAACCATAAAGTTGGCGTTATATAAAATACCGCACTCTACATTATCTCGCGTACCAAAGTATTTAAAAATCTCATCCGGTTCAACAATGGCTTCTCCAAGCAATGCCAGAGAGGGGCATGCTATTTCTTTAACGCAATGAAGCATATGCATCAGCTTATGGGCTTGATTCAGGTTTCTACAGGATGTATGGATTTCCTTCCATACAAAAGCAATGGCATCTAAACGAATGATATTAACACCTAGATTAGCAAGATAGAGCATAATATCCACCATTTTTTCAAAAACCATTGGGTTTTTAAAATTCAGGTCCCACTGGAAATCACTAAAGGAAGTGTATACCCATTTATCAATCTCAGATTTGTAAGTGAAATTCCCAGGATGTTTATCCGGCAGTACTTCCGGTACTGTGGCATCATACAAGTCCGGTATATCCCTACTATCGTACATCATATACATATCCTGATATTTTTTTTCTCCCTCAAGGGCTTTCTTAGCCCATTCATGAGTATCTGCAGTATGATTAAGGACATAGTCAATACACACTGCAATTCCCGCATGTCTAAGTGCATCCATAAGCATAACAAAGTCTTCAAGCCGTCCCAATTTCGGATCTATATCCATGTAGTCTTCAACCGCATAGCCTCCGTCGTTTTCATCTTTCCTTGGCTTTAGTAGAGGCATTAGATGTACATAGGTTATGCCAAGTTCAACAAGATAGGGTATTTTATCAATCATGAGCTTGATGTTGCCTGCAAACAAATCCACATAAAGCATCATACCAATCATATGTTCGCTCATATACCAGTCATGTTCGCGCATATCCAGGTCTTTTAGTTCTTTCCCTCTCTCTTTGGATCTTATTTCAATGACTTGCATGAGTGACTCAAAGCTTTTGCCACTACCGCCCAAATCACTGTAGATATCAAAATAGGCGTTTTTTAAATCTTCTCTCCACTTTTCCTTCTCTTGTATCATCCTCATACCTCCACTTCTATATATTAAGAAAGTAATGCTTCACTGATATAGAAAAATAAAGGGCTGAAAACAGCCCTTTACTATTATAATATTATTTGATAGAACCTGCAACCATGCCCTTGATGATGTGCTTTTGGGCAAAGAGGAAGCCGACGATGATTGGTGCGGCTGCCATGAGTACCGCTGTCATGATAAGGTCCCACTTCTTAACAAAGGATCCTGCAAAGGCCCTTATGGCTAGTGGTATGGTTTGTACGTCTTGTCCAACGCCGAGTATCAGTGATGGTAACAAGAAGTCGTTCCATATCCAGATGGCGTTTAGGATGATGACCGTTACAAATATGGGCCTAAGTATGGGCATGATGATCTTAAAGAAGATCTGTGGACGGCTACAGCCGTCTATGGTGGCAGCTTCTTCAAGCTCTAAGGGTATGGATTTGATGAACCCGTGGAACATGAAGACCGCAAGCGGTGCTCCAAATCCAATGTAAGCGATGATCATGCCGTGATAGGTTCTTAGCATTCTTATACCTGTGGCTTCATAGATCATTCTAAAGAAGGCGACCAGTGGAAACATGACCACTTGGAAGGGTATGATGAGCCCGCTTAAGAAGACTAAGAAGATGATGGTCGAGGTTGTGCTTTTGGTTCTTACCAACACCCATGCCGACATGGCGGAGAAGATGGTGATGGTGGTCAGCGATCCTACGGTGATGATGACTGATGAGAACACACTTGAAGAGTATCTGATACTGGGTCTGTTCCATATGTCACTGATGTTGGCTAAGAGTTGGCCCCAGTGTTGTGGCAGGGATATAGGGTCGGTGATGATTTCTAAGGATGATTTGGCTGAGTTGATGACAACAATGAAGAAGGGAAACATGATGATGACAAAGAGTACGAAGGTGATGATGGTTAAGATTGTGTTGACCATATTTTTTGACACCCATTACATTTCCACCTCTTTCTTTTTATTGTAGTAGACCTGGCCGATGGATACCACCGATAGGACGATGAAGAAGATGATGGCTCTGGCTTGTCCTTCTGCCATATTGTTATATTTGAAGGCGACACTATAGATGTGCACCGCCAGCATTTCTGTTGAGTTAACGGTGGTGCCTTGGTAGATTGCGGCCGGACCTCCATTGGTTAAGGCGACGATGATGTCGTATTGCTTAAAGGAGGTGACCAAGGTTAAGAAGGAGGTGATGGTAAAGGCTTGTGCTATCATAGGTATGGTGATGCTTCTAAGTCTTTGGATGAAGTTGGCACCATCGATTTGGCTGGCTTCTATGAGCTCCTGGGGTACGTTAAGTAGGGCTGCTACATAGATCATCATGATGTACCCGGCGTATTGCCATGTGAAGGCAAAGATGAGTCCAAAGAGGGCTAAGTTGGGTTCTGCTAGGATGAGTACTTTTCTAGTGCTTCTATGCCAAGTAGGGTTCCAACTGAGGGTACGACGCTTTTGAAGATGAACTGCCAGATGTAACCAAGTACCAATCCCCCTATTAGGTTAGGGATGAAAAAGCCTGCTCTAAAGAAGTTTTTGAACCGGATTTCTCTTGTGACTAAAAAGGCGAATGTTAAGGCCACGACGTTGATGGAGATGACGCTTAACAAGGTGAATAGGAAGGTCCTTATGAAGGAGTACCTAAATTCCAAGTCACTAAACATGCTCCTGTAGTTGTTAATGCCTACCCAGTTGGCTTCTTGTCCTGCGACGGCTGTCCAGTCTGTCATGGAGTAATAGACGCCCATGACAAATGGTACGACCACTACGAGGATGAAACTTGACAAGGCCGGTACTAGGAACAACCAGAATACTAGTTTTTCTTTTGATTTTTTATTCATACACTTTCCTTCTCCCTCGGTCATTTTATTTGTTGTTACTTTGTTATTTGAGTTGGGGTTTTCTTATGTAGGCTTTTTTATAAGAAGAGAGTTTTGCTCCTGCATCCGGATACAAACCTTCTTAATTGATAGGAAAGTATTGCTTTCCTATCAATTAAGAAAGTGTGCAAGACACACACCCTTCCCAAGCGTTTCTTTTGTTTTGCTTTTATTTACTTTTTACGGCTTATTTGTTTTCTTCTATTTTTGCTACCAGTTGTGCTATGAAGGCTTCTTTGTCTAAATCGCCTTTTGCATAACTTTCATATAGTGGTGCGATGGTTCCCATTCCAAATCCGTCCGGCATGTCGTTTTGTAACCATGTATAGGCACCGTTTTCTTTCTTTAACCACTCTGTTACATTGGCTGATAGTGGGGTGTCCGGTACTAGGGTTACGTTTGTGAAGGCTGGTACCATTTTTGCTTCGTTAACCATGTAGTTGTGTCCTGCTTCTGTTGTTGCCATGTAGTTTAAGAATGCTTTTGCTGCTTCTTGGTTCGGGCTGTCACTGTTGAGTACATAGTATGATGGTGCGCCTATGAAGATTGCATTGTGCTCACCATATACGGATGCATGAGGTGCAAAGCCCATTGGGAAGTCTACGCCATTGTCTGTTAACCATGGGTCAATCCAGTTTCCTTGATGTACAAAGGCTGCTTGTCCGGTTGCAAATTGGCCAACTTGTGCGTCATAGTTACCTGTTAATAATACCGCATTGTCTGAATATGCAAAGAGTAGTTCTACCCAGTCTGCATACTGTGTTAAGCGCTCTAGGTCTGCTTCGCCACTGTTGAGTTTGTCTAGTACTGTTGTGTCTCCATACTCTAGGCCTGCTGATAAGTAACCGTTAAAGTTATGTAAGCCTGTTACCCATCTCATATCTGGTCCTGCTGCCATCGCTACGACAGATTTGAGACCTAGTTCGTCTTTCATACCATCGATTTTTTCGAAGGCTTCTTTGTACGCTTCTTGTGATGTTAAGGTTGCAGGATCCACACCTGCTTGATCTAAGATGTCTTTGTTATATGCCATTCCCCATGCTTCAACGGCTACTGGGAAACCATATACTTGACCGTCTACTGCAAATTCGAGTGTTGTTAAATCCATCCATTCTTCGTTTTCAAATGGTGTAAGTTTTGTTTTCCATGTGTTGTATCCGCCCATACCTTCTATTACATAGATGTCTGGTTGTCTATCAGATTGGAATTCTGCTTTTAGGTTCTCTGCGTATGGGGTGTCACCACCGGATGTTTTGACTGTTACTTCTACACCTGTTTCTTCTTCATACAGTGCTGCAAATGCCATCAGTTGTTCGCCAATCTCTACTTTGTTCTGATAGATGACGACGCTTTGGCCTTCTGTTGATGCTGGTGTTTCTGTTTCTGTCTCTGTTCCTGTTTCTGTTTCTGTCATTTCACCTGTCTCTGGGGTCTCTGTTTTCCCACAGCCGGCAAACAATGCTGTTACCATTGCAAGTACCATTATTATTGTTAACAATCTTTTCATTTTTGTTCCTCCCTATTAAATCTGGTGTCATACATGACGCTTTCAAAAGTTGGGCAACCGTTTGCTCTAATGAGAAATACAAAAGACTTGCTTAGCTAAATCAGCGACCTGCTTTCATCTACTTGTTTAGTATAGTATTAATTATCTTTATATTCTTTTAAAAATCTGTTATAATTTACATAAATCCGATGTGAAATGAGGTTTAGTTGTGAAAAATTCCTTGATAAAAGAAAAACTCAAAAATCTGGATATACATTATAAACATCCCTCCTATGCTCTCGAGTGCAAATTATTGAAAGAAATTAGACAAGGTTATTTGGCAAGTGCCGCACACACTCTTAAAGAAATAAACGCCCTTGAAAAACCCAGTTTAGCTAGGGATTCAATTCGGTCCACAAAAAACTCTCTTATAGGGTCTTGTACATTGTTTACACGTGCAGTCATAGAAGCCGGTGTCAATTCAGAAGACGCCTTCGATTTAAGTGATGTTTTTATCAAACATATAGAAAGCTTAGATAAAAAAGAGGATCTTGTTAACTTTGAATATGAGATGCTTGAAACATGTACCAAGCTTATTCAAAATACTGTTATTTTCAACTACCCGTTCCCAATCTCCAAAGTGGCTAAGCATATCTATGAAAATGCTACTTCAAAAATAACTGTATCCACTTTGGCCGAGCTGACCCACTTGTCGCCGGATTATCTTTCAAAGCTTTTTTATAAAGAAGTTGGTATGTCCATAACTGATTACATACAAAAGCATAAAGTAGAAGTTGCAAAAAACTTTTTAGAATTTTCACAAATGAAGGTGACCGATATTGCAACACTTCTTGAATTTTGTAATCCGGGTTACTTTTCCAATGTTTTCAAAAATCATACCGGGATGAGTCCCGCTCTCTATAGAAAATCTACCACTATAGATACTTAGATTCATTCAATAAAAGACAGAACAAAAAAACGCCCAAACATGTAGGCGTTTTTTATTCGTCTTAATTATGATTATGACAGCTTCTTCTATATAAATATTTGCTCTTCTGAAACAATTTTTTCTACATCCTTCATGATTTGGTTCAAATCTGCTTCATCCAGATTCAGAATCTTTACTGCATCCGTAAAAAATTCGTGACCAAGTGTATCTATACCTTCATGAATACCCATCATCATGACCAAACCATCCGATATATGTACAATAGACACCAATTCAATGTTATCTATGGATTGAAAAGGCTTATGGTGAAATTCAATAGCATCCACCAGTTCAGAGGCCAGATTCCATTTTTCAACAATACGTGCACCTACTTGACCATGATTAAAGCCTAGAATTTCTTCTTCTGCAGCTACGTAAGGCATAACCTCATTGCTAATCTTTGTTAGAATCTCTTGATATGATTCATGAACGTATTCATCCAAAATGACTTTACCAACATCTTTAAGCAAACCGGCAGTGTATGCGATATCCGGATTGGCATACTTGGCTTTTTTTGCAATGGTTCTTGCCATAATCGCTGAAATCTGTGACTGTCGCCAAAGTGCATTACGCTCATAGGAGTAACCCTTTAGTTCTTTTTCCATGACTTTACCAACTGTAGATGCCAAAACAAGCGTTTGAACTGTATCAAAACCTAAAAGAACAGTCGCATCTGCAACCGTTTTTATCTGACGTCTTCCACTATAAAATGCGGAATTAGCCATCTTTAATAACTTTGTTGTTAATCCTTGATCTTTCATGACTTCACGTTCTATATCTACCGCAGCAGACCTTGGCTCCTTGAGCAATGCCATGATGTTGATGACCGTCTGTGGAAATGCCGGTATATCATCTACTTTTTCTATTAATGCTTCTAATGTCATTTTTGCCACTTTTTTCACCTCGAAGTCATTCCTTGGTATATAGGTTACAACTATTATACACTATAAACTCCCATCTTTGAAACTATTAATATTATATTTTAAGGAAAGTTTGTCAATGCCAATATTTTCATGTTATAATCATGAAGTCAATTACATTCGATTTAGGAGGATAAACCATGGCAAATGTTGAATATATCAATCCTTTCATCGCCGCATCTAAGAGGGTCATGAAAGATTTTTGCAATATCGATACAGAGATGGGTAAGCCCTATCTGACAAAAACAGTTTTTGAAGGTGATAAGTTTGTTATCTTAGTGGGTATTACAGGACAACTCACAGGTCAAGTTATACTCAGTATGTCCAATGAGACAGCTTGTAATATTGCATCACACATGATGATGGGTATGCCTGTCACAGAACTGAATGATATGGCTGCAAGTGCTGTCAGTGAGCTGGCCAACATGATTCTTGGTAACACAGCAACCATTTTTTCGACGCAAGGGATTATCATTGATATTACGCCGCCATCCATTCTAGTCGGTAAAGATATGACAATTACAGTAAGTGACTCAAAAACCATCTGTGTCCCTTTAACTTATGAAAGTGATTATGCGCTTGAATTAAACATTGCCATTAAATCCAAAGAATAACATTCAGACGGCTTACATTTTACCAAAAATGGAGCCGTCTTTTTTTATGTTTTTATTTTAGCTCTAAATAATATATAGCATAATGATATCACGCTTCATCTATGCAAAATATTATTTTTATAGTACAATAAGACTATCGTGTCTATCTTGCTTAGGCTAAATTCCTCATTTAGTAGCCAAAAGCATATTAGATAACAGTCGAATTTTGCCATTGAGTTGCTATAAGGAGGCCCCAAGTTGGATATTTTTGTTGCGCGTCAGCCCATCTTTAATAAGAATCTTGCCGTGATAGCGTATGAACTCTTATACCGTGATAGTGATAAGAATTATTTTAATACAAGCATCGCATCTAATATCGCTACAGCCATACTTCTCATGAACAGCTACTTCCACTTTGGTATCGATCATTTAGTAGGTCAGTCGACGGCTTTTATTAATTTTGATGCTCGCTTAATCCACTCGGACATTCCCCAACTGTTGTCAACAAAAAACGTGGTCATCGAAATCTTAGAGGATGTCAAACCGGAACCACATACCTTAGAAAAACTGGAACGGCTTAGACGAGATGGCTATACAATCGCTATTGATGATTTTGTCTTGGACTATCCTTACCATGAAATCATCAATCTGTCTCAAATAATCAAAGTCGATTTTTTAAACAATTCAAGAGATGACATTCAAAAGATATGTTACAAATATAGAAAGCAAGGCAAATTGCTCCTAGCAGAAAAAGTTGAAACCCACGAAGATTTTGAATGGGCTAAAAAACTTGGTTTTGACTATTTTCAAGGCTATTTTTTTGCGCGTCCTCATATGATAAAGAGCAAAGACCTAACAGGAAGTTCATCTCAGTTTCTACGTCTTTTTGAAGCCCTACAAGAGTCTGAGCCGGATTTTAAGAAAATTACCCGTATCATTGAAATCGATGTTTTTTTAACCTATAAATTATTACGTATCGTTAACTCAAGCTTTTCACTGGGCACTCAAATAGCATCTGTACATCAAGCCCTTTCCATACTTGGAATCAATGCTTTTAGCAAGTGGCTGTCCTTGGCTTCCTTGCAAACGCTAAGCAAATCTCATGCAACGGAATTGGTCAAAACCGCTATGGTACGGTCAAAGTTTCTTGAGCATATGGCTTTTCATGCAACTTCCTTAGAAGGTCATGAAGACGAACTGGCATTGATGGGTATCCTTTCTGTCATTGATGTTCTACTTCAAGAACCTATGAAAGAAGTTGTCAAGAACCTTCCACTCACACCGGATGTTAAGAAAACCTTTCTTGGCGAAGAAAACCTTTATCTCTATCCTTACCAATTATGCTTGGCCTATGAACAGGGTGATTTTTCTAATCTTGAAGCTTATGCGGATATGATTGAATATGATCTCCACCAACTTTCTCTCGATTATATTGATGCTGTTAAATGGGCTGAAGGACTTTTCTCCTATATGAATGACCTAGATAGCGAATTTGTAACAAAATAATTGACATTCTCCTTCATACGTTATACCATCATTGAAGTAAGTATGTAGCTTATTCGCCCAAAAGGGCATTGTACTTTTATTAGAAAGGCTTTCTCATGTCAAATAAGAAATACAATTACAATGAAGAAATTCAAAGAAGGCGTACATTCGCCATCATATCTCACCCCGATGCGGGAAAAACTACGTTAACTGAAAAATTCTTGCTTTATGGCGGTGCTATCCGTGAAGCAGGCTCTGTTAAGTCCAGACGTTCTAACAAACACGCTGTTTCTGACTGGATGGAGATTGAAAAGCAAAGAGGTATATCCGTCACCTCCTCTGTTCTCCAATTCAACTACCAGGATCATTGTATCAACATCTTGGATACACCAGGACACCAGGACTTTAGTGAGGATACTTATCGTACGCTTATTGCTGCTGATAGTGCTGTCATGGTTATCGATAGTAATAAAGGTGTGGAAGCACAAACCAAAAAGCTATTTCAGGTTTGTAAAATGCGAGGCATTCCTATTTTTACTTTCATTAATAAGATGGATCGATTAGGTCGAGATCCTTTTGATTTGATTGATGATTTGGAAGAAGCCTTGGGCATTCGTTCTTACCCAGTAGATTGGCCCATCGGAAACGGTAAGGACTTTCGTGGTGTCTATAACCGTTTAGAAAAGCGTATTGAACTCTTTAATGAAGGTAATCATGGTCAGTCTATGGCTAACATCGTCACCGGAGAGGTTACCGATGATGCTTTCCGACTGCTTCTTGGTTCTGACTTACATGATAAATTACTAGAGGACATTGAATTGCTGGATATGGCTGGAGATGACTTTGATCTTCATAAGATTATAAATGGTGAATTGACGCCGGTTTATTTCGGAAGTGCTTTGACCAACTTTGGTGTAGAACCTTTTCTCCAAAGCTTTCTTGATATAACACCACCGCCTATGGCCAGAAAAAGTAATCTGGGCTATATTGACCCTGAAGATCGAAATTTTACTGGTTTTATCTTTAAGATTCAAGCCAACATGGACCCGAACCATAGGGATCGTATCGCTTTCCTAAGAATCTGTTCCGGTCAATACGAAAAAGGTATGACTGTTAATCATGTAAATATGGGTAAAAAGGTCAAACTGGCTCAACCTCAACAGTTTATGGCACAAGACAGGGTCATTGTTGAATCTGCTTTCTCAGGAGATATTATCGGTTTACATGATCCGGGTATTTTCAACATTGGCGATACGCTAACCTTCGACAATATACCTCTTGAATATGAAGGCATTCCCCAATTTGCACCTGAGTTCTTCATGAAGATCTCAACCATCAATGCGATGAAGCGAAAACAATTCTTAAAAGGCCTAACCCAATTGGCACAAGAAGGAACGATTCAGGTCTATCGCAGACCTTTTGCCGGGACTGAAGAGTTGATTGTAGGTGTTGTTGGGGTGTTGCAATTTGAAGTATTAGAATATCGTCTCACCCATGAATATGGCGTAGAAATCAATACCCAACGTATGCCTTATCGATTTATTCGTTGGGTCAATGATGATTTTGATATGAACAAGTTGAATCTGACTATGGATTCCTTAGTAGGACATGATAAAGATGACCGACCCGTCATCTTCTTCCAAAATGAATGGTCTATTAGAATGATTCAAGAAAGAAATAAAGGTTTGGTACTCAGAGAAACGTCATTAGTGACTTTGTAATCACAGGTATTATCGGCTGACTGTAATTCTAGATTATAATCCTAGATGTAACACACAGCTTTTCCTTGCCTTACACTTCGTACGGTCAGCGGAAAAGCTGTGTATCACATCTACTCGGTAATAGGTGGTCATTTCGTCAATAAAAAGCACTGCTTAATCATCCTTCTTTTCTACATCCATGTAAAAAGGAAGGACGTTCTACATCCCTGTAGAACTGTGATTAATCAGCGCTTTTTCTTTCCTCATTCGGTTTCGAAAAAGTCTAAATTCGCATACTCCATATGATGTGTTAATGTAACCAGTAATACCTAAGTAAGCCAACATCGACCATGAAGTTCCTGGAACTGGCTGTATGACTTAAGCTAGTCTGCATGGATGCAGACCGCCGACTTTTGGTGCAGGACGCACCAACCGGAGGCCGTAGTCATACAGACTGTGGAAGGGTTTTCATGGGACTATTTTCACACAACGTGACCTCTAATCCTCATCCATAATCTCATCATAAAACTTAGTAAATTCACCCCATGCCGGTGTTCCAACTATCTTCATGGCTGATCTTGGATGCATATTCATCTGACCGGTAATCATATAAGGAACATCATACCCCCATATAATACCTTGCTCTTTGATTTTTGCTACATCATTCTCAATCACATTCAACATCGGTCTCAAACTGTACTTAGGATTCTTTAGAAAACCTAATAACAATTCAATCGGACAATTACCGGCACCTCTTCCCAGACTGGATACCGTCGCATCTAAATAACTGATACCAAGGGTTAATGCTTCAATCGTATTGGCAAATGCTAATTGTTGATTGTTATGAGCATGAATACCAATCTTCTTATTATATTGCTCTCCCACATCCAAATATTTTTTAGCCAATAAACGGATTTCTTCAGGATAATAATGACCAAAACTATCCACCAAATATATGATGTCCACATTCGACTGTCCCAATAGATGAAGTGCTTCGTCCAGTTCTCGTTCATTGACATGAGAAACAGCCATAACATTAATACTGGTTTCATAACCTTTTAGATGAAAATCATTCACCATCTCAATCGCCGAAGGAATTTGATGAATATAACAAGCTGTACGTATCATATCAATGACACTCTCTGACTTTGGTAAGATATCTTCCTTATAGTTGGTTCGACCCACATCTGCCATCACAGAGATTTTAAGATCTGTATCGTTATCCCCTACAATTCTTCTAAGGTCTGCTTCTTTACTGAATTTCCAGGGTCCAAAATCATCTTCACTAAAGTATTCTTTTGAGGATTTATAACCAAATTCCATATAATCCACACCTGATTTGACACATGCTTTATAAACATTCTTCACAAATTCTTCATCAAATCTAAAATCATTCATTAAACCACCGTCTCGAACGGTGCAATCCATGACCTTAATATCTTCTCTATAGGAAAGTAAACTACCAACCTTATTGATTTCTTCTAACATCATCTATTCCTTCTTTCGTTTTTTGACTTTTCACGTTATTGCTTTAAAGTGTAACATTGTTAAAGTAATTCGTCAATCTTTTTTTATTTTACTACTGAATTAAATCATTATAACCCCAATTAATTAAGAAACCACCTAAGGTGGTTTTTTAATTAATCCTTTGACAATCTAGATTCAATTTCTAATAGTAATATTTTAAGCAGATTTGAAAATCTATCCTTAAGTTCTTTAACCTGATATAGATTCTCATCTTCTAATGCTTTCTGGTAGTCTCGTGCTACTTGATACAACTTCTTCGCACCAATGGTGCCTGAACTACTTTTAATCTTATGAACAATCTGAGCTGCTTCTTTAAAATTGTTCTGATCTATGGCTTCCTCAAGTTTCTTAGATGTATCCTGATTTTCTTCATAATAAGCCTGAATGACCTTTTTATAAAGCTCTATGTTGTTGCCAAGATACTTAAGACCATCACTTTCATCCAATACGGTTTCTTGTCGTTTATAACCTGATGCTTCTATGATCTTAATAATCTTTTTGAGCAATACTTCCGGTTCGAAAGGTTTACTGATGTAGTACTCTATCCCATGGGCTTTACATTTTTCTTCCACACCCATGATGGCATCTGCTGTCATAGCAACAATCGGTATCTGTTCATCCAACTCACGAATGGCTTTGGCTGTATCATAACCGTTCATAATCGGCATATGCAGATCCATTAGAATCAACTGATATCTGTTTGGATTGTTTGTAAAAAGCCTAAGACCATCCTCACCATGGTCTGCTAAGTCCACCTTGAAACCTACTTGCTCTAAAATAGATTTGGCAATAAACTGATTGGTTTTATTATCTTCAACAACCAATAGATGATAATCATAGTCCTTTTTCTCAATAGCCTCAACCATATTTTCTCCAACCGGTTTATGAGATAAGATGGCCTTTTCTTTGAAAATCTCTATGATTGCATTGTACAGTACGGATGGAATAATGGGTTTGGTTATGGCCATATCGATTTCATATTCAAACACTTTATTAAATAAGTCATCTCTGTTTAATGGTAAAAGCATAATGATTTTGGGTATGAAGTTGATTTTTATATACTTGCGAATATGATTAACAAACATAAATCCATCTTCAATACAAGTTGCATAGTCAATAATCACTAAATCAAAGGGCTTGATTCGGTCTTGATTGGCAACTTCGAGTACTTGAACAAGATCGGTTTGACTTGTTGTAAACTCTGCTGACATACCAAAACTACCTAAATAGTTTTTCATCAAATTAATATTGGCACCTGTTTTCTCAAGAACGATTGTCCTGAGGTTCTGAAAATAGATTGCTGCTCCCTTCTTCGCGGCTTCAACCTCTTTTTCACGATCAACATCAAACGTTAAGTTAATAATAAAAGTTGAGCCCTCCTTAAGGGTACTATAGGTTTTGATACTACCTTCCATCATATTAACCAGACTCTTGACAATGGAAAGACCAAGTCCTGTTCCACCGAATCTCCTGTTAATACTAGCGTCTGCTTGAGAAAATGGTATAAAAAGCTGATTCACTTGTTCCTCACTCATGCCAATACCTGTATCTTTTACTTGAAATTCAAGATGGCATTTTGGGCCGGTACTGGCAACCAAACGGATATCAAAATATACACCACCCTCATTGGTAAACTTTACAGCATTGTTGATAAGATTCAGTAGAATCTGTTCTAATCTTTTAGAATCTCCTATTAGCGCATTGGGTATATTAGGATCTCTACTAAGACTGAAACCAATGCCTTGTTCCTCAATTCGAAAAGATACGATATTAATCACATCCTGAATGACTCTGTCCAATTCAAATGGCACATTTTCAATCTCAACTTTTCCGGCTTCGATTTTGGAAAAATCCAATATATCATTAATTATTCCCAACATATTTCCGGACGCTTGTGTAATCTTTTCCAGATACATAGATTGTGTCGTATCAACATTTGTTTTGGTCATGAGATATGCCATACCCGTAATGGCATTAAGGGGTGTTCTTATTTCATGTGACATCCTAGCTAAAAAGCTAGACTTAATCTGATTGGCCACCTCTGCTTCTTTTTTTGCCATCAAAAGCTCTTCTTCTGCCTCGATTCTCTTTGAAATCTCTTTTTTTAGCTTTAGAATCCAATAGGAAGATACTCCAAAAGCAACCGCTACCAATATCCCGATAATTAAAGCTATTTGAATGATCGGTCCATAATCTACATCGCCATCAATACCAATCCATCTGTTATGTATGATAATCTTTTCTTCTTCTGTTATATTTGCAAGCGCTTTATCTATAATACTTGCCAATTCGGGCCAATCGTTACGTACCGCAAAATGCAAAGACTGTTTCGCCTCTGCTTCGAATTTAACATACTTTAAATCTGTCAAACCATTGGCTTTGATTAAGTAACTGGTCGTTGCAAGGTTACCGACATACGCTGTCTCAGAACCATTGGCCACATCAAACAATGCTCCTTCAACTGTTTGATAAAGGCTTAAATTAATATTGGGATATTCTTGCAAATAGCTATGGTGAGAGCTGTTTTTTTGAACGGCTACCGTCAGACCCGCCAAATCTTCAATACCACTAATACTCGTATTATCATTTTTCATTACAATAACACGTTGAAAGTAATAAAAAGGATTTGAAAAAAGAAAATACGCTTCACGCTCCGGCGTTTTGGAAATGGCCGGTAATAGATCCACTTCTTTAAGGACGCCTTTTTCATAGGCCTCTGACCAGGTCAAACCTTTGTTAATTACCAATTCAAGTCCTGTTTTCTTGCTGATCAATTCTAGATAGTCCGCAGCAATACCTTTATAATTACCATCTTGATCGATGAACTCAAAGGGTACAAATCCAGGGTCGATTCCTACTTGTATGACAGGGTTTTCCTGAATAAAGGCTTGTTCTTCCTCTGTCAGTTCAAGCACCATCTCACTGGCTATAATCGTGTTTGATAGTGTCAAGATCAGCATCAAAAGGATAAACATACTTCTTACATAACCCATAGCGTTCACACCTCCTAAGACAACTCTTGCCTATACTCCCTAGATATTTCTAAGATATCATATTGTATTTCTAGAAAACTGCTTACAATTTTGGGATCAAAATGTTGACCGCTTTCTTTTCCAATCATTTCAATGGCTTCCTCATGTGTGTACGCATCCTTATATACACGCTTACTCGTTAGTGCATCATAAACATCAATAATTGCCATTAACCTACCCGGCAAAGGAATCGAATCTCCTGCTAAACCTTTTGGATAACCCTTTCCGTTATACTTTTCATGATGGTTACCTACAATATCAATGGCTGTCTTAATGAAGCTTGGTGTCAATTTACCATCACCGGTATGGTGACTAAGTGCTTCCACCCCATAGGTCACATGCTTTTTCATAATCTCAAATTCATCTTGATTCAGCCGACCGGGCTTAAGTAATATGGAGTCTGGAATGCCGACTTTACCAATATCATGAAGTGGGGCTGTTTTAAAAAGTTCATTGATATAATCATCATCTAAAATGTTGGAGAAAGTACTTTTGGTTTTTAAGTGCTCACAAAGACGTTTCATCATCCATTGTGTTCTAATGGTGTGATTCGAAGATTCTAGGTTCCTGACTTCTAACAGACCTATGAGGGCATGGATGGTGGTATCTCTTGTATAAACCAGCTCATCCGTACGATTGGCTACGATTTCTTCTAATTGTTCATTATGTTCTTCAATTCTTTTTTTGGCTTCTTTAAGACTGAGATGGACTTCAATCCTTTTCTTTAATGATTCCAAATTCAATGGTTTACGTATATAATCGACGGCGCCAAGATTCAAACCTCTAATTTCATTTTCCGTCTCATCAAAATTAGTGAGTATAATGGTTACAATATTTTTATAACTAGGGTTATCATTAAGAGCTGTAAGAACCTCAAAGCCATTCATATTGGGCATATTTAGGTCCAGAACAATCAAGTCTATGTCTGGGACCTCTTCGAGTATCCTCATGGCTTCAAGACCGTCACACGCCATCAAAACATGGTAATCACTCAGTAGATTACTAACGATCATTCTGTCCGTGCTGGAATCATCTACAATTAATATTTTTCTCATTTATTGCCTCCCTTATTAGCGTCATTTAAGACTATATTCCCCTCTGTTTCAATCCATGTTAAAAATGCTTCGATTGTTATCTTTTCCTTCATAACATCGTGTAGACCGGACTCATAGTAATGGTCCTTTATCCTCTGCCATTTTGGTACAGGAACATCCACACTCGGTTGATCAAGTCCAGATAAAAATCCGTAAAACTCCGGATAATCTTCCATATAACCACGATCAATCATGTCTCTTCTAATTGGTAACCTGAATGGATAATAACGGTCATGTTCCGGACTGTATTCTCCCTTTAGAATCAACTTCTGACCTTCTCTGGAAATCAAGAATTCAACAAATGGCCGAATGGCTACTTTCATACTATCGTCCATTTTCTGATCTACTGATATCATCATCGGTCCAACCTCAGGATATATACCAATATCCGTTAGTGGTATGACGCCGGTTTCAAAGGGTTCTTGGTTTTTCCATATATCCGTTATACCCCATGGTCCTTGAATCTCAAAAGCTATTTTACCCTGTCTAAAATATGCCATGACATCCTCACCATTATCATCTGTCCATGTCTCCTGTGCATATCTACCCAAATCATTTTTATAGAAACTAAGGGCACGCTTACTTGCTTCACTGTTAATCATTACTTTGGTGCCTTCCACATCTACCAGTTGGCCGCCGAACCCGTAAATGAACTGGTTGACCATCCATGACACATCATTATGATCTGCCCCTACAAGACCTATGCCATTTGCCTCTGTGTTCGACTCAATTTGTTCAAGAGCTACTAATAAAGTTTCTAAATCAACGATTGAAGCCGGATCAACTTCTGCCTGATTCAACAAGTTCCTGTTGTAAATAAGGCCCATGGCATGTCCGAGAAAAGGAACGCCAAATACCTTGTCCTCTATCGTCGCAAGGGACCATAGCTCCTCAAAAAAATAATCTTCATATGGTTTTTTACTGTATGTAAGATCCTCTAATAACCCGAGTTCTCCAAAATACTGAACATAGCGATAAGGTAAAAGATATACCATCGTTTTGGTATCCTCTAATAAATCAGCATGGATTAAACTTAGATTCTCATCGCCACCAACTACGCTGATCTTATAGTCTGTTGTATTGTTCAAATTATATTTTTCTACTATTTTTTGTATAGCAACACCACGACCTGAATAGGCTGGCCAAGGAATACGAAAAGCAATCTCCCCTAGATATTGCTTTTCATTTACCGCATCTGTGACGACTTCTTCTATGTGTTCCCGACCATCTTTTTCACAACCGGAACCCACTAGAATTACAAATATAATGAATACAAATAAACCCGTATATTTATGTATTTTCACGCATTCACCCCAAGTTCATCTTCATTTTATATCATGTTCATTTTGTATAATTTTAACATCTTTTTTATCTTTATTCTACATATTATAGGCTAATCTTGTTAAATTTATATGAACTACCGCCAAACAGGACAATTTATACACTGTTTTCTTCATGACTTGCATGGACGTAACGCTTATTATATAATAACTATAGCCATATGACACCCAATCTCACCTAACTAGAAAAGAGGTATTTATGAAAAAAAATATAGAGATTTTTACCCTAAAAGGACAAGATACAGCAACCTTAAATTCCGGATGTAGCGCATGTAGTAGTGGTTGTGAACCAGTTGCTCATACGATTCCATCCACGATTACAGCTTTTGAAGAACACTACGGGGCTCTAGCTGATATTACGCGATTTGATTTGGAAGAGCATAATACGAAGCAGGTTGCAGATAGACTACAAGCCGTCTATACTGGGTCCGGAGAGCAACTGATTATAACAGCGTCCAATATTCGCTTCATTCTTAGTAAGTTAGCACCTATTGTTGCTATTGATGGCCGATTGGTCGCTAACAATTATGTACCCACGGCTGATGAGTTGAAGTATGCTATTGATCATGGTAAAGGGATTGATGCTTCCATTTGTTCATAGTTAGAGTCCCATGAAAACCCTTCCACAGTGTGTATGATTACGGTCTCCGATTGGTGCATCCATGCACCAAAAGTCGACGGTCAGCATCCATGCTGACTCACTTCATCATACACACTGCTTCCAGGAACTTCATGGTCGATGTTGGCTTTTATGGTGTTTCTGGCTACTTTAGCGCATTATAAGTGCTACACGAGTTTAAGTATATTGAGATGACGCATAGCGAAACCGAATGAGGAGAGAAAAAGTGCTGATTAATCACAGTTCTACATGGATGTAGAACGTCCTTCATTTTTACATGGATGTAAAAAAGGAAGGATGATTAAACAGTGCTTTTTATTGACGAAATGACAATCCTTTACCGAGTAGATGTGATTCACAGGTTTTCCGCTGACCGTACGAAGTGTAAGGCAAGGAAAAGTTGTGTGTTACATCTACGATTAGTACCTAGAATTAGAGTTCAAAAGGGTATACATAAAAAAAGGCAAGCGCTCAAACGCCTGCCTTAGTCTTTTAATAAAACGATACAACAACCTATTACTTCGTATATGTTTCAAGAAGCTTCATGATTTCTTTGACTTTTTCGTCACCGGAACCGGATTCAAAAGCCTCTTTAACACAATGGTTCATATGTTGCTCTAGTATTAATAGATTGGCTTTTTTCAATAGACCTTGTACAGCTAATATCTGCGTTGATACATCCACACAGTAACGGTCTTCTTCCAACATAGTAACAACACCTGCCACTTGGCCTTTTGCCGTTTTTAATAGGTTAAGGGCTTTTATTTGTTCCTCATTCAAAGCACTCACCTCTATCCTTTAACTTCTGTCACTTCATAGCCTGCTGTCTCAACCGCTTCTTCAAATATTGCATTACTAATATCTTGACTGGTTTTAACAACCGCACGTTTCGCTTCAAGATCAACTTGCACGTCTTCAACGCCTTCAATACCATTTAATGCCTTATCAACTCGGCCTACACAATGCATACATGTCATACCTTCTACTGTTAGTATTTTTTCATTCATCTTAGTATCCTCCTTATTTTGCGTTACTGCTGTTACTTCTGATTGTGTGTTGTCTTCTTTTTGATTCTCATTTTGATGCATCATCTGAACATCATTCTGATTCACAAATGAATCCTCTACTAATTTAGGCTTAAACCCTCTAAGTCTTAATGCGTTCATCACAACTGAAACGGAACTAAAACTCATAGCTGCAGCTGCAATCATTGGGTCCAGTAGTATATCAAATCCTCTGTATAATACACCTGCTGCTATGGGGATGCCAATAATATTATAAATAAAAGCCCAAAATAGGTTCTGTTTAATATTCCTAATAGTAGCCTTACTTAATTGAATAGCCGTTACCACATCCATAATCTCGTTCTTCATCAAGACGACATCCGCAGACTCAATGGCAACATCCGTACCACTACCTATGGCTAGACCAACGTCAGCACTTACTAGAGCAACGGCGTCGTTGATACCGTCACCGACCATCATCACCCTTTTATCACCGGATTTTAGACTATTAACGATGTCTGACTTTTCACCCGGTAATACTTGAGCATAAATCTTATCCACACCAAGCTGCTGACCAATCGCCTCAGCTGTAACCTGATGATCACCCGTTAACATAACCACTTCAATGTTCATCGCTTGAAGCTGTTTAACCGCTCTAATGGCATCTGGCTTAATCGTGTCTGCCAAACCAAAAACGCCTTGGAGTTTCCCATGGTACGCAATAAGGATTGGGGTTTTGCCACTTTTCGCATATTGATTAATTAGGTCCCTATGACCTGCAAAATCAATGTCTTTGTCTTTCATCAACTTTTCATTTCCAATAACCACTTGGATGTCGTCAACTGTTCCTGTGACACCGTGACCCATGACTGCGTCAAAGTCCGTTACTTTATTAAGGCTGACACCTTTAGACTCAGCGTATTTAAGTATGGCTTGACTGAGTGGATGCTCGGAATGCTTCTCTACCGAAGCTGCTAATGTCAATAAGGTAGTCTCGTCATCTAAAGCATTAAGATCTGCCACTTCTATCTTGCCATTGGTTAAGGTACCTGTCTTATCAAAAACAACTGTCTGAACCTTATGCATAAGTTCAAGGGCTTCACCACTTTTTATTAAGGTTCCATATTTAGCACCTCTGCCTGTACCCACCATAATGGCTGTTGGTGTGGCCAGTCCAAGGGCACAAGGACAGGAAATAACCAGTACTGAAATACCAATTCTAAAGGCAAATTCAAACTCATAGCCAAGAAGCAACCAGATACCAAAACTCGCCAAACTGATAAGGATGACCACCGGAACAAAATAACCGCTGATTTGATCCGCTAATTTTGCAATCGGAGCTTTTGTTCCCTGGGCGTCTTCAACCATATGTATGATTTTGGCCAAAGCCGTATCATCTCCGACAGCTGTCGCTTTAAAAATAAAACTACCGGTTTGATTCATGGTGCCGGCTATAACCTTATCTTCTTTTCCTTTTTCAATCGGTAGGCTCTCACCGGTTAGCATCGATTCATCCACCGTCGAGTGACCCTCAGTCACGATACCATCCACAGGGATCTTGGATCCGGGTCGAATGACTAACAAATCATCCACTTTCACTTGAGTTGTCGGAACTGTTTTTTCTATCCCATCCACCAACACAATGGCTTCATCCGGCGTTAGAGCCATAAGTTCTTTGATGGCAGCACTGGTCTTACTTTTTGCTCTGGACTCTAGATACTTACCTAAAGTAATCAAAGCAATAATAACCGCTACAGATTCAAAATACAGCTCGTGAGCATAATGATGGACAAGGTCCATATCGCCATGCCCATAACCATAGATAATCCTATAGATTGCAAAAATACCATAAATGAACCCGGCGCTCGTACCTACCGCTATTAATGAATCCATATTAGGTGCTCGTTTTATTAAGGTCTTAAACCCGACACGATAAAATTCCTCACCAACCAGCATAACCGGTATGGTTAATAGCATCTGGGTAAAAGCCATAGTTAATATATTCATATCCCCGGCCAAAAAAGAAGGTACAGCCAGTCCTACCATAGGACCCATAGCCAAATAGAATACAGGCACCGTAAATATCAAGGATATAATCAAACGTCGTTCCATATATTTCAGATGTTTTTCAGCTTTAGAAGATGCATCCTTATCCTCTTGATGCTCCTCTTTTGAAGCATCTATCGCTTCATAACCCACCTTCACCACAGCATCTTGTATGGCTTTAATATCCAGTTGTTTGTCATCATAAGTGACTTGCATCTGCTCTGTTGCATAATTCACGGCTACAGACTGTACGCCTTCCATTTTTCCCAGTTGTTTTTCTATGGTTAAGGCACAAGCCGTACATGTCATTCCGTTAATATCAAACTTCTTGTCATTCATCTTTAGGTCCTCCTTACTCTATCTCATCCACCCCTTCCTAGGGGGGGCTTATATTCTTGATTATACCCTCTTCTATACAATATGTCAACAAGGTAGGATAATATCACCCCACCTTCTTCATGGCTTCCTCCAAGGCATGCCAAGCCAACACTGCACACTTCACCCTTGCCGGCATGTTCTTAATATTCGCTAAGATTGATGCATCTTCCAGCACTTCAAGGGCTTCTTCCTCATCCACTTCATCTTTGATCATACCCATAAACGTTAAAATCTTCGTACGGGCAGCATCTAGCGTTAGACCTTTTATCAAGTCAATCATAATAGAAGCAGAAGCTTCAGAAATAGCACATCCAAATCCTTCATACCGAATATCGATGAGCCTATCTTCTTCTACTTTAATATGAACGGTCAAATCATCCCCGCAATTTGGGTTATGACCTCTTGCAGATTGGTCTGCATCTTCCAATCTGCCTTTGTTATGCTTGCTTTGATTGTGTTCCATAATTAATTCCGTATATATATCACTAAGATTCATAACCTAACCACTTCCTTACCTTTTTCAAACTTTCTATAAGCTGATCGATATCTTCTGTCGTATTGTAGATTGCAAAACTCACGCGACAGGTACTGGGGAGACCTATGCGCTTCATTAAGAGTTGGGCACAATGATGCCCGGCTCGAATGGCAATATGATCTTGATCTAATATGGTGGTTATATCATGAGGATGAACATCTTCCACATTAAATGAAATCACCGGTCCTCTGTCTTCAATATTAAGAGGCCCATAGATCTGAATGTGACTTAGGTGACTAAGTTGATCATATGCGTATTTTGTCAGTCGCATCTCTTCTTTGTATATAAAATCATACCCAATTTGTTCAATAAAACGAATGGCTTCACCAAAACCAATAATACCCTCAATATTCGGTGTACCTGCTTCAAAGCACTGAGGTATAGGTGCAAAGGTGGATGTTTGTTCCTCCACATATTCAATCATATCCCCACCTGTTTGATAGGGCATCATTTTTTCTAACAGCTCATATTTGCCATACAAAGCACCTACGCCTGTAGGTCCAAACATCTTATGAGATGAAAAAACAAGAAAATCTGCGTCTAAGGCTTTCACGTCTACCTTTTTATGAGGTACACTCTGGGCACCGTCTAAAACCACAACGGCACCAACTTCATGGGCACGTTTAATGATCGAAGCAATGGGCTGAAGGGTACCAAAGGCATTGGAAACCATCGTTACCGATACAATCTTTGTTTTCTCTGTGATTACTGTATCTATGGCACTTTCCATAATTCTGCCTTCTATATCCACCGGTAAATACTTTAGCACGGCTTTTTTATTTTTGACCAATTGCTGCCAAGGCAAGATATTACTATGATGTTCTGCTATAGATAAGACGACTTCATCACCCTCTGATAACATGGGCATACCATAGCTATAAGCGATTAGATTTAAACTCTCTGTTGTGCCTTTTGTAAAAATGATTTCCTCATCTCTTCGTGCCGATATAAGGTATTTAACTTGTTGCCTTACCTGATCATACGCCGTTGTCGCTTTTTGACTAAGATCATAGACGCCTCTATGAATATTAGCATGTTCTTGCCTATTGTATTTGGATATTCGGTTAATCACTTGGTCCGGTTTCTGGGTCGTAGCAGCACTATCTAAATAAACCAAAGACGCATGATGTCTTATTAAGGGGAATTGGGCTTCCACCCAAGCTTTAGTAGCCTTCATCATCACGCCTCCTTAGGATGATAGTCTTATACTGATTTCTGTTTCCAACATCTCTTGAAGTCCTTCGATCGGTATTTGATCAATTACAGGTGTAAAGGATGCCATGATAATCAGCTGTTTCGCTTCTTTTTCTGTTAGTCCACGGCTCATTAGATAAAAAAGTTTGTTCTCATCTACTTGACCGGCACTGGCTGCATGTTCACCTTGAACATCATCCTCCTGACACATGAGCGCCGGTATCGAGTCCGATTTAACGGTTTCATTTAATAAAATAACATATTCTTGCTCGGAACCGCTGGCTTTTTTAGCGCCTTTTCTAAAAAACAGATTACCCCTAAATACCTTGTGAGCTTCATGAAGTAAAGCACCTTTGACAAGAATATTGCTTTCTGAACGCCTTCCTTCATGATACATATTATAACTTAAATCCATTTTACTTTTACCATCACCTAAATATATACTCTCCACGACGCCTTCACTGTTCTCCTCTTGAAGGTAGGTGGAAAAATCTGTTACAGCTAGTGTACTTCCTAGATCAATACTGTTAAAAGTAACTTTTCCATCTCTCTTAACAAGTGCTAAGCCACTAAAAATGTGGGTGGTTCTTTTAGAGAAATTCTGTAACTTAATAACTTGAACATCTGCGCCTTCTTCAACAATTATATTAATCACGCCGTTATGAAAACCATCTACATTTTCATCCCGGTAATCCAGCACAACGACCACGCGGCTATCTTTCATAGCATGTATCACATGATGGTCTAAGAGAAGTGGGTTGTCCTTATTAAGAGGTAATTGAATGATGATGGGTTCTGTTACTTTTATACCTTCATCTACATTTATATAAGTGCCCGTATTACTAAAAGCTTCTGTTAGTGTTCTATGCTTAATGCTTGGACCATACTCTTTGTCTAACAATTCATTTGAAAATATAACTTCCTGACTGTGTATGGGTGTCACACGAAGCCCTTCTTGTCGGTACATTAAGGTTTTTTGATTGTTGTATTTCTGATAATCCGGCAACGTCGATTTGTCAATTTTTAACCGCTTCCAGATTGGAAATTCTTCTTTTTCATAACGCTCAAAGCTTATTCTTCTACTTTCTTGGTCTTGTTCTTTGTTCTTACTTTGAACCAGAATTTTATCTAATAATGTTTTATTATACATAATGCCTCCTATCCAATGCTGCCTTCAAATTCCAGATTGATCAGTTGATTTAATTCTACTGCATATTCCAGAGGCAGCTCTTTGGTTATGGGTTCAACAAAACCTCTAACGATCATAGCTTTGGCCTCCACTTCACTAATACCACGGGACATTAGGTAGAAGATGGCCTCATCACTGATGCGTCCGATTTTGGCTTCATGACCGATATCAATGTCATCATTGGCAAGTTCTATGATGGGCAAAGTATCTGAAACCGATAAATTATCCAACATCAAGGATTCACAAGATACCGTGGATTTACAATGATGGGCTCCTGACGTCACCCGCATCAAACCTCTATAAAAAGCATGTCCCCCATCTTTTGATATGGACTTAGAATTGATGTTCGAAGTCGTATAAGGTGCTGCATGTATAACCTTAGAACCGGTGTCTAGGTATTGACCTTGTCCTGCAAAAGTTATGCCTGTAAATTCACACCTTGCTCTTTCACCTCTTAATATGCTCATTGGATAGAGCATCGAAACCCTTGAACCAAAGGATCCGGAAACCCATTCCATGGTACCGTCTTTATCCACTATCGATCTTTTGGTGTTCAGATTGTACATATTTCTAGACCAGTTTTCTATGGTTGAATAGCGCAATTTGGCCCCTTCTTTAACATTCAACTCAACACAACCGGCATGCAGGTTCACTACATCATACTTAGGCGCTGAACAACCTTCAATAAAGTGTAAACTGGCGCCTTTTTCTACAATGATTAAGGTATGCTCGAACTGACCGGCTCCCGGTGCATTCAATCTAAAATAGGACTGTAGAGGGAATTTCACTTCAACACCTTCGGGTACGTATACAAAAGATCCACCGGACCATACCGCACCATGTAGGGCAGCAAATTTATGGTCATGCGGTCTTACCAACTTCATAAAATAAGCTTTAACGATGTCTTCATGCTCTCTAACCGCCGTTTCCATATCTGTATAAATGACACCCTGCTTTAGCAGATTGTCTTGAATACTATGGTAGACCACTTCAGAATCATATTGGGCGCCTACCCCAGCTAAAGATTCACGTTCCGCTTTGGGTATGCCCAGTCGATCAAAGGTATTCTTAATATCTTCCGGAACATCATCCCAAGATGCTTTCATATCTGATTTTGGCCTAACATAAGTGACGATGTCATCCATATTTAGTTCACTAAGATCGGCACCCCAAGTCGGTACCGGCTTACTATTAAATATCTCAAGTGACCTAAGCCTAAAATCTGTCATCCATTCCGGTTCTTTTTTTTCTCTTGATATATCCCGGATAATCGCTTCAGTAAGCCCTGCTTCAGACTTATAAGCGGCAATATCCTCATTTTTTATATCATAGACGCCACGATCCACGTCTTCAATTACGGTTCTCTTTCTTTCCATTTTTTACCTCCTAATTGGTGTTAACCCCTGCAAAACCTTCTTCATCAATGGTGGCCGCCAGTCCTATGTCGCCTGTCTGAGTAATCTGGCCATCTTTAAGAATATGAACATAATCCGGCCTAATATAATCCAGTAGTTTTTTATAGTGGGTTATGATGATCATGGCATTATCTTTGTTAGCAAACTGATTAACACCTTCTGCCACCACTCTTATTGCATCCACGTCCAGACCTGAATCCGTCTCATCTAATATAGCTACTTTGGGATTAAGTACTTTCATTTGGAGTATCTCATTTTTCTTTTTCTCACCACCGGAGAACCCTTGATTTAGATATCTTTTAGCATAGCTTTCATCTATTCCAAGTGTCGTCATTTTTTCTTTTAAGAGTTTATTAAATGCGATTATTGATTGTTTTCTTGAGTCAACGGCATTCTTAGCTGTTCTAAGAAAGTTCTCTACCGTAACGCCGGGAATGACTTCAGGATACTGAAAGCTTAAGAATAGGCCTTTTCTAGCCCGCTCATCCACCTTCATTTCCAGGAGGTTTTCTCCTTCTAAGAAAGCATGTCCTCCGAGCACCTTATAATTGGGATGCCCCATGAGTGTATATGCCAGTGTAGATTTACCAGCACCATTGGGTCCCATAATAATATGAATCTCTCCTGCATGCACTTCCAAATCCACACCTTTTATGATTTCTTTGTTATCAATTTGGGCTCTAAGCCCTTCTATTTTTAGCAATAATTTTGACATAGTCACTTCTCCTTTATTTGATAATGATTATTATTTACATATTATAGCACTATAATATCGGTTTTGCACGGGTTATAATGCACAAACAATTTACAAGTTTAAACCGTTAAGCTATACTGTTTTTATAGGACCTTTATTACAATCGACCTACTATGGAGGTAAGAATGATGCTGAAGCACATACCTAACATACTCTCGACACTACGAATCGGCATGGTACCTCTGTTTGCTTATGTCTATTTTTCAGATCTGCCAAACGCCCACTATATGGCCCTTGGCATTTTTATTCTAGCCGGTATCACCGATGTACTTGATGGATTTTTGGCCAGGCACTATAACTTAATCACCAAGATTGGTACTGTGCTCGACCCTCTAGCGGATAAGCTTATGCAGCTCATGGCCATCACATGTTTGGCCATTGATGAAGCAATCCCTGTGTGGTTGACGCTCATCGTCGTTTTTAAAGAGTTAACTATGATTATAACCGGCATCTACATGTATTTCAGAAAAGAGAGCACCGTAATGGCTTCTAATTACTTTGGCAAAGCTGCTACTGTTTTGTTCTCCTTTGCTATTTTTATCACCATACTTTATCCGAATTCTTTAGCCAGCATTCTACTCATCGGATCTGCCATATTGCTAAAACTTACCGCACTCATATCCTATATCCGACATTATTTCATGGATGTTAAACCCAACTTGGGTAAGAATAAGGTATGAAAAAAGACGGCCACTAAAAAACAGTGACCGTCTTATTCTTTTTGGGCCAATGATTAATCTGTCATTAAGCGCTTTTCTCCTTCAAGTGCTAAGATTGGCTTAATATTTTGGGTAACTTCAAGAACGCCTAAGTAAGTACCTTCACTGTTTCTTACAGCATAATACCGAATATAGACAAATTGCTCACCCATTTTTATCCAAAAATCTTCGTGGCTTTTTCGACCGCTTTTTAAATCTTCAACAATTTTTTCAACGATATGGACACTTGCCGGTGGATGGCAATTGCTCACTTCCCTACCAATGATGGTCTTTGCTCTTGGAAATATACGCTCTTCCCCTTGAGAAAAGTACTTCACTAAACCATTAGCATCTACAAAAGTAACATCCAGTGGTAAGGTGTTCATAATAGCGTTAATTTCTTCTTGTGTCATTACCCCTGCATCAAACTTAATGAGTTTATTGTCTGCATCCAGACCACCAAATGGCTCTTCCTTAGACTTTGTCTCTGTACCCATATTAGGTTGCCATATTTTCATCGGTGGTTCAATCAAGTAGCCAAATTCATCACTACCTTCAAGCACTTCAAACCATTCTTCTTCAGTAAAGGTATCAATCACCATTGGGAATAATATATTTTCTTCTTTGAAAATCATTTCTTTTATTTTATGAACCGTTTCATGGATAGCATCAATAATATAATTAATATTTTCGCCAGCTTCTAGCTGTAAAGCGATGCCTTTTAATTCTTGTCGTACTTCATCATCGACACCCCACATGACTTTTGGTGGTGCCGTGATATCATGTTTTTCCATAATCGGAAAGAGTAGATTCTCTTTACGCGCATAGTGAATATCAATTTGTCTAAGTTGGTTTAAGATATTTTGTAGAGCATTCTTATTGGCTTGACTTTGTTCAAACTCATAAGCACTTAGAACTGGTAAAAGTTTTTTATCTATTAAAGATTCTATAGCCCTGTTTTCTTTTATAAAAGTACCTACCGGATGACCCGGAATCTGATGTTCCTCTTTTGGTGCGTGTATTTCTTCGATAGATCCTTTAAAGACCTCTGCATGTACATCACAAAGACTTTGTATCTCCTCAACCGGCATGCCCTCACGAATAAGAGCCGCTTCAAGATTACTGATCTCCGTGGGTGATACATGTTCAAAATGCTTTGCAAATTCCGCTTTAACATCATCTACCGTTTGTCCTTCGTGTAGTTTTTTGATCAGTCCTTTAAGTACTTCTTGTTTTTTAGATTGGTTGTCAATAAATTCACTCATTTTGGATCCTCCTTTGCCTCACCTATGTTATAACCTTGTTCAATAAATCTATTTTTAATGGTTGTGATGTCAATATTCTTCATTCTGGCGCCTTTGCTTATGGTCATCATCTTACCAACTGTATTCATCATCGCTGGCTTTGTAATATCCGTAAAACCCAGTGTATTCATGATTTCTATAATTTTCGGGTCTTCTTTACACAAGTCATAAATACTTTTGTTCAAATCAATGTACAAACAATCACCTCAGTTCGATTAACCGTTTTTTATCTTTCTAAAACTATTTTACATCATTATTATATAAAAACTGTGAGCCAGCGCACACTTTGTTATTATTTTGATTCTTAGGACACATTATGTTTTACTAAATCTATTTCTTAAAGCCCCTATATTTTCAATGTATATCTTTTTATTACCGATTATTTGAATCAACCCTTCTTCATCAAGGGCATTCATACTCCTGCTCACCGTTTCTCTGGTGACACCGATGTAACTGGCGATACCTTCTCGACTAAGGGGTAAAGCTACCATAGTTCCGGCTTCTTTTTCCCTCCCGAATTTATCCGCAAACTCAAGAAGCGCTCCAATAACTCTTATTTCAACTGTCCTTGTCCCCATTTGTTCGATGGTGTTCTCTAGACGTTCTAATTTCATCGTCAATTCTTCCATAATCTTTAAGCCTATTTCCGGATGATTCTTTATAAGTTGCCTAATATCCGCTTTTAAAATCATGCATACATGTACCGTTTCTAAGGCGACAATACTATAACTCGCCTTAAGGTTCGTAAGTAGATTCCTTTCTCCAAAAAAATCACCATCTGAATAGAGATAGAGAATCTGTTCTTTACCATCTATACTATATTTACAACCTTTGGCCTTACCTGAGTTGATGATGACCAACCGATCGATGGTCTCGCCTTCTGTCACAATAGCCTCGCCTTTGACATAACTTTTTCTAATGATAAGGTCGGTGATCTCATTAATCTCTTCTGTTGACATAGCACTGAAAATCGGAACACGTTTGGCACAAAGCTTATGCTGACAGTGTTCACATTGACGGGTGACTTGCATAAGGTCACTTCCTTTCCTTAATAATACTGTTTTCATGATGACAATAGACAATTGCACCATAATCCACCATAAATCTGGATTTTATCTCAATGAAATGTTCTAAGTCGTTTAAATATTGAAACAATACGGCTCTATGCTCGAATTCCTCTCTCGTGACGGGTAAGTCAGACGCTTTATAATGATTTTTTAAGTCTTTAAGAGCCCTTAATAAATCTTCACCATCGTTACACTCATTCAGCTCGATGACAAGTCGATGGGTAAAAGCACCGATAGGTAAGGCTTCCTTAACCGTTATAAATGACTCATGAAAGAGTTGATTCATATGTTTAAGCACACGGTACTGTTCTTTTCGCATTTGAAAATACTTGATAAAATAACGGTGATCCTTTAAGATATAGTTATTATGATAAATATAGGCCTTTTTTGTACCTTCATCCAGTTGTATTTTTAGGTCATCTAGTCGATCTGTAGATGCAGACTTATCCTGACCCATTAATTTTGCTTCAATCTGTTCAAGCACTCCTTTAATCCTATCTTCCACTTCCATTTGAAGCATTCGAATTTCATTCTCCAGATTGGGCATATGTAAGTTAAGAACCCAAGCAACTAAGACCCCAATGATGGTCAAGGCCATCTCATTCATGAGTATACCTACACCTAAGGACTGAAGGGTATAGATATGGGTTACCAAAACAGTATTCACCGTTAACGCTTCTGAGGCTTTGAGCCATGTCATCAAAGGTACATATAGTAGTAGAAAAAGCCCAAATACTAAGAGATTGTGTCCCAATAGGGCGAAAAGTATCGTAACAATGAGGATTGCCATTAATGAAGTCCAAATACGTTTGAAGCCTACATAAAGTGTTTGCTTTCTCGTATCTAGTATACTTAACATGGCAATAACGCCTGCCGTTGTACTATACATTAGGCCGATACCTTCCGCTAAAAATATAGCGCCGATAACACCCAGTGCTATTTTAACGGATCTATACAGCAACAGTTTCATGAATTTCTCCTCTCATACACTACTTTGGTTTTTTACTTTAACTATGATACAGATGAATTAAGGAGGTCAGCCCGTGTGTGGACATGTAACTCTAGAACTGGATATACAACTACTTAGAGATATCTTAAATGAAGCTTATGGTGTCAAGACAATGACCCTTAATCATTATAAGCCTAGGTACAACATAGCTCCAAGCCAACCGGTTTTATCCGTCATTAATGATGGTGTATCCAACCGTGCCGGTTACTTGAAATGGGGTTTTGTGCCTTCCTGGTCAAAAGACTCAAGTATTGGAAACAAGCTTTTTAATGCTAGAAGTGAGACATTGGCCCTTAAGCCCACTTTTAAAGACGCTTTTTCTACCAAAAGATGTTTAATCCTAGCTTCTAGTTTTTATGAATGGCAAAGTCATAGCTCAGATAAAACCCCTTATAGGATCGCCTTAAAAGAAAGTCCTCTTATGCCCATGGCCGGTTTATGGTCTTCCTATAAAACCCCAGATAACACCAAAATCTATACCTGTACCATTATAACCACCCAAGCCAATGACATGATTAAGAATATCCATAATCGAATGCCCGTTATTCTAAGTCCTAACCAACTAAATGCTTGGTTAAATCCCAAAAATAAGGATGTCTTGGCACTTCAATCGATGTTATCGCCTTACGCCTCAAAGAGCATGACCATGCATCCTGTTTCAACCCTTGTTAATAACGTAAAGATTGACCATGAAGATTGCATCCGTCCTTTATGATGTTGTGTCTTCATTTGAAGCCATCAGTACCAACCATTTCATCAGCAGTTCTTCTTTAAAGGTTTTTTGTACTAGGCTTTGTCTTCTAAGTACTTTGGGCATAAATTCTATATCGAAGGTTTTTTGTGGTGCTTTTGCACATTTTTTTAGAATTAAGTTTAAAAACGTCTCATAGTCATAGAACTTTAGACGCTCAATATTAGTCGCAGCTGCTAAGTATTCTAGGGCCCCTAGAACGATTTCACCATAAGACATGGATAGGTCAAACCCTAACATCTCACATAATTCCGATACAATGACTTCAAGCATAAGTCTTTTAGGATAACCGGTTTCATAACCAATAATCTTTCCCATGGTTAATATCTGCTCATCGGATAACTGAATCAATTTGTCAAAAAAAACAGATTCTTCAGGTATATCCGTTAGGTAGTAAGAGCTACCATAACACTTGCCATAAGACTTCATCGTGTCCAAATATCCCATTTTAAGATTATTTCTCGACCGTTCCTTATCAAATTCTAATAGCTTACCGACATCACCTGAAGGCTTAATTCTTCTTATAACCAGCTCTTTGTTCTTAACCGGTTGCTCAATTCCTATAGCGTTCAGTTCCACTGCAATAATCTCTTTGAAGCCTTTCTTGGCCAATAGATTAATGGGTAAGTTATCATAAAACCCTCCATCTAGGAATTTTTTCCCATCCAAGGTTTGAGATTTGAATCCGGGCAAAAATGAAGATGCCAATATATAATCTTTGATTTTCCCTTCTTCGATGTCTTTTACATATAGCTCCATAGGTTTTAGATCTGATAGCGAGACCGTTACCAAACCAAAAACAATATTTGAGCTACGCATACATGCTTCGTCGATTTCTTTCTCAATAAGATCCTTTAAAGGTTCAATATCAAGACCTTTTTGTCTGATTATTTTTTTTAAATACTCAAAATACATCTGAACATTTTTAATATCTATATCAAGGTTGATTAATTGTTTATACAACTCCGGATCATCTTTTATAACCAAACGCGGGTCTACATTGTACCAAAGATTATATGCCTCTTCAAACTTATCCTGAACAATAAGGGCTCCGTTTATGGCACCAATAGATGTGCCGGTTACACCCCCGATCTCAATACCTAATTCTCTTAGCGCTTTCCAAACACCAATTTGATAACCACCTTTTGCGCCGCCACCTTGTAAAACGATACCCACCATAAACATGCCTCCTTTTTCCATATTTCTATTATATCATAGCCACTAACATCCCTAACATTAAAAAATTTTGACGTTTTTTCTTGTAGGTGTTCATTTTTTATACGTTTATACCGATATTATGTGTAGAATATGAGAAATATTGGCTTATTTGAACGATTCGAATTGTATTCTCATTCCAGTTAGTGGTACAATATAGGCACAAGCAACTATCGGTAGTATGATTCAAAAGATATAATAGGTACGACACACTATACTCATGTCATCATTGGAGCAAAACTTATGGATGATTACACACTGCATAACCTTGGGCTAGGCGAGACAATTACAGATTCTGTTTATAATGATGAGGGTCACCTTCTAATCAGTAAGGGTGCCATTATTAGTTATGAACTTTTATCTAAGCTTAAGAAGCATAATGGTAATTATTTCAGAACGCTTGATCAACTATCTCAGTCTCTAAAGCCTGATGACCTTGTAAGTAAAGAAGATATGAAGCTTTCAGTTGAAGCTGTTCAGACGGTTTTTGTGGAGATGATTCACAATGATAAGACTGGCCTTAATCCTGCCATCCCTAATGAACACATTGATTTAGTGGTGAATGTTGTTGAATCTCTTATGGCAACTTTATATACATCTGAAAAACTTCTATATACCGTAACGGAACTCATGGATTCTGATGACTACACTTATAGACATAGTGTTAATGTGGCCATCTTAAGTATATTAACGGCCAAATCCATGCGCTACACTGAAAAAGAAATTAAGAATATTGCCCTAGGTGCACTCCTTCATGATATTGGCAAAGCTAAAGTGGTAAGCCTTGTCCGCAAACCAGCTGAATTGACTGAATTCGAGAAAAAAGAAATGAAAATGCACCCTGAGTATGGTTACCAAATGGTTAAAGATATTGAAACTTTGCCCTATTCTGTTAAGCAGATTATCCGCTATCATCATGAAAAAATGGATGGGTCTGGCTATCCTTTTGGCTTGGTAGGTATGGAGATTCCATTATATATCAGACTAATCACTGTTTGTGACATGTACGATGCCATGACATCTAACCGAACCTATCGAAAAAAAATGCCTATACATACGGCTCTTGAGATTCTCATGAAGGATGCCGTTTATAAAATTGACCCTGAGGTTTATCGTCAGATGACAAGTACCATCTGCATCTTTCCTACCGGACAGGGTGTTTTATTGTCCGATGGTAGAATTGGTATCGTTTCTCTTTATAGACATCAAAACCCCACAAGACCAAATGTCCAGATCATCGACTTCAATGTCAAAAAAGGAAGCATCGACGTCCAAGAGGTCGATCTAACCAAGCACTTCACCTTATTTATTATTGATACATGGAACCCTTCTGATTTTGCCAAAGATTTTAGAGCGACGATTGATCAGAATGCCTTCTACCAAATGTCCGCTGAAGAAAAAGAAAAATACGCTTCCAGTATTCTATAACCTTATTAAAAATTACACCAAAGCCTCTCATCTTGCACCGTATTAAAGTCCGTGGTATAATGCTATCAATCAAACCCTAGATTGCATCAAGGATGAGGAGCCTCAATATGAATAAAGATCAAATTATAAATATATTAAAATCCAGAATTCTCATACTCGACGGTGCCATGGGCACCAGCATACAAAGCTTTAAGCTCAGTGAAGCTGATTTTAGAGGTGCGCGTTTTAAAGATTACCCTTCTTCTCTTAAGGGCAACAACGACATTCTTGTTTTAACCAATCCAAAAATCATCGAAACCATACATAACCAATTTCTTGAAGCTGGTGCAGATATCATAGAAACAGATACCTTCAATGCAACCGGTCTTTCTCAAGCTGATTACGATACCCAAGACTACGTCTATGAAATAAATATGGCGGCTGCTAAGATAGCCAGAAAATGTGTTGATCGGTTTACCGAGTTAACGCCTGATAAACCACGTTTTGTTGCCGGTGCCATCGGACCGACCAACAAGACCCTTTCTATTTCACCGGATGTTGAGAATCCCGGCTATAGGGCCGTCACTTTTGAAGATGTTCATGATAATTATGTCCGTCAAATAGAAGGACTTATTGACGGCGGTGTGGATTTTTTATTGATTGAAACCATTTTTGACAGTCTGAATGCCAGAGCTGCCATCATTGCCTGTGAAACTGTTTATCAGCAAAAGGGTATTCAATTGCCCATCATGATCTCTGGAACCATAACCGACAAGAGCGGTCGTACCCTATCCGGTCAGACACTTGCGGCCTTTGTTGAATCTATGAAAAATGACCATGTTTTTTGTATCGGACTCAACTGTGCTTTTGGTGCTAAGGACTTAATCCCTTATGTCAAAGAAATAAGCCACTTGACCGATTTACCCGTTAGTGTTTACCCCAATGCAGGTCTACCAAATGAACTGGGCGAATATGATGAATTGCCTGAAGAAACCGCTACACTCCTTTTAGAACTGATTCAAAACGGTCATGTCAACATCGTAGGTGGTTGTTGCGGTACAACTTATGAACACATTAGAGCCATCGCTAGGACAGTAGAAAAAGGCCAACCCCATGTACCAAATCCAATAATGCCACAGACGACATTGGCCGGCTTAGAGCCTCTACATATTACGAAAGCCATTAATTTTGTTAATATAGGCGAGCGAACCAATGTCTCAGGCTCCAGAAAATTCGCCCGTTTAATCCGTGAGAAACAATATGAAGAAGCTTTGACCATTGCTCGCCAACAAGTAGAAAATGGTGCACAGATTATTGATATCAACCTTGATGACGGTCTCCTAGACGGTGAGAAAGAGATGGAGATTTTCTTAAAGCTTATTGGCTCTGAGCCGGATATCTCCAAAGTTCCTGTGATGATTGATTCCTCAAAATGGTCCATTATATTAGCCGGCCTTAAAGCCATTCAGGGCAAACCGGTTGTCAATTCTATTTCATTAAAAAACGGTGAAGAAGAATTTTTGTATCAGGCTAATATCATTAAGACTTTTGGTGCAGCTGTTGTGGTTATGGCTTTTGATGAAAAAGGTCAAGCCGATAGTTTTGCCCGTAAAATAGATATTGCAAAACGCGCTTATGATTTACTGACAAAAAAAGTAGGTTTTCCACCGGAAGACATTATATTTGACGTCAACATTCTTGCCATTGCCACCGGTATTGAAGAGCATAATAATTATGCCCTAGGCTTTATCTACGCCGTTGAATGGATTAAGAAAAATCTACCTCATGCCAAGACCAGCGGCGGTCTAAGTAACCTGTCTTTTTCTTTTAGAGGCAATGATACCATTCGTGAAGCCATGCATTCGGTTTTCCTCTATCATGCCATTAAGGTTGGTTTAGACATGGCCATCTTAAATCCGGGCTTGATTCAGATTTATGATGATATTGAACCCAAGCTTCTTAAGTTAGTCGAAGATGCCATTTTCAACAAAAGTGATACCGCTACAGATGCTTTGATTGAATATGCCAGCACAGCACAAGCCAAAAGTGGTCAAAATGAAGTAAAAGAAGACCCCTGGCGTCTTGAGGCTGTTGAAATCAGACTTAAAAAAGCGTTGGTAAAGGGCATTGCTGATTATGTCACTGCAGATCTAGAAGAAGCAAGATCATCCTTTCCTTCTGCCATTGACCTTATTGAAGGGCCACTAATGGCTGGCATGAGTGAAGTGGGTGACCTTTTTGGTGAAGGTAAGATGTTTTTACCTCAAGTGGTCAAGAGTGCAAGGGTTATGAAGAAGGCTGTTGCCCATTTACTTCCTTATATTGAAGCGGAAAATGTTACCTCAAAGTCCAATTCCTCCGGCAAAATCTTAATGGCTACGGTCAAAGGTGATGTTCATGATATTGGTAAGAATATTGTGAGTGTGGTGCTTCAATGTAATAACTTTGAGATTATTGACTTAGGTATTATGGTGTCACCGGAATTAATCCTAGAAACCGCTCAAAAGGAAAAGGTGGATATGATTGGCTTAAGTGGGCTTATCACCCCTTCCTTAGATGAGATGGTGACGATGGCTTCCATGATGAAAGAAGCCGGCATGACCATACCACTGCTTATTGGTGGTGCTACCACCAGTCGGCTTCATACAGCTCTAAAAATCTGTCCGGCTTATGATTATCCGATCATCTATGCCCAAGATGCTACCAAAGGCGTTGAAGCTGCCAAAGCTTTACAGAATGAAGATAAAAAGGCTGATTTTGTTGCCGATGTTTATAAGGAATACAAACGGATTGAAGATTTGTCCGGTAAGAACATAGCACCTCTTGTTACACTTGAAACCGCACGTTCTTTAAAGCCTAACTATGATTTTGGTAAGGGTGCCATCGTCAAGCCGACTTTTCTTGGAGAGAAAGTCATTGAGACCCGTATTGAGGCTTTGCTGCCTTATATCGATTGGACTTTCTTCTTTATGGCTTGGGAGATGAAGAAAAAATACCCGGAAATCTTAGAGGACCCAGTTGTCGGTCCTGAAGCTGTTAAGCTTTATAAGGATGCCCTTGATATGTTGGCTGATTTGAGTAAGAACAACGCCCTTACTTGCGAAGGTGTTCTTGGTTTCTACGAAGCTTATGAAGATGGTGATGACCTAGTTCTAAAAACGGATGAAGGTCCTGTTACCTATCATATGTATCGCCAACAGAAAAAAGGCTCTGATTATGTGTCTTTATGTGATTTTGTTGCTTCCAAAGATAGCGGTATAAAAGATTATGTTGGTGCTTTTGCAGTTACTGCCGGTATTGGCATTGAAGACATGTTAGCTACTTATGAGGCTGAACACGATGATTATAAGAGTCTTATGATTAAGATCTTAGCCGATCGTCTTGCAGAAGCTTTTGCCGAGAAGCTTCATGAGGATGTGCGAAAAAGCTATTGGGGTTATGCGACAAATGAAGACCTACCGCTTGATGAATTGTTAAGAGCTAAATACCGAGGTATTCGTCCCGCTTTTGGTTATCCTTCTCTTATTGATCATTCAGAGAAAAAAACTTTCTTTGAGATGATGCATGTGGAAGATCGTATAGGGATGACTTTATCAGAGAACTATATGATGATACCGGGGGCCAGTGTTTGTGGTTTATATCTGGCTCACAAGGACAGTTATTATTTTGATTTGTATCATATTGGTGAAGATCAAGTTATGGATTATGCTAGGAGGAAAGGTGTTTCTAAAGAGGAGGCCCAGAAACAGATTCGGACACGGATTAAGTATTAGGAACGTAAGACAAAATGAGTAATGTTTTGATAGAGGTCCCATGAAAACCCTTCCGCAGACTGTATGATTACGGTCTCCAATTGGTGCATCCATGCACCAAAAGTCGACGGTCAGCATCCATGCTGACTTGCTCCATCACACAGACCTGCTTCCAGGAACTTCATGGTCGATGTTGGCAAATAATATGGTTTTCTGTCAAAACCTAGTCGCACTCCTATAATAAAAAAATAAGTTATTAATGGGTCTCAAGTGATTATAAGCTTTGAGGCCTTTTTTATGTGCTATAAAATATAACTCAAGATACAAATGTGATTTTTTTAAGAGGTGTCCCATGAAAATCATATTGAAGTTAAACTTTTTTCTTTTTCTAATGGGTTGCATTTCCAATCGTGCTCGACTATAATTGTAATTAACTGATAATTAATTTCATTTACTATATATTTAACTAGATTCATCAATAATCTTTCGACTTGACGTGGTCGGACAATATTTTACTTTAGGAGGTACGAGAATGAAACAAGAACTTTCAATCGTTTTATCCGGCGAAGCCGGACAAGGCCTTCAAACCTTAGAAGATTTTTTGGTTAAGGCCATTTCAAAATCATATTATGTATTTGCTACTCAAGAAGTCATGAGCCGCGTAAGAGGCGGTAACAACACTTTGGAAATTCGTATTAGCAACGCTCCTGTTGCTGCTTATAGGTCACATATCGATTTCCTCTATCTGCTCAACAATCATAGCTTTTATCGTGTTACTAAAAGAGTTTCTGATGATTCCAAGATTTTTGGTGAAGAAGATTTTTTAAGTGATGAAGAGCGGGACCAATTGGTTGGTACTTTTGTACCTTTTACACTGAATGATTATGCGACGGAAGCAGGAAGTGTTCTTTTTGGTAATACAGTACTTTTTGGCCATATTGCCGGTATGCTGGCTCTAGATCAAGATCACTGTCATGCTTTAATTAAAGAGCGATTTTCACACAAAAATGATAAGATTTTAGATGGTAATATTGAAGCCTTTAAGACCGGTTATGAACTGGGACAGGCTTATCAAGAGCATCATGATTTGCAAACCCGAGACGATGAACCCCTTATGGTACTCTCCGGTAATGAAGCCCTTGGCATTGGCGCTCTTGGCGGTGGATGCAATTTCATATCGGCTTATCCTATGTCCCCAGGTACCGGTTTACTCACCTATTTGGCTGGCAAATCCAATGACTTCGGTATTTTTGTAGAACAGGCTGAAGATGAGATTGCGGCCCTTAACATGAACATTGGCGCTTGGTATGCCGGTGCAAGAGCTTTGACCACGACCTCCGGTGGTGGGTTTGCTCTTATGGAAGAAGCCGTGAGTTTATCCGGTATTACAGAAACACCATGTGTTGCTCATATCGCTCAAAGACCTGGGCCAGGTACAGGTTTACCTACAAGAACCGCTCAGGAAGACCTAAACTTAGCAGTCTATGCCGGTCATGGTGAATTCCCCCGTATAATATTCTCACCCGGACATATGAGAGATGCTGTAGAACTGGCTCAAAAAGCCTTTTACTTTGCTGACAAATATCAAGTGCCTACTTTTTTATTAACCGATCAATTCCTAGTTGACTCCAAATTCCAGATGGCACCTTTTGAACTGGATGCAAAATACCTGGAATCTTCGATTGTTAAAAGCACAGAAGATTATAAAAGATATACCCTAACAGAAGATGGTCTTTCTCCTAGATCCATTCCGGGTTTTGGCGACGGACTGGTTAAGTGCGACAGTGATGAACATGTTGAAGAAGGTACCATTACAGAATCTTTTGATGTTAGGATTCAAATGAATGAAAAACGTTTATCTAAAAAAGACTTACTTATGGCAGACTATCAGTACCCTGAATTGATTGGCCCAGAGTCTTATAAGAAACTCATTGTCGGATGGGGCTCTACTTATGGTGTTCTCAAAGAATATGTAGACCAGTACGGTGATGGTGAAACCGCTTATTTATATATAAAGCAACCTTTCCCACTCCATCAAGATATTAAAAAATATTTTGATCAAGCAGATACCATCATCAACGTTGAGAACAATGCATCGGCTCAATTCTCCAAAATTCTTTTATTAGAACTTGGTGTTACCGTGAATCAAAATCTATTAAAATACAATGGCGAACCTTTTTCTATTGAAGAAGTCGTTGCCTATATGAAGGAGGTATAATCATGAAACATTTTGAAATGGATCAGTCAACAGATATAGCATGGTGCCCCGGTTGTGGGAACTTCTCCATCCGTAAGGTCTTAATAGAAACCCTGCAAGAAATGGATCTAAATCCAACCCAAGTGGTCATGGCCTCCGGTATCGGTCAAGCGGCTAAAATGCCCCAATACATTAATACCAATTATTTCAATGGTCTTCATGGTAGAGGTCTACCGGTAGCCGTCGCTATAAAAGCAGCCAACCCACATCTAACAGTCATTGCAGAAGGCGGTGACGGGGATATGTATGGCGAAGGCGGTAACCATTTTATCCACAATGTCAGGCGTAATCCGGATATTGTCCACATCGTTCATGACAACATGGTCTATGGCTTAACAAAAGGACAAGCAGCACCGACCAGTCCCTTAGAATTCAAGACCCCTGTCCAAGTCAACGGCGTCATCAACGACCCCATCAATCCTTTACCTGTAGCCATGACCCTTGGCGCCACTTTTGTTGCCAGAGCCTTCTCCGGTGACATGGAGGGACTAAAGAAAATTCTAAAGGCTGCTTTTGATCATGAAGGCTATGCCCTCGTTGATGTCCTTCATCCCTGCGTTACCTTTAATAAGGTCAACACCTTTAAGTGGTATAAAGAACATAGTTATCCACTTGAAGAAGGTTATGACTCAAGTGACTTTGAGTCAGCTATGAAAAAAGCCCTAGACACAGAGAAATTCGCATTAGGTGTCATCTATCAGAATAAAAACAAAGTCTCTTTCAACAATCGTACTTGGTTATATCAACAAGATGATACACCGATTGTTCAGCGTAAAAGAGACATCGATAAGGTTAACGCTTTACTGAGAATAGAAGCATGATAAAGGGGGCTATTTCCCGATCAATATCATTAAGTTAAGATAACAGAATGAGATCTCTATATCAAACAATGATATTGGGGTCTTTTTTCTGTTATTTTACAATAAATTATACCAATCCACCAATTGGAGTATGTTCACATTCTTGCGCTTCCATGTTCGTGACCTTTTCAGGTTTATGGCTTTCCACTCATCAACTACATATTTTTTATTTTTGATATATTCTACGCTTCTCCCGAGTACTGCAATTACGGCCATTAGATCATGAGACCTAGGATTATTAATACAACTATTTAATACCCTCTAATTTTTGTTATTCAGCCTTCAAATATTGCTTTGGCGGTTTTGACTTCCGCCATCCCCTGCGGCTTTCTTCTGTTTCTTCCTGTACATATTATGAATTGCCACCAGTCCCAATACTGCGAGGAAGATGACCATTGTGAAACCTATGATGGCTTCAAAAGGAATGGTAAGTCCGTCTTTGATGTTTGTAAAAATCGCACCCATTGGCGTAAGCAGAGGGAATAGGATAAACACGTTGCTTGTTAAGCGGAAGATGGTCGAGTAAATGAGGCCGATAATAAGCAACATCAGATATTCTGAGCCTGCCATGCCGTAGCCGATATGATAGAAGCAGTAGATTACCGCACTTAATATGATGCCAGGGATGACGCCGAAGCTTTCCTCAAATCGTAGCTGTGCGAAGCCTCTAAAGAAGATATTTTCAAAGAAACCTACAGTAACAGCCATGCAGGCCAAAGGAAAAAACAAGTTGAAATCGGGCAATACCAGATTGCCAAGTGTCAGGAAGTATTGAATAACCGAGAATACAAGGGACAGGCCAATGCTAAGCATCAGCTTCTCTTTTTTAATGCCCAAAACAGATAGCGGGCGTTTCATAATCAGTGTATTATATAGAGCGGGAACCAATATTCCCAATAGCAAGATGCCGACAACACCGAAGGTAATGAATTGACCTGCAACATTTTTGATTGTTATGATCTGAAAAGAGAGATAGAATATTGCAACAATAAGAGTATAGTTGATAAGAACTACTGCCAAGTCTTTTGTCGGTTTGAACTTAAAAAGATTCTGGATTTCCACAATAATTTTCCTTTCACATATAAAATTCTTTAATTGAAATCTTTGAGATACTCCCATGACGTGCTTTCAAGTATCTTCTGCAGATCGTGCATGAGCGCCGTTGCCTGATCCCCAGGCCACTCTGGTAACAGCATTCGGGGTAGCATCGGGTCCCCCGTCGCAATGGAGAAATACGCATATCCCAACCCGTGCAATACTTGTAACGCTTTACCTTCTTTTACGGTGGATAGGTCTTCATTAAGTTGATCCAACATGGGTTGATAGGCGTTTACAAATTCTATATATTTCTTTGCTAGCTTGGGAAGCCCATAGGTCTTATCTAAAAACCTTCCCATGTCCATGCTCACTTCAAGTTCTCCATATACAGATGCCATATCTGCCTCAACACCGATATCCCCGAGAATGGATTTTACTGTATCATCTCGATTATTGGTGCTAAGCCATGTCTGTGTGTTAATCTGTACATACCCTGCCTGAAGTAGCTTTTCACTCAACTCACCCCTTTTAGTTGAGTCGTTCAGAGATATGTGGATAAAATGCCATTTACCCTCCCATGGTATTTTTCGAAGAGCAAATCGCTTCCAGCAAGATTGCGCATCTACGTTCCATGCTTGAATAAACTGTAGAGCTACCGGCGTCAAAGTATACACCACCTCTTTACCAGGCTTACTAGTTTCTAGTATCCCAGCCTTGCAGGCACGTGATAGGGCCATGCGTGTCGCTGTCTCCGTCTTGTTAAACTTGCTCATAATTTGAAGCAGGCTGGAAAGATGGAAACTTTTTTTATGGATTCTCGAATATCCTATATTGTAAACGAACAGCAGGTTGCTGGTTGAACTGTTTTCTTTGCGTAAAATGACTCTCATAATCAATGCTCCTCTCTTTTACAGTATAACGTTTGATTATAGTTATTATTATAAGTTATAACATATAGATTGTCAATTATATTTTATGTTATTTATTTTTTCTAATCCTCTCAGTTAGCAAACCCTACTTTGCGTTTACTACATTGGTTAAGCAACTGATCTGCACCTTCTCAATCACTATCATACTAAAGCTAACTAGAATATTATCACTGATGATATTTACCGCAAACGTAAAGAAAAGCAAAAAGTTCAGTTATAAAATGCAGGGCTGGATGAAGTGAAAAATCAATTGTCAATTTAGGTTCCTTTATGCTGGAGTAGCTGATAGAAAAGGCTACTCTTTACGATGATAATTTACAGTGTATAAATGTCCGGTATAACAATGGATGTAAATGAATAGGCCCAAAAGCGATTAAGGCACTCTACGCTGATTTGGTTACATCGCAGGGTGCCTTCCTTATTTATACTTTATTCTATTTATTATATCGTTTCGTCTATTTCTATTTATGTTGGTGAAAATGTTTATTGTTCGACATAATATGTTTATGCTTATGTGAATGTTCTATTTCGTGGGTATGTGTGCTTCCGTTATGCGTGTGCACAAAGATATGTGTATGAATATGGGAGTGATTCAAAATCATTGTATCAATGACTACCAGTGCAGAGCCTACTAGCATGATAAACAGAGCAATGAGATAGTATTCATTGATTGATTCACTCAAAATAATAAACGATAGTAGTGCTCCAACAAACGGTGCGATTGCATAATAAGCGCTTGTTTTTGACGCTCCAAGTTCTTTTTGTGCTCTGACATACATGAAAATACTTAGCCCGTATGCTATGAATCCTAATAGCATTGCGTATGCTACATAGAATAATTGCGGAAAATGCTCCCTCCGAATCAACGCAACAAGGAGAGATCCAATCCCGGAGAATATCCCTTTAAGTATTACAATCTGAAATGTACTTTTTGATGAAAGCTTCCTCGTACAGTTATTCTCAAATCCCCAGCATATGGCAGCAGCAAGAATAAATATCGAACCATATGAAAAATGAAGGCTTGACACGTCCTCAAAGGACAACAGCATACTTGAAAGAGTAATCAGCACAATCGCCGCCCACAAACGCAGAGAAATTAATTCCTTGAAGACAACCAACGCAATAATCGAAGTAGCAACAATCTCAAAGTTAATTAACAGGGATGCATTTGCCGATGTTGCACTTGTCAGTCCCATCATTAATAATATTGGCGCGGCTATATCTAACACTACCATTCCAATTGTATATGGCAGATCTTTTTTTGAAAGTTTTTCTTCTGTGGTCTTCCGTTTTTTCTTACCTAGGAGATATATTACTCCAATGCCGATTCCTGCACCGAAGTAAAGAAATGACGCCATATATGTAGGCTCAATTTTTGTCAACAGCAGCTTGGAAAAAGGCATATTTATTGCATAGAATACAGCTGCCAATACAGCATATACTGTAGCTGTAACTTTCTTTTTACCCATATAGGTCACTTCATAATTCATATTTTCCACCAACTTCCATCCTGAACACACGTCAAATTATGACCGCTTAATAGCTCTGTCACATTCAAAATCATGTCTTTGATCTTATTCTCACAGAGCGATGATTTCATGATTATATACTTGGGACTTTTACTTTTGCTTTCAAACCACAAAGAACCTTTATATCAAGTCTTTTTCACACACTTTTTATTTACCCCAGGCATCAATACTACTGTCTCAACGTTACTTATTTAGGGCGTAGTTAAATACTAGTTATTTATCGTTTGTTGTGTAAGTAGACAATTTACCACTTTAATTATACCAGATGGATTGGCAATTCTCTCATAGTATTCTCCATAAAATTTCTTCGCTGCTTTGAGCACAAAAGTAATCACGTACAGATTTGAATTTCCATCTTCATCTGCTACATCAATGACATCAAGATAAAAATATTAGAAAAAGTAAAGGCTATAGCACATTCAAGGCTTTTCCGTACTACTTATACTTTTATAATAACAGAGGTATAATGTAATATCTTTTTCATGAATGTCCTAAATCAATTTTACATTTTCCGGTAAAATCTTTTTCGGGATTCATAACAAAAAGCGACGAGATCTATTCCATTTCCTCAATTGCATTAAACAATAATTTCTTTGCAGTTGAAACAAAGTACTCTTTCATGTGATAACCTCCTAAAATATAATTTGTTCAAGAGGCTTCGCCACATTATTTTAAAAAATTTTCAAGTTATTTATATTTTTTTAAAAAAGAGCCTTATGTTTTTATAAACACAAAACTCTTCATTCTTTTCTTAACTAAATGACATTGATTTCCCGGTAGCCCCTTTTATGTTGAAATTTAAACAAGGTGTAACGTGCGAAGCTACACTTCTTTTGCTATAAACTAAAAATAACCTAGCAGTCGAATCACCAAGGGCGCCAGTATGACGGTTACCAATCCTGCTATGCCTATGGATAAGCCACTCATGGCACCTTCTACCTCACCCATTTTAATGGCTTCACCTGTTCCAAGGGCATGGGCTGATGTGCCAATTGCCACGCCAATGGCGACAGAATCCTTAAGTCGTAATACTTTAAATACAAGTCTAGCTATGATGGCACCGGTAATACCGGTCATGACAATGGCCGCTACGGTAATCTCCGGTATACCGCCAATCTGCTTAGATACTTCTATCCCAATGGGGGTTGTTATAGATTTGGGAACCAGAGATAGACCTAATATATGCTCAATATCAAATAACTTTGACAGTAGAATGACCGATAGAATGCTCACGAAGGAACCGATGGTTATGCCTGCTAGTATGGGTATGCCATTTGCTTTAAGCAAGACTCTATTCTTATAAAGTGGCACGGCCAAAGCAACCGTTGCAGGTCCTAGGAAAAAACTTATGATTTGCCCACCTTGGTTATAAGTTTCAAGATCTATATTTAAGAATGTCAGTATAAGGATAACCAGAATGATGGCAATTAACAATGGATTGAGTAGTGATATTTTAGTTTTCATATTAATCCAAATGCCGATTTCAAATGCCATTAAGGAAATAAGTACCCAAAAAATGGGTGCTGTTAGCAGGATATCTATGTCATCCACCTCCTAAGAGCATGAACCACGAATGCCGTCATCACCATGACCAGAATCGTTGTAACAAGGGCTATAAAAACCAATATATGCCAGCTTTCTCTTAGCATGCCCGTTACAGCTAGCAAACCAACGCCTGCCGGTATGAACAAGATGGCAAGATGATTCAGTAGAAATTTGCTAATCCCTTCAACTTGATCTAATTTGACGAGACCGGTTTGAAGGGCCATCAACATAAGTATCATACCCATAATGTTGCCTGGTATGGGTATCTTAAAAACTTTATTAAGAATCTCACCCAGTACCACCATCAGTAGTAATATGATAATCTGTCTAATCCATTTCATAGAGATGCCTTTCTTTATGCAAACATGATTCTAAATGTTTCTAATTACTTGTCTGTCTATTTATTTACACAGCAGAACGATGAGATCATTCACGTTGGTACCGGTCGAACCGGTCATAATGAGATCGCCGCTGGCTTGAAGTGCATGGTAAGAATCGTTGTTATCCAAATAAACTTCCGGTTCCATGCCGGTTGCTCTGATCTTCATTGCGGTGGTGCCGTCCAACATACCCCCTGCAGCGTCTGTAGGACCGTCCGTTCCATCTGAACCGACAGAAAAAATCAAAGTACCTTCAAGACCTTCTATACCTAGGGCTGCAGACAAGGCCAGTTCCTGGTTGCGTCCGCCCATACCTTTACCGATAATTCTTACCACTGTTTCACCGCCTACAATCATGGCAATTGGTTTTTTGAGATGGGTTTTATGACTATGTATTTCTCTCGCAATGGCGGACAAAAACTTACCCGCCTCTTTGGCTTCGCAGTCTAAGGTGGAGGATAATATAATCGGCTGATAACCCAGAGCTTTTGCTGATTCAGACGCAGCGTCACATAGAGCGCTAACACTACCGGTTATCACCGTTTCACAGTTGGTTATTTCTTTCGGTGTCTCAATGCTTAGAACCTCTAACATCTCATCTGTAACCGTCAAATCATACTTATTAATGATTTTAAGGGCTTCTTCAGAGGTGGATCCATCCGGATAAGCCGGCCCTGAGGCGATGGCGTCTAATCGATCACCAATAACATCAGATAGGACTATGGCAAAAATAGACGCTTTTTTACAATGTAGGGCGAATTTGCCACCCTTCACCCCTGATAGATGCTTTCTAACCGTGTTAATCTCTACAATATCAGCGCCACATCCTAAGAGTTGCTCCGTTATATCCATGATGTCTTCTAACATAATACCGGGCATTGGCTTTTCAAAAAGGGCTGAACCACCTCCTGATACAAGCAAAATAACATGGTCTTCTTCACTTAGATTTTCGACCAATGCGATGGCCTTTGAAGCACCTAATACTGAATTTCCATCCGGAATCGGGTGGCCGGCTTCAACAATCTCAAAACCGTCAATGGGTCCTTTTGCGTGGTCATATTTGGTAATAACAAGACCGGCATCTATTTGTTGACCTAAAGTTAGCTGTGTTGCTTTTGCCATATTCCATGCTGCTTTTCCAATGGCAATTACAACAACTTTTCCTGAGAATTTCCTATTTTCAAGGGCTTTGATTACTGCCGCTTCCGGCAATACGGCTTCTATGGCGCTCCCTATAATTGTATTACCATCTTCTCTCATTGTTTTCATTCATCTATCACCTTTCAAATCGAGGGTTCAATCAAGTCCAAATTCACAAGCACTTTTCTTATGTCATTCATTCTACTGTCACTACAATGGTCTATAGGCTTAATAGGATGACCCACCTTTAGACCTAACAGGTTCATACAATCCTTCATAACTACTGGAAAACTGCCATAGCTGTAAGTGTTTCTGAGGGGTATAAGCTTGTATTGGTCTTCCATGGCCCCTTTTAAATCGCCTGCCATATATTTTTCATAGATGGATACGACCAGTTTAGGTGCCACATTAGCGGTACCGGCAACGCATCCTACACCTCCATAAGCTAAAGTACCATAGATATAATAATCTGTTCCGCTTAGAACCTTAAAGCTTGAAATGTCTTCCGTTACTCTAATATATTCAATGGTTTGTGCAAAATCTAAAGATGTATTCTTTACGCCAATAATATTTTCTATTTGCGCCAGTTTTCTTAGTAATGCTGAAGAAATATTGTTGGTGGTTTTACCAGGATTGTTATATAAGATTACCGGTATTTTAATAGCGTCTGCTACGGCTTTAAAATGATGCAACATCTCTTCTTCATTGGGATTGATAAACATAGGGGTCAGTAAAGTGACCGCATCTGCACCTGCCGCTTCAGCCATTTGAGCTGTTTTTATACAAGCACTGGTAGTGATTGCGCCTATTCCGGCGTAAACCGGTACTCGCTTACCTACATGGGCTACGGTGATCTCTACTGCTTTTTTCTGACTGGCTTCATCAAGGGCATAGAACTCACCATTGCTTCCAAGAACAAAAATACCATGGACACCACCTTCAAGAACATAGTCAATGACCCTCTTAAGCCCTTCTTCATCCACCTTTTCATTTTCATCTACCGGCGTGATAATCGGTGGAATCACGCCTTTTAAATCATCTATGCTAAACATTTACTACCTCCTTGATTGAATACGCTCAGGTTATAAATAAGTCCACCAACCCTTTAGGTTACAGGGGCCGGATTAAAAAGACATATGGCATTTTCTATGCCCCAACGGTCTGCCCACGTCTGCTTCTTACCACTGGCAACGTCAAGGATCATATCATAGATATCCTGTCCGACAGACTCTATGGTCGCTTCTCCTGTGGCAATCTTTCCGGCATTGATATCAATGAGATCACGCCATCTGTCTGCCAATTCATTTCGACTGGCAACCTTGATGACAGGTGCCATAGCAAGGCCATAAGGTGTGCCTCTACCTGTAGTAAAGACTTGCATGGTGATACCGGAAGCAAGCTGACATGTGCCACATACAAAATCACTGGCCGGTGTCGCGGCATAAACAAGGCCTTTTTTAGTGGCCTTCTCGCCCGGTGACAAAACTTCAACAATCGCTGATGATCCTGATTTTGCGATTGAACCTAGGGATTTTTCTACGATATTGACCAAACCGCCTTTTTTATTGCCAGGTGTGGGGTTCGCATCACGATCCACACAACCTCTGGCTAGATAATCATCATACCATGCCATTTCTTTTTTGAGTTTTTCCCCTACTTCTTGATTGATGGCTCTTGGGGTTAATAAGTGCACACCGTCTCGCACTTCGGATACCTCTGAAAAAAGTACCGTAGCACCGGCTCGAACCAGTAGATCTGCTGCGTGGCCAACCGCCGGATTAGACGTTACGCCTGAAAAAGAATCACTACCACCGCATTGTAACCCAATAACCAAGTCTGATACAGGACATACTTCTCGGACCCTTTTGTTCAAACGCTCTAAGATGACCTTTGCCTTAAAAACAATGGCTTCAACCATAGGCATAAAGCCCATCTCATCTTGTAACATCACCAAGTTTTCAGGCATGATATCCGGAAACAAACGCTCCGGCATAAGCTTCTCACATCCCAAACTCACCATCAACATCTCACCACCAAAGTTCGGATGTGTGGATAGATTCCGAAGGGTTCTAATGGGTATAATTGCCTCAGGTGCATTGATGGCCACCCCACAACCATAATTATGATTAATAGGCATGATGCCGTCCACATAAGGGTAATTTGGCAATAGACTTTTTATCTGTTCAACGGCAATATTAAGTACACCTTCAACACATTGAACACTGGTCGTAATGCCGAGCATATTTTTGGTACCCACGCGACCATCTTTGTTTCTATAGCCTAGGAAAGTTTGACCTTCCAGCACTGGCAAGGGCTCAGGGACTTTGGTGGCTACAGACAGCTCTTCTAGTGGCTTAGCTGCCGGAAGCACCACCAATGTTTCATCAATCCAACTGCCTTTTTGTATGGTTGATTTGGCATAGCCTATAACCTCACCATATCGTATAATGGTATCACCCACTTCAAGATTTTGAAGGGCTATCTTATGGCCTTGAGGTATATCTTCAACTGCGGTTAAATCATCTGATAGGATTGTGCCGGCTTTTATACCCGCTTCATCTACGACAATTTCCACATTGTCCATAGGATTTACTCTAATTAATAATGGTTTTTTATCCATATTGATCTCCTCTTATTGTACACCACACATTGTTGTTCCTTACTTATTAATTTTCACTTATTCTAAACACTTGCACCTTTATGATGTTTTCGATTATCGTAAAAGGCATAGGCTAAAGAAGCAAAAATAAGAACCCAAACCACTAACCCTATCGGTCTTGAGAAAAAGACACTGAGACTTCCCCCTGAACCTTTTAGAGAATCAATAAAGTATTTCTCAAGGTCACGTCCTAAGATAAAGCCAATTAGGAAGGTCGTAACCGGTAAATCCAACTTAGAAAATATATAACCTACAAGACCAAATATAACCAAGGTAAATACATCTACCATATTTCCGCTTCTGGTTGAAAAAGCCCCTACAATACAAAGCAAGATGATACCTGGGTATAACTTGTTTTTGGGTATATTGATTATCTTAGCGATATATTTGATGGGATAGAACATAACAATGAACATGAAAATATTGGCAATTAACAAGGCAAATAATATGGTGTTCCATATGACAGGATTTTGAGTTATAAACAAAGGCCCTACTTGTATACCTTGAAGGATAAATGCTCCAATTAGAACAGCTGTTGTGCTGTCACCGGGAATCCCAAGAGACAATAGTGGTACTAGAGCACCACCGGTCAAACCATTATTAGATGATTCACTGGCAACCAATCCTTCAACTGCGCCTGTACCTAATTTTTCTGGATCTTTTGAAAATGTTTTACACTGAGAATAGGCCAATAAGGAAGCTGCACTACCGCCAATACCCGGCAAAATTCCCATAAAAGTGCCTATGGAGGCGGATCTAAACATATTAATAAATTGTCCTTTAAAATCTTTAAATGAAAACTTTTTGGACTGATGTCCTTTTAGTATATCCGTATGCATCATGGTTTGCTTCATCCCTTTTTCAGCTTCTTGGAAAAGCTGTGAAAAAGCAAAGAGTCCAATCAGTACGGGTAAAAGTTGGAACCCATCTCGTAATTCCATAGAGAACATAGAGGGAACCAGTCTTAGTGTTTGATTATCCGGAAATACCCCCATCAGGGATATAAAAACGCCTAAAAATCCGGTGAATATACCTTTTGTCATTTTCCCTTTGGACAAGGCGGCAATAACCGTCATGGCAAAAAGTATGATTAAGAATTTTTCAACTGCGGAGAACTTAATGGCAAGTCGCGCCAATACCGGTGTGAATAAGGCTAATACCACTAAGCTGAGTATGCCGCCGAACAAAGACGCTGTAATCCCTATTCTAAGTGCTCTTACCCCTTCACCCTTCATTGCCATAGGATGTCCATCAAAACCGGTTGTAACCGAGGATGGTGTTCCTGGTATATTCATGAGAATCGCCGGTACGAGACCGCCGCTGATACCACCTACATATAACCCTAATAATAGATATACGGATGTGGTCAAATCATAAGCGTAGGTCAAAGGCAAAAAAATTGCGATCGCCATTGTTGCTGTCATGCCCGGAAGTGCACCAAATATAATACCTATAACCACGCCAAGTAGTGCTATTACACCTTCTAAAATACCAAACTCTATCATCTCTATCATCTTCCCTTTCTTATTGGATTACAGTGTCAAAACAATTCACACAATAACCTCTATGGTAATGTAATTCCAAACATGTAACCGAATATAAACCATACCAACATTGTCTCTAAAATGGCGATCCCAATCGATATGAGGATTGATTTTACTTCTCGACTGCCTTTGTAAAGGATGTTGAATAAGGATATGAATAAGATACCAGCCGGAATAAAGCCTAAAAGGTTCATGGTCATGATATATAAAATCAAGAGTATTCCTGTACCGAATATTTTCACTCGATCATAATTTTCAATAAAAAAATGTTTGTGCTTTAAATCCAATAATGGACGATTCTCTTTCTTTGCTTTCATTATAGCTTGAATCAAAAGAATCAAAGAAAAAATAACCAGTATACCGAATATGATTTTTGGTCCTATTGTATGGGATTGTGAGTAAACAATTTTGATTCTAAATAAGTCTGACATTGTTTATGCTCCTTCTGTATGTTACTTAAGATCTTATTTCTATGTGTTGTCTTAAATGAAAAATGAGGGTAGAAGGACGTACATTCTACCCTCACAAGTCTTAATCACTATTTTAAATCACAAGTACCTTATTGTACAGTTAATACATCAAGTGATGGTGCTGCTTTAATTAAAGCATCTAGAGAATCTCTTTTTGCCATAGTATGAGTTTTTGCATCTGCTGATGGCAAGTATGCCACCTTGTACTTCTGTTTTGCCATATCATCAATAAAGGCTTGGTCTTTTGAAATCTCAAGAGCTGCTTTATCAAGTTCATCTACAAAAGCTTGAGGTGTTTCTTTTGGAAGGTAGATAACAAACTCTTTTGAGAATGCAAAAGGCTCGCCGTTTAAAGTTACACCAAGATCTGCAAAAGTAGGGATATCCGTTCCATCAATCTTATCTAGTAAAGCTACAAACTTCATCTTAAGTTGGTCTTCCACACCTTCTTCAGTATATTGAAGTAAAGAAGAATAGTCGGCAAAAATAATATCTGTGTTACCATCCCAAAGCATTTGAGATTTTTCTGCTGTGGAACCACCAACAACGACAACAATTCGGTCGGCCACATCTTGACCATAAGCTTCTACAACCCATTCATAATAGGATATGAAACCGATATGAGACACACCGCCGGCTTCAACCGCTGCACGTACGATTTCATCTGGATTGGCGGCTAAGTAGTCCGCCATTTCTTTCATATCATCATAAGGTGCATCTGCTGATGCCGCAAAACATCCACCAGGATTCAGTCCGATACGGGGGCCAATCACCATGTTCTCAAGACCATATTGCTCATCAAAAGCGCCAAAGGATATGCCAAGGTAGGTCATATCATGGAACATCATAATTGTGTTACCATCCGGATCTGCTTTAGCCAATGTCTCAAACGCAGGTCCTGCCCCAACAGCATCTACTTTTGTGTTTGCATTTAGCGCTTTTGACAAATAACGCATCGCCATGTCAGCAATCATATACGAATCCCCAGTTGTTGATGTGGAACCGATGACGACTCTTACATTTTTCCCATCAAAGGTCGTTGCTTCTTCTTTTTTACATCCCGCCAAACTTGTCGCTACTAATAACACCACCATAAGCAGTACCAATACTTTTTTCATTTCTCTTCTCCTTTTTCACTTGTATTCCTATTATAAACTTGAATCATTTCAAGTTATAGGTACTTTAGTTTGCTTAGATTGTTTAGTTTATTCAACTTCTTCTATTTATCGAACCAAACAAGGTCTCTTTGGATCAAATCGCCAACCCGGTATAAGGTATTGCATCCCGATGCTATCATCTCTACCGCCAAGACAATTAGCTATGTAGACTTCATGGGCACGCTTGACTTGATCCATATCCACCTCAATACCAAGTCCCGGCTTTGCTGAGATTTCTATACAGCCATCTATGATTTCCATTGGCGCTTTCGTTAGTCTCTCTGCGCCCTCCTGCCATATCCAATGGGTATCTATGGCATTAATATTGCCCGGTACAGCAGCCGCAGAATGTGCCACCATGGCCAATGAGATATCAAAATGATTGTTCGAATGGCAACCCCAAGTCAAACCAAAATCATGACACATCTGACCCACACGAACCGATCCGGACATGGTCCAAAAATGTGGGTCCGCAAGAGGTATATCCACGGACTGTAAGGCCATGGAATGGGTCATTTCCCGCCAATCTGTGGCGATCATGTTGGTTGCTGTCGGTAGACCTGTTGCTCTTCTAAACTCCGCCAAGATTTCTCTACCTGAAAATACCCCTTCTGCGCCACAGGGATCTTCACAATAAGTTAATACACCATGTAGGTCCTTACAAAGCTCTATAGCATCCTGGAGTAACCAACCACCATTAGGATCTAAAGTAATCCTTGCTTCAGGAAAAGCATCCTTTAAAGCTCTTACCGCCTTAATCTCTTCTTTACCTTCAAGTACGCCGCCTTTTAACTTAAAATCTGAAAAGCCATATTTTTCTTTGGATGCTTTAGCCAGAGCAACAATATCCTCCGGTGTCATCGCTTCTTCATGGCGTAAACGGTACCAATCATAATCGCTATCAGGATTGCTGTCATAGGGTAAATCTGTCTTTTTTCGATCGGCTACATAAAATAGATAGCCCAGCATTCTTACCTTATCTCTTTGCATACCCTCACCAAGAAGTGAAGCCACAGGAACACCCAAGTATTTACCTAGCAAGTCCAGTAAAGGGGCTTCAATAGCTGTTACAACATGTACACCTGTTCTAAGATCAAAGGTCTGTTGACCCCTTACATCTTCTTTGTCGCCTTGCATAGATTTTTGAACCTTAAGAAGCGTATTCTTATAATCACCGATACTGGTACCGACGACCAGTTCTTTGGTCTTTTCTAATGCCTTGGTAATTTTCTCTCCACCCGGTACTTCTCCAAGGCCTGTATCGCCATTGCTGTCTGTCAGTATGACAATATTCCTGGTAAAATAAGGTGCATGTGCACCGCTAAGATTTAATAACATGCAATCTTTACCTGCAACAGGGTAAACATCCATTTTCACAATTGTTGACGTCATCTTATACTTCCTTTCAATCCTAGATTAATAATCTAATCTTACTTAAGCTCTTTTAATCTCAACGTTGGTTAACTTCTCATAATACTTCAATAGGCTACAATGATCTTCTTTCTCGAAGCCATCACTCTTAAGTACTTGCATCATCTCCATGACTTGAGCTGTGAGTGGTACGGCTGCCCCAACTGCATGGCTGGCATTTAAAGCATTTGTTAGATCTTTGATGTGCAATTCTATCTTAAAGCCCGGGTTGAAATTACGATCTAACATCATAGGTGCCTTAGCATCCAGTACTGTAGATCCTGCTAATCCACCACGAATGGCTTGATAAACCAACTCCGGACTTGCCCCCGCTTTACTAGCAAAAGTCAAAGCTTCTGATACAGCTGAGATGTTAAGGGCTACGATAATCTGATTGGCCAGCTTTGTAATATTACCGGATCCAAGTTCACCAACATAGACGGCTGAACCTGCCATGGTCATTAATAAATCATAGAAACGATCAAAGGTTTCTTTTTTACCACCTACCATAACGGATAGTGTGCCGTCAATAGCCTTGGGTTCACCACCACTTACAGGTGCATCCAACATATCAACACCGATAGTCGCTAGTTTATCGCCAATCGCTTTACTCTCAACAGGATCAATGGAACTCATGTCAATCACGACAGTACCTGATTTTGCCGCTTCCATAATCCCGTTTTCTCCAAGTGCCACACTTCTTACATGGGGTGAATTCGGTAACATGGTAATGATGACATCACATACCTTTGCAACCGCTGCGCCATTCTCCGCAGATGTCGCACCAAGAGATACAATCTCATCTACAGCACCCTTATTGAAATCACAAACCACCAGTTCATGTCCTGCTTTAATTAAGTTCTTGCTCATGGGTTTACCCATGATGCCAAGTCCAATAAATCCTACTTTCATGTTGTGCCTCCTATATCCAATTATTAACGGTTCTTTTTTTGACTAACATCATTATAACGTGGGTCAACATGAATGAACATGTCCTTCCTATATTAAAATGAGACCAATACTTGTATGGTATGTACAAATATTGGTCTCATCTTGAATTATTTCGTCTATTATGCCTAGTATGTTATATTTAGCGCCTTCTACTTGTGTTTAAAATAATAGGCCAATTCATTGAAAAACTCTCGGTCACTTGCATTGGCAATAGGATCAATATTAAGCAAGCCTTTTAGCTTATTCAGCCTAAAGAGCAAAGTATTTCTATGAATAAAAAGGTCCTTAGCGGTGTACACAACATTATAATTGTTCTTATACAAGGCATCTACAATTTCAATGAGTTGAATTTGATCATCTTCTGAAAGCAGCATATCATAGACATTAAAAGCATTATCATAAGCTTTGATTGTTGCAAGACTTCTATAATAATCCAAAACATGTTCATTAAAATAATAAGTACCGTTATCCGCTTTAATTCGAAGTCCTAACTCTTGAGCATGGATAAAAGATTCTTTAAAATGATGTATGTCCATCTGTAAGGAACCTACAAAAAAGCAAATCTTATCCTCTTGATAACCTTCCGGCAGCCTTTTAACAAAGGACTGTATATACGCATCCAGCAATTCCTTATAACCTTGGATGGACTCGGTTAAGTCACCACTCAAAGCCTTAAACAAGATGATATCATCGTTTCTGGCTACCGTTATAATATCCTGGTAGGAATGGCCTTCCGCTTTTGTAAGTGCCTCTATTATTTTCCTAGGTTGATACTGGGCATCATATTTAATGAGTATACATACCCTAAGGATATCTCTTTTTAGCTCTAAGCCTTCTGCCATTTTCCCGGCCACTGCAAGATCTACCGTCTCATTAAACAATACGTAATATAAAAACTGCTCTGCCTTATTCTTACGACGACGCTCACCTTCCATCTGAAGCTCATATTCAAGCATGGCCTCCATAGATGTTTTGACCAGACCGGCAAACGCCTTTACATTTTCCGGATTCCCTGTTACACAGATGACACCAACATGCTTATGCTTATAATCTATAAACATATTCACACCCGGTTTGGTACCGAGGAACTTTTGATTCTCATCCACTACCCCAGTATCCATTGTACCGTTTAACATACTTGAAGCAACCTCATGAAAGTCACCAATACGAGAAGCATCTTTACTTGCTATAATAATACCTTGATTGTTCATAATGTTAATGTTGAACTCAAGATTTTTAGCTGTTTTTTCTATGAATTTTTGCGCCAGTGCTGGTTCCAAGATTGACATGCAATATACCTTCTTTCAAAAACCATTCTAATGGCTTTATTGTATAGAGTATTTATTTTTTTGTCAAATCCAATTTAGCTTTCAATCAGCCTTGACTTTTTTATACTATATGAACTATATTAGTATAAAGAGGTGATAATATGAAATACAATAATGAGCATGTTTTAGAATTGATCTTAGACAATACGAAGTTACTTTTGAATACAAAAGGCGTTAAAGGTTGGAGCATGGATCAGTTGGCCACGGCTTCCGGTCTTGCTAAGAATACACTCTATAAAATCATCGGCTCAAAAAAGGATGCTATATTAGACGTTATTAATAGAGATATGAATGAAGTGCAACATCATCTAAAAGAAAGATTAAAAACAGAAGCTGACACAATTATGATAGAGGACTTGATTGACACTTTTCTTCTGACCTTTTCTAAGTTACATGGTAAATACTTAACAGAAGTCTTATTAGAATACCCCGGTAATGGTCCACAGATTGAAAGACAAATTCAAGAGATGCGTTGGCTACTGGCAGAATTATTTGAGCTCGTAAAAGAACGTAGTCATCTAAGAGCAGATATTGATATAGAACTGCTTTTTAATTGTTTGCGCGGTATCAGTACAGAATTAATTCGTCTTGGCCATACAGGGGAAAGTTTTGCAGAGAAAAGCAGAATTGCTTATGGCTATTTATTAAAAGGGATCTGTGAATAGGAGGATTACCATGAAGTGGAAAAAAATCACAAAGGTGCTTATTGTTTTTGCCGTAATCGCCTCTATTATAGGTATTATTGTTGTACAAAGAAATCAGACCAAGCTTAAGAAGATGGTAGAAGAAACAGAGTCTATTATTCCAGTTTCTGTTATGCCCATAGAGATCACCAAGTATGATGAAGTACTCTCCTATATTGGTGCTGTCCAAACAGATAGTGTGCAATCTTTAAGCTTTAAAAGTCCAGGTAAGATAAAGACAATCGATGTTAAAGAAGGTGATGTTGTAGAAGCAGGTGAACAACTTGTCACTTTGGATACCGTTGATATGACCTATGAACTTGACGGTGCAAGACAAGCTATGGAAGCTGCTTATGCCCAGTATCAACTGGCACAAAAAGGCGCTACATCTCAAGAAGTTGAAAGCGCACGTTTGGCACTGGGAAAAGCAAAAGAAGCATATGATTTCAAACTCAACACTTCTAATGAAATGAAGCAGCTCTATGATGAAGGCATTGTATCCAAAAAGGAATATGACCTTGTGGTCCTTGAGGCTTCCTTGGCGCAAAAAGATTATGAACGTGCCAACCAAGCCTACATGACGGTGATGGAAGGATCGGATCCATCCCTTCTGGATCTGTATTATAGCAATTATGAGCAAGCACGAACGCTCTATGAGCATAAAGAATCACTAATAAGAGATGCATCCCTTATGGCGCCTATCAGTGGCACAATTATAAGTCTGCCTTATGAAGTCAATACAATGGTCCCTGCCGGCCAACCTGTGGTCTACATACGAAAAGATGGCGCTGTGGTTGCCCTTGGTGTCACCCAACAAGATTACGCCAAGATTACTGTCGGTGACAATGTTCGTATTCTAAGGGATGAAAAACGAATTAATGGTTTGGTTTCCAGAAAATCCAACATACCGGATATCTCCACACATCTGTACCAATTAGAAGTTTCCGTTGATCATCAAGACTTCCTTATGGGCGAGATTGTTGAATGTGAGATTGTGGTGGGTCAAAAAGAAGGCATCTTGATTCCCATTGAAGCTGTCATTGTAGATGGAGAAACCTATGTCTATGTTCAAGTGGACCATGAAGCACGGCGTAAGAATATAACCATTGAAGAAATACTAGATGACCGAATTATAGTTACCGGTTTGAATATCGGCGATCTTTTGATCCTAGAAAACATAAAGAAAATAGATGAAGGTACTGTCATTTCCGTCATAGATGAGGTGAAAGAAGATGATTAAATCGGTGATTATCAATCGAAAAATTTTGCTTCTGTTTATCTTGCTTGTTTTCCTACTCGGAACATACAGCTATTATCATATGCCAAAACAAGAGTCACCAAATGTCACCCCTTCAGTAGCCATCATCACTACAATCTATCCCGGTGCTTCTCAAGAAAATGTAGAACGTCTTGTCACCAGTAAAATAGAAGATGAAATCAAAACCCTAGAAGGCTATAGTTTCAGTATTTCTTACTCCAACAACAGCGTTTCGACCATTATCCTCGAAATTGAATATGGTAGCGATACAGACAAAGCATGGGCGATTTTAGGTACAAAAATGCAGCAACTTCAATCGGACTTGCCCCCGGAATGTCATGATATTTTGATAAAAACCAATCTGGCAGAAACCACCGGTATCATTATTGCTTTATCCGGAGAGAATTATACATATGAGGAACTTGGCGAATATGGTGAAAGGATTATGAAACGTCTCGCAGACTTACAAGGGGTTACACGCTTTGAGCTCATGGGTGATATAACGCGTGAGGTACAAGTGACCGTCGATCATAACGCCTTCAATCGCCTTGGCTTATCCTATCAAGACTTGATAGAGCTTCTTAGAAGTCAAAATCTGGAGATTCCCTCCGGCCTCATTGAAAACGCGTCCAGTAAAATCGCCCTAAATATTACGGGATCCTTCGAATCACTGGAGGAAATAGAAAATATTGTCATCGGCATGTCAGATACCGATTACTCTGTACTTCGTCTAAAAGATATTGCAACAGTGGCCATGGTTGAGCGTGATAACGACATCAGGTACAAGGATAATGGTCATAACGCTATTTTACTCAGTGGTTATTTCAAACAAGATGAAAATGTGTTGAATATCGGTAAGGCGGTTCGAGCTAACCTTGAAAGCATAAAAAAAGACATGCCAAAGGACCTTATGTTTAAAGAAGTCATCTTCCAACCTGAAGATGTTGAGGTGTCACTCAATGATTTTATGATGAACTTGCTTCAAGGTATCATTTTAGTTATTTTGGTTGTCTTTGTTGGTATGGGCTTTAGAAACGCCATTATTGTTTCAACAGCCATCCCACTTGCCATCATTATGACTTTTATTATTATGCCCCTTGTCGACACGCCCATTCATCAGGTATCCATTATCGCACTCATTGTTGCTCTTGGTATGCTTGTCGACAATGCGATTGTTGTGAGTGATTCGATCCAGAATAAGTTGGACGAAGGTATGGATAGACTAACCGCCTGTGAATCCGGTTCAAAAGAAGTCCTTATACCGGTCTTCACTTCTACCTTAACAACCATTGCTACCCTTTCTCCTCTATTGTTCTTAAATTCTATAGTTGGTGATTATATTATTGGGTTACCATTGGTGGTAATCATAGCTTTAATATCCTCCTTTGTCATTGCGGTTTTTGTTACGCCGGTACTGGCCTATATGTTTTTTAAACCTAGTAAAAATAGAAAAGAACATGCTCATTTTAGATTTGGCTATAAGATGCTCGACCGTATGATGCACCATAAAGTCTTAAGTGTTATCAGTGTTATAGCCATTATTGCCCTACTTGGCAGTACCCTGCTTTTCTTAGAGGTTATTTTTTTCCCAAAAGCCGACAAAAACATTATGTACGTGGATATCGTCTCAGAAAAAATTATTGATTTGGAAACGACGGAGACCATTTCCGATCAAGTGGAGGCGATTCTAGCCAAAGAGGATGGGGTTATATCGTATACCACAGCTATAGGTGGTGGTATACCCAAATTCTTTACAGCTATGAACATCTATACCCAACTGCCTCAAAATGCTCAAATCATGTTTCGCGTGGATCTAAGTCAAACCTCTTTTCCTAAAAACACGCCTTACGCTGAGTACCTCCAGGCAAAAATCGATGAGAGCCTATTGGGTGGCAAGGCCACTGTTAAAGAACTTGAAAATGCTTTTCCCAGCGAAGCCCCTATTGCCCTTCGTTTCACCGGAAGTGATTTTGATAGAATCAACGATACCGTTTCCGAAGTGAAAGCTATACTAGAGGATATTGAAGGGACCAAAAATGTTCGAACCGATTACGACGGAAAAAAACTTGAATATGAAATCAAGTTAGATCAAAACGAGCTCTCCTATTTAGGGCTACTTAAATACGATGTTCTTAATGAGGTGAGTATTGCCCTACGAGGACGAGAAGCCTCAACTTATCGAAGTGAGGGAAAAGAATACGATATTCGCCTTAGAAGTAGTGGCAAGCAATTAAGTGATATCGAGAATCTAATGATTAAGTCCAGTATCAGCGGTCATAAATATTTGTTAAAAGATATAGGATCTATAGGACTGGTAGAAAAACAACCCACCATAAAAAAATACAAAGGAGATTATACCATCTCTTTGTATAGCGATATCTACCTTGGATATCAAAGACCTATCATTCTTGAGACACTTTATGCCAAGCTTTCTGATGTAGATTTTGAGGATGTTTCTTATAGTTTTGACGGTGAGGCTGAATTGATTCAGGAGAACTTCGGAAGTGCAGGAAGTGCCGCTGTTTTTGCTGTTTTTGCCATTTATTTAATTCTGTTATTTCAGTTTAAAGATATGCGACAACCTTTTATCGTACTGATTACCGTACCTCTATCCTCTGCCGGTGCACTTTTCGGACTGTTTCTCATGAATCAGCCAATATCCTTTACAGGACTTATCGGTATTATTAGTTTAATTGGTATTGTGGTCAACAATGCCATCGTCTTAATTGACTATATCAATATCAAATGCAGAGAAGGAAAAAGCATAGAAGAGGCCGCAAAAGAAGCCTCCGGCATTCGTTTACGACCTATTGTACTCTCAACGGTTACGACCATATCCGGCCTTATCCCTTTATTGCTATCTAATAGTGAATTGTTTAAACCTATGGCTGTAGCACTGGTTTTTGGCCTTCTGGTATCGACCTTACTGACGTTGGTTTTTATACCACTTATGTATACCATCCTAATACCTGAGCGTTCTGTTGATGTGGTTAAATGATGCCCATTGTCTTAAAAAGAAATATGAACAAGGTCATGGTGATATTGGATAATATGGTTGTGGTCATAATAATGTTGGAGGCAAGGTCTCTGTCACCATGCATGGCTACAGTCATGATATAAGAAACTGTGGCTGTTGGTACCCCAAATATAATATAGATCAACAAAATATCCTCATGTGGAAAACCTATTAGTAACGCAGCCGCAACTGCAGATGCAGGTATAATAACCAACTTAAACAGACTGGCCAGAAGGGATATGTTTATATTTTCCGATAGTTTTTCAAAGCTAAAGGATGCCCCAATGGTAATTAAAGCAAGTGGGGTAGCCAGTACTTCAAAATACCCCATGGTTCTCGTTACCATTAGTGGTAGATTCAATCCCATTCTAGATGCTAAGATTCCAAGCAATACCGCAATGATTAAAGGGTTTTTTATGATATTTTTTATGACACCCCAAATGTTTGTTGACAAATCTTTATGGGTACAAGTTAATGTTAAAATAATAACCGCTAAAATATTGTAGGTCGGTATGATAAAGGCAATGGCCAATGGGGCTTTAAAACCGATGGAGCCTGTTACATTTTCCATAAGAGATAAGCCAATATAGAGAAAATTACCTCTATAGGAGCCATGAAGAAAAGCCCCTAGTTTTGCTTTATCTTTGATGAATCCCCGAATCAGAATCCAGACGATAACAACACTAAGAACCGTTCCTGAAAGTATAAAGATAATAAATCTAAGGTCTAGTTTCTGATCCAAGGATGTATTAAACACATCGCTAAACAGTTTAATGGGCAAAGCAACATTGAATACCAAAGTATTCGCCATTTTTATAAAGGCTTCATCCACGACCTTTCTTTTTCTTAGAAAATAGCCTACAATCATAACCATGAATATGGGTACCGCACTGCTGACACTAAAAATAAAATTCTCTAACATATCTTTCTCCTTAATCCTAATGGTTTTATTATATAGGATATGGCGCTCAAAGACATGTCTTTTATGTCTCAAAAATTGTTTATATTATGTACAACATGTACAATCAAGTATTTTGCCACTGCTTATAACTGCTCAATTGGTTTA